>JAHJRD010000006.1 GCA_018830945.1 Nanobdellota archaeon | reverse complement strand
TCCTTTCTAAAAAAACGCAAGCACAATAGAGGAAGCAGAAGCCAAATAAAACGCAAGCTCAAGCTTGTCTGCAAGCAATATAAGAAACACAAAAAGAAGCGCCCTTCCTATTGCAGATGAAAACTCCTTGAAAACAAGGAAAGGAAGAGGAGACTTATGGCGTTTTGCAATGCTGTACACATTTGACTCAATAGGAACATCTGCAAACGCGCTTATCAGGCCTGCTGCAACTGAAATATAAATAAAGACAGGCATTTTAGCAACAAGCCCCAAGATAAAGAAGAATAAACAATTAATAATAGCGCCAAACTTAAGCATGCTTCTAACGCCTATCTTGTCTGTCCATATCCCTATCTTCAGCATCATGAGCATTGTAAGCAGTGAAATGCATGACACGATAAATCCGAGTGAGAGAACATCGTTCAGCGAAAGGTATATTGCAATGGGCACCACCATGTAAATGACAAACAGCCTTATTGAATAAATGTTAAGCAAAAAGGCAAGTTTCTTGTGCGTTAAGAAAAATCCAAAAGCTTCAGCTGCGGTAAAATCAGGGTGGTCAACATTCTTTTTGATTCTAAATATGGGGATAAGCGAGAGAAGCATTACAACAGAGACAATTGCAAACAATACAGGAAACCCTGCTTTCAATATGATGAAGCCGCCTACAAAAGGCCCTGCTATTGTGCCTATCTGCGGCAGTGAAAATAATTTGCCTGTGTCAGAGCCAGGGCTTTTAAGGCGCATGCTTTTTGAAAAAAGGGATGTTATTGAAAGTGTGTAAAGTATTGATGATGCTCCAAGCATTAAAGCAGCAACAGGAAAGTAAGGCTGCAGAAACGGCTTTGCATCCATGTATATTAAAAAAACAAGCGCTCCAATCAATAAGGGCGTCCTTAGCATGATGACTTCCTTGACCCCAACTCTTTGGATTACCAATCCTGCCACTGGCGCAAGAAGGCTGAAGCATCCCCACTGAATAAGTAAAAATAAAAATACTGTTTCAAGCGAGAAGCCAAGTTTTAATAGATGTATAGGAATAAACACAGAAATCATGGATACTGCAAACGCCTGGATAAGCAAATGGCTGTAAATCCTGCCAAGCCTGCCCTTAAGCTGCACAAGCAGGTCAATGTGGTGCTGGTGGTTCTTTGTCAGCATGCTAAAATTAATGGCGGCAATCTTTATAAATCCTACATCTTTCTACCATCTTATGCAGGACAAGATACTTGACATCATTCTTCAGCAAAACGAGGTAACTTGGCAGACAATTATCCAGGATTTAATACGATCAGAGGAGATGAATCCATGGGACATTGATGTTTCTGTATTGACGCAGAAATACATACAGACAATCAAGGAGATGCAGGCAATGAACTTTTTAGTATCAGGCAAGGTGCTTTTGGCAGCTGCATTATTGGTAAAAATCAAATCAGAAAGATTGGTTGGCCAGGACCTTGCTTACTTTGACTCAATCCTGTTTCCGCAGACAGAGAGCTTTGATGACATGGATTTCATGCCTGTTGAGCGGCCTGTTGTGGACCACCCTCCTTTAGGCATAAGGACTCCAATGCCGAGAAAAAGGAAAGTGTCTGTCTCTGATTTGATGAAAGCCCTTGAAAGGGCCCTGGAGGTTGACAAGAGAAGGACAATCAAGCACAACAGGTACTTTACTGAAAATATTCCGCTCATGCCTGAGAGAAAGGTTGACATCATGGAGCTCATGAAAAGCATTTACGGCAGGATAATGGGATTTTTCGAGAAAAAAGAGACAATCACTTTTTCAAAGCTTCTTCCTGCAGGAGACGTGGGGAAAATGGAAAAAGTTCTTACATTGCTTCCATTATTGCACCTTGAGAACGAGGAAAAGGTTGATTTGAGCCAGGAAGCGCAGTTTACAGAAATCTATATCACGATGAAACAGGCTACTTTAAACCCAGCTTTGCCAGAAGCGAAGTGAAGAACCCAACTGATACTTCTTCAGCCTCTTCTGTATAATCCATGCCTGACAATGCAGCTGCCAGTTTCTTATATCCCACAGCTGGATGTGATTTTGGGTGCGTGAACACAACAGCATCCTTCATTGTAAGCGACTCCCTAACTGTCCTGTCATGCGGGATAACTGCAATAACCGGATTATCCAAAAACTCCTCTGTTTTTTTCACAGAAACATCCATGTTGTTTGGCATTGTCTTTGCAAGCACAACGCCTGTAACTCTTTTGTCAAGCTTTTCAGCCAATTTGATTGTTTTCAATGCATCTGTTATCGCAGGCAGCTCAGGATTTGTAACAATCAAAAGCTCTTCAGCAGCAAGCATTGCATTCAATGCCTCTCTTCCTAATCCAGCTGCGCCGTCAATGATTATGAAGTCAGGCTTGTATTTTGTTAATTGCTTTACAGCCCTCTTCAGCTTGCTTGCATCTGTTGTGTGCAGGTCTTCTATTGAAAGGCTGCCAGGCACAATCTTCAGCCCTGTGGGATGCGCGTAAATCGCCTCTGATATGTGGTTCTTTCCCTGCAAAACATGGTGAATGTGAATAGGCACAATAGGCACTCCCAAGTGCAAGCCGACATTAGGTGTTGTCAGGTTTGCGTCAACAATAATCACGTCCCTGCCAAAATAAGAAAGCGCAGCGCCAAGATTCACAGAAGTAGTTGTCTTGCCAGTGCCTCCTTTTCCAGCCAATACTCCGATTATTCTTGTCATTTCTTCTTTCCCATTCTTCTATGTATCCTTTATTGCTAAATCTCCTTTATTTAATGTTATAAGTTATTTGTTTATTAACTTAACGCTTGCGAGACAAGAAAGCCCGCCTCCGGCATTAATTCCTTGGTTTCCTGCGCCTGAGCAACAATCCTTTCTTGGAATATCCTATGCTTCCAGCCTGCCAAGCAGCTTAATGGCTTCCTTTTCGAATTTTGAAAAAGCGAACCACTTTTTGCCTAAATCTTTAAGAGAAGCCCCAAAGTGATAAACAGATTTATTGTCAATTATCAGGAACCTGTCATGGGCTTGCCCGAACTCCCTTATTTCAATGGAAGGGTATTGTGAATTGTGCTTTTCCAAGTCAAGCATCAGCTGCCTGGAAACCTCTTTTGTATAGACTACAGCCTTAACATCCTTGCATCTCTTGCTTAACAGCATAAGGACAGAATCATCCACATAATTATCAATAAGGATTATTGACTTTTCGGCAGCCCTGACAATGTCGGAGACAAAATTATACGCGTCAAATGCCTGCCCATTAAAGAATATTCCTTTATCTGGCTTAATGCCCTTGCTTTGTATTGCGTCAAACAGCTCATTAAATTTTTTGTTATGCTCAATCTGTTTCCTTTCAACATTATCCAGCCGCTGGAATACCTGCGCATTTGCGGAGATAAACCTTCTCATTGCAACGAATGCATTAATTATCTGGATGCTCATCTTTATGGCTATATGGCTTTTTAAAACGCCTGACAGCATTGCCACGCCCTGCTCTGTGAAGGCGTAAGGGGGGGTTCTTCTGCCTCCCCAACTTGAAATCACAATTTGTGATTTCAAGTTACCTCCTTGCTTTTCTCCTCCGTTTGAAGTCACAATTTGCGACTTCAAGTTATTAAGCTCTCCTTCTGTTAACTGAAACATGAATTCTTGTGGGAATCTGTCAGCATTCCTCTTAACTGCCTGATTTAAGGCTCTTATTTCCACATTATAAAGTTCGGCCAAGTCAGAGTCAGGCATTACCTGCCTGCCCCTTATAGTATAAATCCTGCCCCTAATCTCTTCTGGGCTTAATATTAATGCTTTTTCTTTGCTTTTTTGCATTTTAAGCTATTGCATCTGCTTTCCCTTAATAAGCCATTCGGCTTAAAAAGCGAAAAATTTTCACAGAAGTTGGAAAGAATCAGATGTTTTATGAAAGATTTTCAGTTTTTGGAGCTTTTTCCGGAAAATTTTCAATAAAGCTAAAAGGCGCTTTCAGCTTTCCGTTGTCAAATTTGGGAAGGTTCAGGGAGAATTATTTGGCTTGTCAAGCAGAAAGTTATTTCCCTGCCTCTTTTTTCTTGCCACAATGCCTATTGCATAAGTGCATCAAGATAGTTTATATATTTTTTTGTTTCCTCTGCATAAACCTTGAGCTTGTCTATCGTAACTTCATCTTCCTTTGTAATCATTGCAACGTTCTTCCTGTACTCCTCTTTCTTCTTGTACTCTGACGTGACAAGCTTCTTAAGCCGCATGTAAAAGTCAATCAGGTCTTTTATCTCAGAATCTTTTGGGAATATGGTCTCAAGCTTCCTGCACCTTATCAGGGTTGCAGCAGGCACAGAAACAAGCTTGCCTTTTTTCCTGTAATGCTCAAGCAAGTCAGCAATCTGGAAATCCATTGTGCTCACAAGCCGCTCAAGCACATTTCTTATAACATCAACTGTCCTTGTGTATTTCAAAGTCACAAATATAAGATGGTCCACTCTTTTCATTTCTTCTAATGCACTGTTCTCGCCCATTGTTACACCTTCACACTCCTTAGCACGTGGTTCATCCTTGCGATGAACTCCTTTCCGTCCATTATGTATGCTTTCACCTTTTGGATATCCAGCACTTTCATGCCGTAATCCTCGTCGCATATCACGAACTTGCCCTGCCTTACAAACTCAACAGGCCCGTCCTTCTTTGCATTCATCAAAGCTTTCAGGTCAAGGAGCATCAATACAATGTTCCTGTTGAACCCGTATTTGCCTGCAACATCCTTGAACAACTCAAGCTCTGCCTCAAGGCAGCCAGGCACAAGCGGTATGCGCTTGTAAAGCCGCTCATACGCAAGCATTGCTTCAACGCCTTTTGACAATGAATTGTAAAGCACTTCTGCAATCACATAAAGCAGCTTTGTCTCCCTCACCATTGGATATGTCATGTATGCCAGATGGTCGGCTTTCTTAAACTCCTTGTTTGCTTCTGCAATAAGCTGCTTTAGCTCTTCCATTATTCGCCCTTTAAAGCCATTATGGCTTGTGCAAGGTCGTTGTTTGCTTTTTTCAATGCATCTTTGGCAGTGTCTTCATCAACTCCTGCCTGCTCAGCCACTGTCTTTATGTCTTCAGCTGAAAAGCTTCTTTCCTCTATATCTCCTGTAATCTCAAAGCTTTCCCTTCCTGCCATTGTCATCTTCATTATGGAGGGATTCTTGATTATGATATCTGTGCCTCTTGCCTTTATTATGACTTCATTGGCTTCAATCTCTTCCTGCTTTATGCCCATTTTCTTCATTGCTGCTTTCATCAGCCTTGGGTCTAGGTTCGGCATCATTTTTAATTTTCTCTCTCAGCCTAACGGCTTCATGTAGCGAAGAACAGTCAGCAGGACAATTGCCGCTGAAATTGCGATAATCACATACATCGGCGGTATCTCTATCTTGCTCTTGTACTCGTCATAATACCTTATTAATCCCCCTCCGCTGGAGGGCATTCTAATCTTGTTGTCAGCCATGGATGTATAGTATGTATTAAGAAGTATATAAATATATTGTGCTAAAATGGGTTTAAATGGGTGCTAAGGGGAGAATAAAGCGGGAAAGGCTTGAAAAGAAAAGGCCGGCCTCCGGCACACTTTAGTTAATAAAAAAATTTAAAACTCGAGTTTAGCAATTAATCTGAGCACCTAAATAGGGTAGATGGGATTTCTCGTCGTCAAAACCGCTTTGTTAAGCATTCGTTTAAACGAAAAGTAGATACCAATATTAGCAAAATTCTTCAAGCCCAAGCACTTTTA
>JAHJRD010000060.1 GCA_018830945.1 Nanobdellota archaeon | reverse complement strand
AATTTTGTAAATCCAAACCAAGGGCTGAAAGGAAAAACGCCTGCTGAAGTTGCAGAGATTAAACTCCCGCTTAGAAGAAATAAACTCAAATCTTTAATAACTTATGTAAGGAGAAATATCAAACGATAAGTAGAGGGTGTCCGGGAGCAGGCATATCAGGCAAAACTAAAAATAATCATTCAGGAGTGAAATCATCAAGGTTTTCCTTGATTTCCTCGCCTTCCTTCAAAAGCCCCTTGTTTTTCATGTATTCTTTTGTAAGAAGCCAGAATATCAAAGCAATGCTTTTCTTGCCCTTGTTATTGCAAGGAACAACCAGATCAACATTTGTTGCTTCATTGTTTGTATCACACAATGCAATCACAGGCACGCCTGTTGCAACAGCATCCACAACAGCATTCTTGTCAGGCCATGGATCAACAGCCAATATCAATTTTGTTTCTGTGAAATCCTCAAGCGCTGGATTTGTAAGCAGCCCGGGCCTGTATCTTCCTGTAATAACATTAATGCCTGTAAGCTTTGAAAATAATTTCACAGGCTTCCATCCGTTTTCCCTTCTGCATACAATCAGAATCTCTTTAGGCTCATACTGTGAAAGCAGCCTGCCAGCCAACTCTATTCTTTCGCTTATCTTCTTTACATTCATCACAGCAAGGCCGTCAGGCCTTACCTTGTAAATGAAAGGCTCCATGTATTTTGTCCTGAACTTTGTGCCTATATGAAGCCCTACTTTAAGGTAAGTGTCCAATGGTATCAATAGTTCCTCTGCCATATTCTCACTTCGTTCGAAATGGCACTTTGTTTTACTCGTGCCATATCCCTTTTGTGAAAATAGGGTTGTTTATAAAGCTTTCGAGTATCGCAAAGGAGGTTTTCGAGCAGTCGCTAGAAAACCCCACCCTATGCAGGGTTAGAGAATAAGTTATGGACTCGTCGGGAAATTCGCTCTAATGAGTTTCGAACCCGAGACCTCTCCCGTGCGAGGGGAGCGCTCTACCAACTGAGCTACGAGCCCATAGATTACTTTGAAGATACAATGCCTTTTTTAATGTTGCGGTAAAACAGAATTAGAAAAAATAAAAAAGGGGCTTAGTCGTTTCCGCCGCCCCATGACTGCTGCTTCTTTCTTTTGAGGAACTGGCCTCTTAGGTGCTCCTGCCTTTCTTTATCTGTTGGTTCGCGCCAGAACACTAAGACTCTTTTTTTTTTATAGCCTAGTGCTGCAAGCAGCAGCAGCGCAAGCACTCCAACAACTATTAGCAGTGTCCTTATCAGGCTGCTTTCCTTTTCTTCAGCTGTTGGTGCTGTGATAAGCGCGTCTTCTCCAACAGATGTATCTTCTGCTTCCTCTGCTTCTTCTGCATCTGCTTCCTCTGCTTCTTTCACAGCAGTTATAGCGAAATAGCTGAATCCAGGTGTTATTGCTTCATAAAACACTTTATCACTTTGTTCACTCAAGATTGAGGTTGTCAATGTTCTCCAGCTGTTATCTGCAAACCTTACAAGCCTTATATGTTCTGGTTTGTAATCATTGTCATCAAGCCATTTTTTAGTTACCTCAAACTGTACCTTGGCTTCCTTGAGTTTTCCTTCAAGCATTGGCGCGTCAACTTCAATATACCTGTAAAGCCCGCCTTCAGGAGCTTTATCCACGCTGCTTGGCCTTGCAACAAGCTTTGTGACAGTAACTCTTACATTAGCTAAATCTTCTGTTGTTGAAAACACAAGCGCATTTACTCCTATTTTTTCAGCATTGCTAATCCTAAATGTGTTTTCAGAGTTTGCTGCAATGTTCGTGAAAGTCCTTGATTCAGACACTTCTGTCTCTGCAGTGCTTCCTGATGATGCGCCGCTTGTTGTGGTTGTAGTAGTAGTAGCTGCTGCTCCTGCTGCTGGCGCAAGCCCTGTTATGCCAGCGCCAACGCCTGAGAAGTGCGGCACTCTCAGTGAAAAATATCCGCCAATTGTGCTGGAATTTGTCTTGTTCATAAAGCAGGCAGATGAGGCATTGGTTAGGCTGCAATTTGATCCTCCAGTTCTGAGCAATGGCGCATATATGCCTGCATTGAAGTCTGTGTATTCATCAGGCAGGCTTGCTGTTGTGCTGCCGTTAGTGCCGTTCCATACAATATTCCAATTCTCATCCTTAAGGTAAGGCAGGCTCATGTTAAAGCTGCTGAGGCTCTCATTAATATAGTCCGGCGCGCCCCTTGATTCATTGTAAGGCATTACAACAAACGCATGGTCATACACATGCGGCACAAAGCTTCCTGCTTCCCATGTTTGTGTTTGCGCAGAAGCGCTTGCACTTGATGCATTATTGCTCATTATGCTGTTTGTTGGCGGCTTTGCAGACAATAAGTCAAAGTTCACAAAGAAGAGTGTTGTGCCAGAGCCAGTCATCTTCAGTTCAAGATTAACCTTGCCAGCCATCATGACAACCATTGGGTTGAAGTCGTTTGCATCCATTCTTGTTAACACACAGCTTTCAGGCGGGTTTGGAGTGTTACAGCCGTCAGCATTCCTGTAAAAGGTCATATTGATTCCAGTAAACGGGTCAATGTCCTTGTTGGAAACATTAATTCCCTGTGAATCAAGGCTTCCGTTCGGAAGCGGCCTTCTGAATGTCATCTCGCCTATCTGCACAGTCACATTATTCTGCGTTAAAGCAAGGTTTAATGTCTTTTCAACAGGCGGTCCCTCGTTTGGATAGACGCTTACTTTTGCCCAGTTGCTGTTGTTTAATATTGGCAGGTAAGTTATGCCCCCGCTAAGGTCTTCAATAATATAATTCATTGTGCCAAATACAGGGTGCTTTACTTTTACCTGCATATGCATGCTTGTTGTTATTGCAGCTCCGCTTGAGTTCTGCACCATTATCTTCATTTTT
>JAHJRD010000059.1 GCA_018830945.1 Nanobdellota archaeon | reverse complement strand
ATGGATGTTCTTGAACTCAAAAAATACACCTAAAGTTATACACTACACAATATTCCTCCAATGGGGCTATCTGAAGTTTCTCCGACGAAGAAATACAAAAAAGCTGAAATCTAAGTTAAATAAGTGCTAAAGTAGGGATATCTATACAAAAATTATCCAAAGAAGCAGGCATAAACCCCTCTGCGATTCAAAAGCATATAGATAAATTAAAAATAAAAAAAGTCATAATAAGATACGGCTCCGCAAAGGGAGGCTATTGGAAAATAAATAAGTCTATTATTGTTTCTCCGTGAAAAGCTTTAACTGCTCAGGCTCCTTGTCAAAATACCTCTCACACAAAGGACAATACAATGCGCTCCTGTATTCCCTCTGGCCAAAACCATCGCGCTTTCCAGTAGCAACCTGCCCTCCAAGAGTTGCCATTGTATGCGGCAAATGAGCTTCACAGTATGGGCAGAAAAGATCTGTTCCTTGTTCTTTGGAGATTGCTTCAAGATTCATCCTTCTCAAAGCCTGCAGAGCCGGATCAATAATATTTTCTCTTGCCATTTTTACTCCAAAATTACCTTTCCTTCAGAGCCATCTACTAAAAGAGCCATTCCTGTCTTTATCAGCTCAGTTGCATTTCCAGTCCCAACAACACAAGGCATGTTCATTTCCCTTGCAATATTCGCAAGATGGCATGTCAGCCCGCCATGATCTGAAACGCACGCAGAATACTTCCCTAAGAATTCAGCATATTCAGGCCTAGCATAATTCACAACAAGAATTGTGCCTGTATACCTTACCTGGCTTGTGCTTGTCACAACCTCTGCAATGCCTGAGAAATAGCCAGGTGAAGCAGGCAAGCCTTTCAGCTCTTTAGCTGCTTTTTGCTTTTCCTTTTTTCTCCAGTCAGCGTCAAGCCAGTTCTGCATGCCCTTTTCAAAAGCTTCTCTTAGGGATATCCCTCTCAGATGCGCCAAGGCAGCTAATTGCACAAATGCCTGGCCATAAGCCAACACTTCATCCTCTTGTGTGCCGTGCGGCCTTGCATTAGGGTTAAGGTTTGGGTCATGCGTAATATACTTCCCAACATCCCCCACTTCAGTCACCGCTATGATGTGCCTGAATTCC
The DNA here is from genome assembly GCA_018830945.1 of Nanobdellota archaeon. Taxonomy (GTDB): domain Archaea; phylum Nanobdellota; class Nanobdellia; order SCGC-AAA011-G17; family GW2011-AR17; genus UBA9640. Next base: position 5,306 of record JAHJRD010000059.1, on the reverse strand, counting down.
ACGTCTTTCCTGTCTTCTGTTTCCATTAGTCTTGCGACTACTTCTTCTATTCCCTCAAAATCCATCGTCATCCCTCCGTTTTTACTCGTGCTGTATAAAGCGTGGCTTTATGCAGCAGAGAAAGCACTAAGCTTTCTCGTGTTTCCCAGGCACAAAATGGTGCTTTGAGCACCTTGCGCAGTACGCCTCAGACGCGCCAACCAAAACAAGCTGGCTGTCGTAAGGCGCAGGCTCCCCGTTCACCATGCGCTGTGTTTTTGTCGCGTGCTTTCCGCACTTAACATCATTTTCAACATAATCGCACACTGCTGACAGCACATCAACCTTGCCAGCCTGCGATATAAGCTCATACATTGTGCGCTTTGAATTTAAAAAACAGAAAGGGTCGCCCTTGAAATCAAGGTTAAGGCCTGCAGCTATCAATATTTTATTGCTTGATGCCAGCTGGTTTGCAAGAACAAGCACTCTTTCATCAAAAAACTGCACTTCGTCAAGCGCAACAACCTCTGTGTCAAGAGCAAGCGTTGCAAGAATCTCATCAACAGAGCTTACAGGCAGAGCTCTTGTTTTTTCATTATTATGCGAGACTATAGAATTAACAGCATACCTATTGTCCATTAATGGCTTGTATGCCTGCACCTTATAGCCTTCAGCCTTGTACTTTTCAACCCTTTTTATTAATTCAGTTGACTTGCCGCTGAACATTGGGCCTGTTATGACTTCTATTCTTCCCTGCATTTCCCCTCCTTGATTATCTCAAATCCAAGCTTTGCGCACAGCTCAAGCCGTTTTTCAAGAGGCAGGTTTTCACTGTAAGTTATCTCTCTTGCTTCAGACGCTTTCCAGTCTTTACCAAGCGCTTTAACAAGCTTGCTTCTTGCCTCAACATTTGACTCTGCTAATACTGCATAAAGACAGGACAGTTCATACTTTGCTCCAACCCACCTGTATGCCCTTGCTTCGTACAATTTAATTTGTTTGGCATCGATAAGTATCACCCCCGAAACCCTTTTTTGAATCCATACTTATAGCATAGCATTGTAGTCATGATATTATTTGCCTACATGTTTAATGCATCAGTGTTGCAGAAAACTATATAAGACAGTTTTTATTTACATTATTATGCTTGATGCAAAAACAGAAAAGAGGCTTATAAGCTTTGTAAGGGAAAAGCCAAGGACTGTGCAGGAGACTGCTCAATTATTGAGCAAGAACTGGAGAACAGCAGAGGCTTATTTGCAGAAGATTGCCTCTGAGACAGGGCAAATAGCTTTCAGGACATTCAGGGAAGGCACAAGGGGCGCCCTAAAGATAGCCTACTGGAATAGCGTGGGAGAAGTCAATGCTTCCGGAGCGCAGGAATTATTATTCAAAAGATTGGAAGTTGGAAGAAAGAAAGAGGATTTCTCAGCATTTGACATTTATCAATATGTTGACAAGAACAAGAGAACTGCTTTCTTCGAGCAGCAGGAAGAGGAATTATTGAATGTAAAGCAGGACCTGGTTGGCTCTTTATTGTCAGCGCAGCAGCAGGTATTGATTTTTTCAGGGAATTTATCATGGGCCAATCTTCAGCAGGGAAAAAAGAAGCTTTCAGACGTGTTTGCAGAATTAGCAGAAAGAAACATATCAGTAAAGTTCATTGCTGACATAAACATTGAGTCAATTGAAAACGCAAAAAAGATAAACACCATAAACACAATGGCGGGAAAGGACAGGATTGAGATAAGGCACTGCGAGCAGCCGCTACGCGCTTTTGTCATTGACGACAAGGTTGTTAAATTAAAAGAGATAAAGGATCCTGCTGAGAAAGGCAAGAAGAAGACATACATATTCTATGAAGTGTATGATGCAGAATGGATAGACTGGATAAGGAAAGTGTTCTGGCATTTCTTTGCATCTGGAATACCCTTAAAGAAAAGAGTAGAGGATTTGAAGACAGTTAAGAGGATATAGTCCACATTTTAAGAAGTTATAGCAAGTTGATTAGATTCCGGAACAAATAGAATCAACTTGCTGATAGCAGGTTGAGCCGTCAATATCCCGTAAGTAGCCTATCCAAAGTTCCACAATCAACTCAACCCACTATATTTGCATTTTGTGGACATCAGCCTTCTTTTGCCATTATACTTTTAAAAGTATAATATTATCCTTTTAAACAGAAAGGTATATAAATTATAAGGATTATCTTTAAATAGATGGCAAAAATGGAACTATTAACCCAAAAACAGCTAAGGATAATAGAGCTATTCAGGAAGAACCCTTTTGCTGAATATACAATCCGGGAAATAGCAAAGAAGATAGGAAATGCCTCATACAGCTGGACATACAACATGGCAAACAAGATGATAAAAGAGAATATTCTGAAATCAAGGCGCACAGGCGCATCAATAGCCTGCTCTATAAACCTTGATGAGCCTATGGCAGTAGCTTATCTCTCACTGATGGAAGAGGCAGCGGCTTTTAGCTCAAAAGTGCCAAATCACGTGATAGAAAGGATTCTCAGGGCAGTGCCAACGCCTTACTTCACGCTTCTTGTTGCAGGAAGCTATGCAAAAGGCACACAGACTGAAAAATCAGACATTGATGTAATAGTAATAACCGATGAAATCAGCACGCAAAGGGTAATGAATTATGTAAAACATGAGGCAGAGCTTTCAATGCCTGAAGCCCACCCTTATGTGTTCAAAAAAAGCGAGTTTCTTGCAATGCTTTTGGATAAAAAGGAGAATTACGGGAAGGAAGCATTCAGGAACCGCCTTATATTCCATAATCCTGAATCCTATTATTCCATTTTAAGGGAGGCAGTTGCGCATGGATTCAGGGGTTAGGCTTTACATTGAAAGGGCTGAAAATGAAGTCAGGCTGGCATCAGCAATTTTCATACTCTCAGGCAGCAATGAGCTGAAAGAGAAGACAGGCGCAAGGGATGAAGATACATTTTACAGCGGAGCGATTTCCCACGCATATTATGCAATATTCTATGCAGCAAAGGCTATCCTGCTCGATAAAGGCATTAAGACAGCGCCGCCTGAAGTTCACAGAAAAACATTTGAGGCATTCAGGAAAGAGCTCGTGGACAATGGCGAGCTTGATGTGGAATTGCTTAAGATTTACAAGGCAATGATTGTAAGGGCGGAATATCTTCTTGGGCTTTTTGGCAAGGAAAAATGGAAAAGGGGGCATTTCACATACCAGACAATAGCGCAGGCCAATATAACTCCGGCAAAAGAGTCAATTTCTAATGCGCAGAAGTTTGTAAAGAATATTCTGCAGGTGCTGGAAAAGGGTGGGAAAGGGGATAGGCATATTTTTAAAGTATAAAAGCCCCTATTAAAATAATGAATGAAAGTAAATTGATAGAACTTTTTAAGAATAAGCTTGCCAAAAAAGAATACAAGGATGTATTCGGCTATGCCTGTTTCTTTGGCAGCATGAAAAGAGACATTGATTTCTTTGCAATCCCAAAGAAAGATGTTAAGAAAGGGCAATTTTTGAAAATCCTTCAAGAATTCCTCGAAGAAATAAAGGTGGAGCTTAAAAAAAGAGGCATAGCAGTTCTAATACTTCCTTATTCTGTATATGAAGAGGAAGTTGAATATATAGGGGCTGGAAAACTGAAAAATTTACTTAAGATACATTCCGATACATTTAATGATGTCCATCCGCCGCTTAAAGAGCTTCTTCCTATTTTAAAGAATTCAGACAAGATTCTAGCAGGCAGCAGCAAGGCAATAGATGAATTAAAAGAAACAAAAATAGACTATTATTACAACTACCTGTTTAATACAAATGTCTTGTTATCCAATTATCCGAAAAGCCTCGAAAGGAAGAAAATGCTGCACAAAGCCGGATACGTCTGCAAATACGGCATTGGAAAAAAACCCCAGTTTAAAGGCTCTGCAAGAAAAATATTCTTTGACTGTTGCGATTTGCTGGATAACTATGCTTACAGATAGCATAACTCTTTTATACTTAACTGCTTCTTATTCTTTTTATGAGATTCCTAATACTCGGCGACCTGCACGGCGCACTGCCGAAAATCCACTTTAAAGAGTTTGACGCAGTTATCTTTCCCGGGGATTTCTGCTCATTTGAAGGGAGAGATATCCTTTTCAAAATACCAAGAGAGAAATGGCACATTCCGTGGTATAATATTGTAGGCAGGAAAAAAGCAAAAGAAATGATAAAACGGGATGTTGAAAGAGGGAGGAAAGTTTTAGAAAAGCTAAACAAGCTCAATGCGCCTGTATTTATAGTGCCAGGCAATATTGATTATTATGGCAACAGCGCCTTTTTGAAAGAATATTATGAATGGAAATTTTATCGGACAAATTTCTACAAAAATTTGATTAAACAATTTCCCAATATAAAAGACTGTCATTTTAAGCAACGAAAATTCAAAGGCATCACAATTATTGGCTACGGCCTTTCCTCTTCCCCTGATTACCCTATTTATGCAAAAAGACCGTATACAAAAGAGCAGAAGCGGCGCATCAAGCTGTCGGATTTATTCTTAAAAAAGCTGCAGAAACTTTTCAAAAAAGCAAAAGCCCCTGTAATCTTCCTTTCCCACAACGTGCCTTACAACACAAAGCTTGACAAGATTATAAACAAATCATCCCCAATGAATGGCAAGCATTTTGGCTCAATAATCACAAGAAGGATTATTGAAAAATACAAGCCGTTAATCTGCATTGCAGGCCACATGCACGAGCACTTGGGCAAATGCAGGATAGGAAAGACAGTTGTTGTAAACGCAGGATTTGGCCCTGACAAGAATATTCTGTTGGAAATAAAAGGCAATAAGATAAAGCGATTAGAATTCCACCCAAAGCCTTAAATATTACTTAGTATATACAAAGTAATATGCAAACAATAAGCCTGAAAATGGAAGATTCCCTATTAAAAGACATAGACAAGAATCTGGCAAAGAACCGCTATAGCACAAGGACAGAGTTCATAAGAGGAGCAATAAGAAGCCAGCTTACGCAGCTTGAAAAGGATGAGGCAATAAGAAAGCTTGCGGCTATGAAAGGCAGCCTAAAAGGCAAGGCAAAATCAGGATTGAGCGAAGAGGAAGTGGGCGAGATTGTAGCAAAAAGATTCGCTAAAAAATTCAATGTGAATTTAGATTAATTCTTCAGGAGTTTGTACAGGAACTACCTTAGGAATCTCCGCAAAATAACTTGGTAAAGTTTATAAAGTAATATTCTTTATCTTTTAACATGGATAAAAAGAGTTTGATAAAAGAAAAGTTAAGATTTTTATCAAAATTAAATGAAAAAGAAGCACGCCATTATGTT
>JAHJRD010000058.1 GCA_018830945.1 Nanobdellota archaeon | reverse complement strand
GTAAAAGTGCTTGGGCTTGAAGAATTTTGCTAATATTGGTATCTACTTTTCGTTTAAACGAATGCTTAACAAAGCGGTTTTGACGACGAGAAATCCCATCTACCCTATTTAGGTGCTCAGATTAATTGCTAAACTCGAGTGAGTATTCAGAAAATATGCCTGGCTGGATAAGATTAATAAGGACAAAAGCCAGGATGGATGAAAAGATTAATGCTGCGCATTCTATTGATGAACTTGCAACCACTTCTGTTTTACTGGCCCATTTTCGCAAGTAATGCATCCTTGCAAAAAGAGTCATGAGCTTTCCAGGCACATAGCTCCCCAGTTCTGAAAAAGCCCTGGCTTTAAAGGATTTTCTGAACAAAACCACGGCGCCAATCTTGGTAAGTGTAAGATGATAGCCAACTGCAAGCAGAAAAAATCCTGCAAGGCAGAATAAAACAGAAGAAAAGGCGTATGTATAATTCATACTGAGATCAATCTGCCTTAATTCTCCCAATGTCTGATAAATAACGCGCCCGAAAAAGAATAATGCAAGTGCAACAGCAAAAACAGACAGTGCCAGGAAAGATGATTTTTTCATAGCCCCCTCTTTTTGATAAGCGCAACTGTCCAGACAACAGGCGTGAAAACTTTGATTAATTTGCCGTAAGGCCCAAGCAGCTTCACAAACTCATCCTTGCTCCAATTATGGATATGGCCGGGCATGTTCCCCAGGCTTCTTAAGAATTTTCCCCTCAAAAATGTTGCAATCCTAAAAAATGGCTCGTTTGGCACAGAAACAATTATATGCTCTGAAGATAAGCTGCTTATTATTTCAAGCGCCTTCTTATAATTCTGAAGATGCTCAATGACCTCATTGCAGATAACAAGATCAAATGAATTCTTCTTAAAGCCTAGGCGGAAGAGATTTCTGCGCTGGTAAGTGATATTGCTTAAATTATTATTCTTTTTTGCATAAGCGATCTTTTCTGCCTCAATATCAACTGCGGTGATTTTTGCTTTAGGGAAGGTTTTTGCCAGCTCTTTTGTAACAAAGCCGTTGCCGCAGCCAATGTCCAGTATATTTTTTGGCTTGCATAACAAACTAAGATTTATAACACCTTGGCTGAATTTACGCAGCGCGATTTTCATCAACGGATTCTGGGAAAGGTATTTATTTTCATCTTCTATTGATTTACAGTGCATAGGTTAATATTATCGCTACTGGTTTAATAAACTTATCTAACTAATAATTGATAAGAATTTACTCTTTAAATCCATCCGGATTATCCTTATGCCAATCCCAAGCACTAGCTACAATCTCTTTCAAAGAATACTCCGGCTTCCAACCCAACTCATTAAAAGCCTTGGAATTAGAAGCAATAAGAACAGCAGGGTCCCCTGCCCTTCTTGAAACTTCAACAGCCTTAAAATCTTTGCCGCTAACTTCCTTGCACATGCCAATAACCTCTTTAACAGAATACCCCTTGCCAGAACCAAGATTATACTTTCCAACAACACCTTTCTCAATAGCATCCAATGCAAGAGAATGAGCTTTTGCAATATCAAGAACATGAATATAATCCCTGACAGCGGTGCCGTCAGGAGTGTCATAATCAGTGCCGAATAATTTGAGCTCCATTTTTCCTAAAGCAGCAAACAATACAAGAGGAACAAGATGCGTTTCAGGATCATGCTTTTCACCAACCCCAAAACCAGCGCCAGAAGCATTAAAAAACCTTAATGAAATGCTTTTCAAGCCATGAACTTCCAAAGCATCAAGCATCTGTTCAAACATCAGCTTGCTTAACCCATAATAATTAGTGGGCTTTTTCTCAGCATCCTCAGTAATAGGCACTTCTGAAGGCTGGCCATAAACAGCTGCTGTTGAAGCATATACTATTTTCTTCACATCATGCTTAAGCATCATATTAAGCAAATTAAAGCCATTGACAGTATTATTCTGGAAATACTTCTCAGGCTTTTGCATTGATTCTCCTGCCTCTAAAAAGCCAGCCAAATGCATAACAGCATCAAAAGAACCTTCAGAAAACACCTTATCCAATAATTCAGTATCAGACAGGCATCCTTTAACAAATCTAACATCAGGCAAGCTCTCTTTATGCCCGTTAACAAGAGAATCAAATACAGTAATATCATGCTTCTTATGCAGTAGATGCACAATATGCGAGCCAATGTATCCTGCGCCGCCTGTAACAAGTACCTTCATAAGCTAAATACCCTGAAAATATGCTTTAAATAGCTTGTGGAATCAAGATTTAGAGGCTAATCCAAAGCCAGTTAATTTTATGGATAAGCGCACAAATTATAAGATTACACTTGGTGCTTATCCATAAGAGAACTGCGCCAATTTATAATATAAACTGCGCAGTTATCTTTAAATATTCTTCTCTATATATATAATAGGGTAAAAGAGGTAATAATATGAATTATAAATCAATACTGTTCATAGTCGCGGCATTAATTCTGCTTTTTGCAGGCTCATACACTGCAATAAGCACTGTATCAAACGCATCAAATTTAACGCCAAAGCTTGAAATAGAGCTTTCAAAATCATCATTCGCAGTGAATGAAACACTGTCTGGAACAATCACAATTCCCTTGTCAAAAGCAATTTCCCCTTCTTCTGAAATAAGCGTAAAAATCCAGCTTCCGATGAAGAGAACAGAAAAAGAAAGGCTTATTACAGATGTATTGACAAACGCATCAATCAATTACACAGAAAGCACGCCGATAAAAAAGGCAGAGAACCCTGAAACATTTAAGACATTATCATTCACAGACAGGCAGGAGAGAAGCATTGCGGTAAAAGCCCTGTTAGACTCGGATATAAACTTAATTGACATGAGCATGGCAGCAAGCAGCACCAATGCTCTTACAAACGTAAAAATGGATGTGGGCGGAGACGGAAGCATTGAATGGCATCATCTTGGCGCAAGAAGCGGCTGGTCTGGTTACATAAAGCCTGAGGATTTTGAGGAAACAGAAGGCGAAAGAAAAAAAATAATGGACAATCTGACAAGAATCTGCCAGATTATTGAGACTCCGCTGTCAAAAGACTTCCAGATATTTGCCAAATACAACAGGCTTGACACAGCAGGCAACATAACAGCGTCCATTGTTGTCATAGACATAGACAGTATTGGGGATGATGTATGGCCTGATGAGGAAGTGAAGAACTGTGACCTGCCTGAAACAGACACATTTCAATGGGGAAGCTGCAACATAACCAACATTTCAGATAATGCGATTTCAGGATATGTGCTGGCGTGCGTGTATTCAACAAACGGCACAAGCGCTACAGGGCTTTACGAGATACAGGCGCAGGCAGGAGCCACGGATACTGCCTATGAATGCTGGAGAGGCGACACAGAGACAGACGAGTGCACATGGCTCAGGGCAGGCAACCCTTTTATCAAAATAAAAGCAGGCAATTATCCAAAAGACCTGAAAGGGGACATTGACTTCAGCGAATGGGGAACAGGGCCTGACTCCATGAAAAGCGCAATGGAAACAATAGTCCAGAGCCCTGAAAGGGGAATTTGCGATGACCTTGAATGCGTTATAGAATTAAAGTTCACTGCAAACAACACAGGCAGCTTTAGGGTAAGCAACCTTGAGCTTGAATACAGGATAGGCTCTGGCAGCCCCACAAGCGTCAATGTTTTCTATGACTTGACTGCATCAGGCTCTGTAATAGAAGAAATAAATGACATTGAATTGCCTGAGAATGACACAATTGAAATACCTCTTTCTGTATTTAACATTAAAGTGCCGCAGCTAGTGCTGGCAACTGCAAATGAAGGCTTTGTTGAGGTAAGTTTTAACGGGGAAAAAGCAAATGACACATTCACTGTCGGCGGCGTAATCTCAGCCCCTTCATCAGCCTTAGGAATGCTTGCTGAAACAAGTGATGCATTAGATGAATTATCATCTGCAACAGGCGACACTCAATTAATACTAAAGATATTAGGGCTTAAAGCAGACATTGCCGCTGCAAAAATAGAGCTTGCAGACCTTGAAACAGAAATAACATCTGACACGCAGGCAAACAGGGACAGAATAAGTGAGTTTCGGGAAAGGCTGCCAAAGGAGATTATCTTTGGAAGCTCAATAAGGGATTTCCAGCTTATAGAGCCGAATGACATAACAACGGATGTGGCGCCTGCAGACAGGAAGGAAGAGGTTTATTTAATGCAGGACAAGGCGCAGATAAAGGCGTCTGTCATAGCATTCTCAATAAAGGACTTTGAGGATACAATAACAAAATATACCCTTGTCAAGAAAGAGATTACTGCAAGAGCTGCGTTAAGCAAGATAGACATATATGAAGTCATAGCAAAAACTGTTGCTGACTCAAGAAGCGACATAACATTTGAAGAGCCTCCAACTCCTGTTGAAGATGACCCTGTAGTTAAATGGTTTGAATCAAGCATTGCAGCAGGCTCAAAAGTTGAAAAGAATTACGTGGTAAAAACAGACTTTGATGTTGCAATAGACAAAGTTAAAACAATCATTGTACCGACAGAGGAAGTCCCCGAGGATATAGATACTGGAGATAAGGCAGTATGCGGGGATGACATCTGCACATTGATACTTGAAACTAAAGAAACATGCCCTGAAGACTGCGCATCAAAATTCCCATGGTTAACATTATTTATCATCATAATAATTGCAGGGCTCTTGTTTGCCTATCTTGCATTTTACCGCGGGAAATACAGCCTTTGGCATTTAACAAAAAAGAAAAAGCCCTTCACAAGCCAGAACGACCTTGAATCTGTCAAGGATTTCATAAGAACTTCAAGGGAAAAGAAGATTGAGGATTCTGTGATAAAAAGCAGGCTGCTTGAAAAAGGATGGAAAGACGAGCAAATCAAGTTTGCCTTTGGCGAGATGGAATGGGAGAAAAAGGAAAAGGCAGCTGAAAAGCCGACAACAAACTTAAATCCAATGCAGGATTACATTAAGACAGCAATCGCAAGAAAAATACCAAAAGAAAAGATTCTCAATAACCTTGTTTCAAAGGGATGGAAAGAAGAGGATATCAAGGTAGAGCTTGGCATTAACTAAATAGAAATATTTAAAAAGCACTATCCCTATTAAATAATGATGCAAAAGAGGGCTATTATCTTAATATCCATATTATTATCAGTTCTTGCTGTTTTGGTAATGGCAATTCCTTCGCCTGACGAGGACGGTGACGGCTACTGTCCTTATGCAGGCACATACTGCCCTTCTGGGCTTGACTGCAATGATAACAATCCGGATGTAAATCCAGGCGTAGATGAATTGCCTGGCGATGACATTGACAATGACTGCAACGGCATTATTGATGATGCATGCACAGACGCTGACAATGACGGATACAGTATAGAGGCTAAAACAGGCGGCGTTGACTGCGGTGGAGCTGCAAATATTGACTGCGATGACACTAATATTTATATCAACCCGGGTGTTGATGAGGTTTGCGATGACGGCATTGACAATGACTGTGATGGCGATATTGATGAAGACGACAGCGCATGCGGCGCAAGCGAATGCACTATTTATGAAGATATGAGCTTCTGGATTAACTGCGATGCAGAGGAGATAAACTCTGCAAATGAAGGTGATTCTGTTTACATGCTGCTTTGGGCAGAGGGATGCGATGAGGATGTGGACAATGTTGAATTCAAAATATATGAGCACAGCACAGGCCATGACAGCCTTGAGGATACTGTTGATGCAGTTGAGATTTTAACAGATGTGGATGATGACGCAGGAAACCCAACTGATGTTGACATCTGGTTTGCGCCGTGGGTTGCCTCATACATTGAAGATGATGATGACACAGACCCTGAGTTTTATTTTACAGCAAGGCTCACACAGGATGGAAGCTATTATGAAGCAAGCAGCGGAAAGACAGATGATACCTTGCTTTCAGTTACAGGATGCGACGGCTGCGGCATTGAATGCCTGCTTGACATAGGAGGCATGACAGGAACAGGAGGGGGCGGTATGACTTTGCTGACTCCTCCATGCGAAGCTGAAATTGACTGCACCCCAGCGCAGTGGAGCGCATGCAACCCTTCAACAGGCAAGATGACAAGGGATGTTGAGCTGTGCGATGTTTCAGGAACAGGCAGTGTTGAGTGCATGGAAAATGTAAAGTTGAGAATGGCTGCTGAAAAGCTGTGCAGCAGCTCATCAAACCCATCAAGCAAATCAAGCGCAGGGCCTGATATTCCTGAGTGCGGCGATGATATTTGCGAGGAAGATGAGGACTGCGAGGAAGACTGTGGAACAGAAGACGGATTTCCCTGGCTTTGGCTGCTTCTTGCAATCATACTAATCGGGGGTGTGGCAAGCGGCATTATATATGCATACCAGAAAAAGAAAGGCGCTGTAAAAAAGCCTGAAGCAAAGAAAATGCCTTTTAATCAGCAAAAGGATTTGGATTCTGTTTTAGGATATGTAAAGACTGCAAAAGCAAAAGGGTATGATGACAGCCAGGTTGCAGACGCTTTGAAAAAAGCAGGATGGAAGGATGATCAGGTTAAGTTTGCTTTTGGCAAGATAAACAAGCCTGCTGAAGCAGCAAAGCAAGCCTCTCAGAACCCTGTAAAGCAATAGAAAGGCAGCCTCGCTTTGTTCAGGGTCTTTCGCTGCAAGGCATCGAAAGGCTTATAAAATCATATTTTCTTTGATTATTAATTCGCGTCGGTGGTTTAGTGGTTAGAATTTCGGCCTTCCAAGCCGATGACCCGGGTTCGAATCCCGGCCGGCGCATCAGCAACGGGCGGTCCCGAACGTGCTGAAAAACCGAAGGGTTTTTGGCATCCCGAAAATGCAAGGCATTTTCGAGGACAGTGAGACTACCGGCCGGCGCATTGTTTTTCTCCCCTATATCCCTCTAAAGCACTACATTCCGGCGGAGCCCGGCCTTTCTCAACATTTATATATCCTATTAACATAAACACCCTTATATGCCAATAGAACACTCAGCAGGCGCAGTAATATACAATAAAGGCAAATACCTATTGCTATACAGGAAAGCCCATGAGCATTACAAGGAAGGCTGGTTCTTTGTCAGGGGATTGCTTGAAAAAAGCGAAATACCAGAGGCAACTGTAAGAAGGGAAATCCAGGAAGAGACAGGGTTAAAGGATATCTTCATTGTAAAGGGATTCAGGGAAGAGTCGCAATGGTTTTACAGCAAGGAAGGAAAAACAATATTCAAGACAGCTGTTTATTTGTTTGCAGAGACATCAACAGAAGAGGTTAAATTATCAAAAGAGCACAATGACTATGCATGGCTTGGCTTTCATGAGGCATATCCCAGGCTTACTTATGACAATGACAAGAAAGTGTTAAGAAAAGCGCATGAGTTTATTGAGAGAAGAATAAGGGAATAACGAAATCCTTAAAAGCATTCCTTACCATAATATTACCATGCCAAACCCTGCAACACATCTGTTAATACCATTGATACTTGCTGACATATGGAGGGATTATTTTGCAAAAAGGAAGTTTACATTGTTTTACGTGCTTGTTGCAGGCTTAGCAGGATTGTTTCCTGACATTGACATTCTAATCTACTGGGTTCTTAATATTTTTTCAAAAATTCCAAAAGAGCTTGTGCACAGGCAGTTCACGCACACTATTTTCATACCTTTGCTCTTTCTGGTTGTTGCGCTTTTATGGAGAAAAAACAAAAAAGCATTGCTGTTCTTCAGCATGGCTTCATTCGGCATATTCACGCATCTCCTGCTTGACGTGATATTCTCAGGAAGCATAATGCCTTTGTATCCCTTCACCAGCTTAGCAATAGGGCTTAACCTGCTTCCAAGGCTGGGCATAGAGACAACAGTGTTCCTGGCAGTGTTTGACGGGGTGTTATTGACAGCATGGCTTATTCATGAGTATGTGAAGCATAAGATTAAGGATTTTATTTGAGTTATATAAATTATATAATTTATATGGATTAAAACTAAAAAGAAAGCACATAGCCTTAATGGAATGAAGAATAAGTCAGGCAGCAGAAAGCCTTATATAGGAGAGGCGCTTATTGTAATTACAGGTAATTACTGGTGGTTACCTTGATTAGGTACAGCAGGCACGCCAGGGAAATGATGGCTGAGCGAGGCATTTCCCTGAATGAAGTGGAATGCGCAATAAGGATGGGCGCGAAGGAGATGCAGCACAATAAGATGCTTCATCATTACAGGCACTTTACAGCTGTCACGATAACAAAGGGGAAGGATTGCTTTGTAATTACAGTAATGCCAAGGTGGTAAAATGAAATGTCCAATATGCAATAAAGGAAACTTGAAAAAAGGAAAAACCAAGGAATACATGTGTGGCGTATTTTTGGGAGATTTTCCGGCAGTGGTATGCGCAAAATGCAAAGAGTCTTTCACTGACTCAGCTACTACAAAAAAGATAGAAAAAGCTGCAAAAGAGAAAGGAGTTTGGGGCTTAAGTGCTAAGACAAAAATAACAATGGCCGGCAACTCTTTGGCAGTAAGGATACCAAAGAAGATAGCAGAATACCTGCATCTTGAAAACAGCGAAGAAGTTATGATTTATCCTGAGAATAATAAGCTTATTGTGGAAGCTTCAGCCTAGACAAAAGCAACAGCAGCATATCCAACTGCAAAAGAATAATCCCCTGAGATATCGCCTGAAGTGTAATACTTCAAAAGCTTTCCTTCTTTAGCGCCCATTGCCTTCACAGCCTCAATCGCAGCAGCTATTGCATATTGCCCGCAGATTGTTGCTCCTGTCTTCTCAACATAATTTAAAAAACCTTCTGAATCAAGCTTTTCAATGAATCTGATTGCTCCTGAATCAAGCTTTTTCATTTCTGTTTTCGCATCTCTTGCGCTGAAAGGCATATAACCGTAAGCAGCGCCGTAATGCGTAAAGTCAGACGAGGCGATTATAATAGCATCCCTGCAAACGCTTGCAACAGCCTTCCCAAACTCCTTATAATATTTAGGCGAAGGGACAACTATGCAAACTACCTTGAAATCCTCCTTAAACAAATACTGAAGAAAAGGCAGCTGCACTTCAACAGCATGCTCCTGTATTTTTCCTTGTTTTAAAAAATCGCATTTCTTCAAAAGCTTTTCAACAAGCTCTTTGTCTGTCTTAACAATGCCTAACGGAGTTTCAAAATCCTCATTTGTTGTTGTCGGATTAAAGCAATAGCCGTTGTGGTCAGGCGCGAATATTACAAATGTTTTTCCCTTATTTGCCTTAACAGCATTATAAGACAATGCAGCTGCATTGCCTGAATAAGCATATCCTGCGTGAGGGCATATAATGCCATAAACTTTCTTGTTCAAGCTTCCTTTCGCAAAGGCCGCTTTGCCCTTTATTGAAGAAAAGCATTTATCCAGCTCTTTAAGCAATGCCTCTTTTCCAGCGGGATAGAATGTTCCTGCGGCAATTGGGTGTATCATTAATAGAAGCAAGAATAAAAAGCTTAAATAGTTTATGGCTTAAAAGAGATTGCACTCATATTCCTCAAGATTCCACCTTGTGCCTGCACTCCCGTATTCGCCATTTTCATCAGGCTCAAGCTCATAAACCTTGTTAAGTTCATCCTCTTTGATGCCTATATTTCCTGTTATGCCGCTAAAATCAATAATCCTATCGCGCCACCATTTGTGCTGAATACAGCCTTCTATGCCTGCATGCAAACTTCCATAGACAAATAATATATTAGGATTTCTTTTTAGCCTTGCCTGTAATAAAGGCGCGACATGTTCTTCCACTTTTCTTGCGGCTATTGCATTGCGCAAAGCAGTCATAGGTGTAGGAAAAACATTGCTGACAGAAGCTGAGGCGTTAGCAAAAATTTCTGTTGATTCCCCTTTAAAAAAAGAGGATATGAATTGCCCAACGGGTCCTGCGCAAAGCCACGCTGAAGATATCCCTTTTGCTCCTATCCTAAGAAGATCCCTTCTGCTAATTTTTTCTCGTTCTTCTTTCTTTTTAATGTCGCTGGCAGTGCTCATTGCGGCGTAAATACCAATAGAGAATAATGCCGCATCAACCGCAATACTTCCCATCCATCCTAAATTGGAATTTTTGACATCAACAACAAATAAGGGCATCCTTGCTGCATAGGCTCTATTAAATATATATTCGTACTGCTTATCTCTAAGAAGACTGTAAGGGATACTATGTATGCCACTTTCAAGCACGATTGCATCAAGCGATTCGATTTTTCCTTCTTCAAAAAGATCCTCCCTTGTTCCAAGAAAGTGTAGCGCATAAACCAGCCGATAATCCGCATTTTCTGTTGAAAAAAGAGGGGAATAACTCATTTCCCATAAACCTCGTCAGCCTCAATCTCTGCAGCCATCTTGCATGCTGCCACCCCAACATTGTTTGCAATTATTGCCATGGCTGACACATAGAATGCATCCTGGTCGCCGTCAACGTCATTCAGGCTAAGGCGCGCCTGGGCATATGCGCTTAAAGCCTCAACAAGCTCATTCTCCTTTGCAATAAACTCCTGCCTTGAAGGAAATGCTGTTTCAACAGCTGTTGCAATCGCTTTCTCTGAAGTTACAAAATCAGCGCCCTTAACACTGCCGATTGCAAGCAGCGCAGCTATGGGATAATAATTCCTGCAAACTGCATCATATGATTTCTGGTAAGCCTGCTCCTGCTTTTTAAGGCCTTTATCATCAGCGACAACTCCTGCAAGAAGGTGCTCATGCTCCTCTTTATGCTCATGAGGAGAGATATACGCAGTATGCGCATACTGCATTGCATGCCTTTCAACATCCCCTGAAAAAGAATTTTCAAGCATTTTTTTTAATGCTTTCACCATCCCCTTTATATTCGGGTTAGAGCCGACAGAATGGTATCCTTGCGCAACTTGTTCAATATTAAGCATTGCCGTATGCGCAACACGCTGATAATCATCCCCCTGCATAACCTTAACCAAAAATCCCTGCTTCCTTCTTATGAAAGCGTTTATTACCCTGTTCTCCAGCGGAACTTGATATTCCATCTTTACCTGTAATATCCATATCTGGCTTCCCTTGCCAGCGCTTCTGCCCTGTTCTCTCTCAGCCTTTCCCTTGCATAATCAAACATGCTTTTTCCAAGGGCATCTGCGCAAATGCGCATGCCCCTTAGGGGTAGCCTAAAAATAACTTGCTAAATTTTTGATAAGGTATAATTCCATTTAGAATTAATTTCGTGATATTTAATATTAATTTTCTTAAATTCTTTCTCCAGAACCTTCTTAGGGCTTACCGCAAAATAAAGTGATATATTTATAAAGAGTAGAGTCTTATAAATATTATGAAAAACGAGGAGATTATTGATAATAAACTATTTTATTTATCTACTCTAAACGAACTAGATTCAAGACATTATGTTGC
>JAHJRD010000057.1 GCA_018830945.1 Nanobdellota archaeon | reverse complement strand
TTTTGATAAAGCTGGAATTCTATACAAGATACTTCCAAGAGAGCAAATTTCAGGCCCATTTGTAGATTATTTGCGTGCAAATCATCCGGAATTTTCAGATGAGTTGTAACTGTTTCTACCCGAAGCATTATTGTGCATAACAGGTATTAAATGAACAACATTTCATTAAACCGCCGTGAGAGTGGGGTTTTGGGGCAGATGCGGGGCAATGGGGGCGGGTGCTATTCCCTAATGGCCTTCTTTTTGGGCTTTATAGGCTGTTTATGGGCATTCTTCATTTTTGCCTTTTTGTTTTCCTCGGACACTTTTCATTTTTCCGGTTTTGCTGAAAAAATGCCTGTTTTTTTTCAGAAACGCATTTAAAGGCAGGATTGATAATCTTTGCAGAAGGCTTTTGGAGGCGATTTTCATGGACAACGGCACTGAACTTAAGCTGGCTGAGGAAATGAAGCTGAGGGGATTTAGCAGCACAACCATAAAGGCTTACCTCTACCATATAAGCGATTTTATTGAATACTCCAAAGCCAATGCCTCAAAGAAAAGGGAATATCTGCTTTACCTTATTGATAAGGGCATGAACCCAAACAGCGTAAGGCTTGCGTCTGCTGCCATTGACTTCTATATTGCAGCTATCCTGAAACAAGCTCCGGAAGTTGTGCCCCTGCCGAAGAGGAAAAAGAGGTTGCCTTATGTGCTTTCAAGGCGGGAAATTCAAGAAATGATAACCAGAACAGAAAATATCAAGCACAGGCTTTTGATTGAAATGCTTTACTCAACAGGCATGAGGCTGTCAGAGCTTTTGAATTTGATGGTAGAAGACATTGATTTTGACAGCAATTCTTTGGCGATAAGAAACGGGAAGGGGGGCAAGGACAGGGTTACAATAATCAGCCCTGCACTGGCGCAAAAGATAATGGCTTTAAAAGAAAGCGGAAGAGTCTTTGAAGGCAGGAATGGAAAGTATTCCGCCAAGAGCGTTCAGCTTGTGCTTCAAAATGCAGCGAGAAAAGCAGGAATCAAAAAGAAAGTAACCCCTCATATGCTCAGGCATTCTTTTGCAACGCATTTGCTGGAAAACGGCACAGACCTCCGATATATACAGGCATTGCTTGGGCATTCAGAGCTTAAGACAACGCAGATTTACACCCATGTTGCCGCAAAGAAGCTGTCACTTATCCCCAACCCGCTTGACTGCCTATAGCCCGCATGCTGCATTGGGCTGGTGTTTTACTCATGCATGCCCTCCATCCAAAAACCATCAGGTTAATAAATAAAGGATTACAGCAAAACCACATGCTTAACCACAAGATAAAGGCAGACCTTGAAAAGCAGGGATACAGGATTGTCGGCAGCCACTCTGCTGTTAAGGTCTGCTTATGGTGCAAAAGGGCAATCACTGGCAAGGATGTCTGCTACAAGAATACTTTTTATGGGATTCAAAGCCATCGCTGTGTCCAGTCTTCAGTCACCTTGCTCAACTGCCTTCACCGCTGTGAGTTCTGCTGGCGCTGCATGGATTATACAGTGCCTAAAGAGGTTGAGAACCCTGACGAGCCTTTATTTATATTAGATGGGCTGATAAAAGCGCAGAAAGAATACTTGCAGGGCTTTAAAGGCAATAAAAATTTCACTAAAAAGCTTTTTGAAGAGGCAATGCAGCCAAAGCATGTTGCCTTGTCATTGGCAGGGGACGCAACAATGTACCCTAAATTGCCTGAATTGATTGATGAAATAAAGAAAAGAAAGATGACTTCATTTCTTGTTACAAACGGGTTAAAGCCTGATATGCTTGAAAAACTATTGAAGCACATGCCTACTCAACTTTACATAACACTACCTGCTCCGAATGAAAAAATATATTTGAAAGTTTGCAAGCCTTTGGTGAAAGACGGCTGGAAAAGGCTTCAAAAATCATTATCATTATTGCACAAGTTCAAGAGAAGCACAGTAAGATTAACATTAGCAAAAAAACTAAACCTGGTTAATCCTGAGCAGTATGCTGAGATAATCAAGAAAATAAAGCCGATGTTTGTTGAGCTGAAAGCTGCAATGCCCGTGGGATATGCGCAGTACAGGATGGCTTATGAGCAGATGCCAAGGCATGAGGAGATTAAAGAGTTTGCAAAAGAGATATGCAAATATTCCGGCTTGAAGATTGTTGATGAAAAGCCAAACTCAAGGGTTGTTCTTTTGATGAAAAAGGATTTGAAGACAAGAAAGATTAAATTTTAAGCAAAGCCCCAAAAGACCCTGGGTTTATCACAAATGTTTTCCCTATCAAATCCGTGTTTCCTGCTGTTTCATGCAAGTGCCCTGATATTGCAATCATTGGCTTCACTTCCTCTATGAACCTTCTTATTGACCTGCATCCTCTGTGGCCAGAGCCTGGCAAAGAATCAAGGGCAGTCCCATAAGGAGGGCCGTGCGTTATAAGTATAAGCCTTTTCCCTTTTGCATCCTTTTCAACGTGCTTGCCTATCCTTTCAAAGTCTGCATTGCCCTCTGAAAATCCTCCCCCTCCAAACCCAAAGAACATGTATTCGCCATATTCATAAGCTGCTCTATGTAAATAAATGCAGTATTTGTATTTTTTGCAGATTTCAGATATTTCTCTTTCACTTTCATGGTTGCCTGGCACAATAACCATTGGCTTGCCTGCCTTTTCAAGGAACTTAATCCATTTTTCAGTGCTTTCGCCCCACATTGTGAGGTCGCCTGCGCAAACAAGGATGTCAGCCTGCCTGGCTCTTTTCAGTATTTCATCAAAAGCCCTTTTTGAGCCGTGTGTATCAACAAAAGCGAGTATTTTCATGAGAATAACCTTGTATGCCCCTGCTTTTATACCTTACTGGCTGCCTTTTTCTTGTGCCACGGCTTTGTTTTAAGCTTGCTGATTATTGTTGCGATAATGGATGATACAATATAAGCGGCTGCAAACATAAACAGCATTCTTGGAAATGTGAGCACATATGCATCAGGATATTTAAGCAGCCTGTATCCTGCAAGAATAACCCATTTTGTTGAACAAGTGTCTGCGCATAAAAGCAGGGGGGCAGGCACAATGAATGTAAAAACAGCATACATTACTATTTTTGGCATGTCAGGAAAAAAGAAATTTTTAATGATTTTATCTTCTTCAGCCATCTGGGTTATGCACCTTCATTGCACTGCTTTAATAATTTATCCCATTCCTCATTGACTTTTTTGCGCAGGTTTTCAAGATACTGCTTGTTTTCAGGGAGCAGCAAGTGCCTGAATCTTTTTTGCTGCTTCAGGAATTCCTCCAATGGGGCTGTTGAGCTTGGCTTGTAATTTAATTTATATTTTCCGTTTTCAATCTCAAACAATGGCCAGAAGTTGCTATTAACAGCAAGCTTTGATATGTCAATTGCCATGTCAGTAGGAGTTCCCCAGTTAAGCTGGCAAGGGGAAAATACATTAAGGAATGCAGGGCCGTTTGCGCTAAACGCCTTTTTTGCCTTTTCAAACAAGTCCTGCCAGTTGTGGACAGCAGCCTGGGCAACATAAGGTATGTTGTGCGCCGCAGCTATCCTTACGATGTCTTTCCTGAACAGCATATTTCCTTTTATTGCTTTTCCTACAGGCGTTGTTGTAGTGTGGGCGCTGTATGGGGTGCCGCTGCTTCTCTGGTTTCCTGTATTTTGATACGCTCCGTTATCATAACATACAAACACAACCTTGTGCCCTCTTTCAAGCATTCCCGAAAGGCTCTGCAATCCAATGTCGTATGTGCCTCCGTCCCCTGCAAATACAACAAAGTTGAGGTTTTCCTTTACTTTTCCTTTTCTCTTCAACGCCCTATACGCGCTTTCAGCGCCTGAAATTGTTGCTGCTGAGTTTTCAAAAAGGCTGTGTATGCATGGTATTTTCCATGCGCTTCTTGGGTATTGTGTTGAAGTTACCTCAAGGCAGCCAGTGGCAACAGCTGCAATTGTGTTCTTGCCTGCTGCTTTCAGCACTGTCCTCACTATCATTGGAAAGCCGCATCCTGAGCAGCTTCCGTGGCCAGGGGCAAAATTAGATTCCATATCTGAAAATTCTTTTATGGATAATTCTGTTGTTTTGGGTGTTTTTTGGACAGAATTATCTATTGGAGAATTCTGGACATTATTTGCTGTAACTGCCGGAATTTTCCTTATGTTCATTTCACATACTCCTCTGTATTTTTTCCCGCAAGCAAATCATTGAATATTTTTTCAATCTGCTCTTCATAGAGCTCTCTTCCGCCAAGCCCAAAGACAGAACCTGATATCTTTGGCTTTTTATTTAATGAATAACACGCCTGCATTACATCTCCGTAAAGCGGCGCATTGCCTCCAAATGCAACAGCCCTGTCCAGTATGCAGGCTGCCTTTGCTTTTGACAATACATTTGCAATTTCATTATAAGGGAAGGGGCGCATTAGGACTATCTTCAAAAGACCTACTTTCTTTCCTTTATCCCTCATCCTGTCAATCACTGCCTTTGTTGTGCCTGCTGCAGAGCCTGTTGTTACAATAACTGCTTCTGCGTCTTTCATCTTGTATTCTTCCAAAAAGCCGTAGCTTCTTTTTGAGACAGCTTCATACTCTTTTGCAGCTTTTGGATACTCCTTGAATGCATCCATTAATGCTTTTTGCTGCTCTATCTTTGTGTCCATGTAA
This sequence comes from Nanobdellota archaeon, assembly GCA_018830945.1. GTDB lineage: Archaea > Nanobdellota > Nanobdellia > SCGC-AAA011-G17 > GW2011-AR17 > UBA9640. The sequence continues at coordinate 3,531 of JAHJRD010000057.1, read as the reverse complement.
TGGCTTGGCATCTGCCATGCGCCAAACGTCATTGGATTATTAACATCAAGAAGCTTGTTCTTTGGATTGTAATCACCAACATATTTTCTTGCTTTTTCCTGTTCAAGTATCTCAAGTATTTCAACGCAGTGCGATGTTATGAACCCGTCCTGGCATACCATAACTGGATTTTTCATTGCTTCTGCAAGCTTCATGCCTATTAAAGTAAGATCATACGCTTCCTGCGATGTCTCTGCAAACAGCTGCACCCATCCAAGGTCTCTTACACTCATTGTGCTGCACTGGTCGCAGTGTATGTTCAATGGAGCTGAGACAGCCCTGTTTACAACATTCATAAGTATCGGAAGCCTTGAGCCTGATGCAACTGACAATACCTCATTCATCAATGAGATTCCCTGGGATGAGCTTGCTGTCATGACTCTTGCGCCTGCTGCTGACGCGCCAACTGCAACACTCATTACAGAATGCTCTGACTCAACAAGCACGACTTCAGTATCCACTTCTCCCTCTGCCTTGAAATAACAGAACTTTTCCATCATTGGAGTCTGCGGTGTTATTGGGTATACAGGAACAACATCCGGGTTTATCTGCTTCATAGCCTCTGCAGATGCGTGCGCGCCTGTTAATGCAACTTTTTTCATTCTCACTCCACCCCTTGCTTCGTTCGAAGATTCCCTTCGCATTTGCTCGGGAATCATATGTGCTTCACCTCTGCGTCCATTGCAATGCACTTGACAGGGCATACTTTTGCGCAAATCCCGCAGCCCTTGCAGTAATCGAGGTTTGTTTCATCCCTTATTCCTGTTTTTGAAGGTATGCAGTTTTCAGGGCAGTAGATGACGCAGAACATGCAGTTAATGCATTTCTTTTTATCCCATATTGGGCGCTGTATTTTCCAGCTGCCTGTTTTTGCCTCTGCTGTGGTTCCTGCCTTTACTTTCCCGCCTTCCATGTCTGGTTCTTGTTTCATTTTATTGTGTTGTATCCTTCTTTTACAGCTGTAATGTTCTTGTCAAGCATTTCCTTGCTCATTTTGTGCGCGAATATGCACACCAAATGCCCTAATACTTCCTGCATTTCAACAACTCCTGTTGCCTTTACAAAGGCCCCTAACATTGGCATGTTTGGATGGTTTGATTTCAGGATTCTGTCTGCCATGCCTGTTGCGTCAATCGCATAAATATTCTGGCTGCATTTAAGTTTTGATTTTATTTCTTCTGTGTTTTTCGGAGAGTTGACAAGCACTACTGCTTTTTCCTTGATAAAATCCTTCACATTCACTGTGTCTACAAGCGTCGGGTCTATTATGACAACTGCGTCTGCTTTTGTAACAGGCGCGTGCGTTGTTATTGGCTTTGAGGATATTCTTACATAGGCAAGCATTGGAGCTCCTGTTTTCTCAGCTCCGTAGCTTGGGAATGTCTGCATGTACTTCCCCTTGGCCATTGCAGCCTCTGCAATAATCTGCGCCATGCTTTTAGCTCCCTGGCCAGCCCTGCCGTGGATTATAATCTCAAAAATCCCTTTTTCCATGCTATTTGTTTAGAAAGAGCTATATTTAAAGTTAGCGCAAGATTGCTTCTTACTCAAAGCGCTGCCTTGCATTTTTAATTATCTCTTCTATCTGCCATTTTTCAAGCGAGAAAGAGGTTAACCCTTGTTTCATGAGGTTTGTAAATAAATGAAATGGGTCAAGCACAAGATTCACAACCCAGGAGGATTCTTCCAAATCATCTAGCCCGAATAAGTGCCCTGCTTCATGCGCAGTCACTATGCTATTGTAATCAGTGTCATTTGAAAGAAGAACAAGGGCATGGCTGCCGTTCCAGTGTGCCTTGCCAAATGAGCTTGTTCCATCATAATGGGCAGTAAAACCAAAAACAGCCTCTTGTTCCACTCCTGCAAGCCTGTAAAAATAATAGGCTTTCTTTAATGTTTTTTCAGGGTCTTTGTCTTCCATCAGCAAAACATGCCTTGTCAATAATGGTGAATTTAATATGTCATCTGCTTCAAGGGAAGGGCCGTACATAAGCACATTCTCATATACAGGGATTATGTGCTCGTAATTAAAGCATATGCCCAGCCCTTTGTATATATTCAGCCCCTCCAGCGCTTCTTCAACCTCATTTGTCCATTCACTATTATCGTTGGGATTGCCATTATCATCAAAAAAGCTTTTTAGCCTTGAATGCACTATTATGTCTGTTGAGATTTCAATCCCGCATTCCTTGTTTTTTGCCAGCAGCCTCTGTTCAAGGCTTCTTGCTTCCTCATCAAACTCTTCAAGAAATTCCCTGTTAACCTGCCTGTTGTTATGGCCTCTGCTGTGTGTTGTTCCAAATTTATGAACCTGGTATAATCCTCCCAGGCCGATGTATGTTGCAGCCCCCAGCAAAGCTATTCCTATCTTTTTTGATGTATCCATTTTATTGAGGCGCAGGAATTATTTTGATTTTGTTATTGTTATTGCGCCGACAGGGCAGATTGCCTCGGCTGCCTTGTTCTTTTCATAGTCTTCTTCATTGTCGAGCACAGCAACATTTGGTTTTCCCTTGTAACCTTCGCCTGTTTCTTTCAGTTCCCAGTTGTCAGGGCATTCAGAAGCGCATGCGCCGCAGCCAATGCATTTCTCATTGTCCACTTTTATTGTGTATTTTGCCATATCCACCTCCTAGCAGCAGGAACAGCCTTGGTGTCCGCTGCTTTTTTTCTTTTTTGCCGCTGTGTTAAGGTCTTTCAGCAGCTTGCCAGCATCAACTCCATGGCTTCTTGCGCCCTGCTCAACGCTTTCAAATGAAGCTATTGCGCAGCCAATGCAGTGCAGCCCGTGTTTTGCGAACACTTCAGCTGTCTGAGGGTATTTTGAAACAACATCCCCAATTGCAGTGTTCTTTGTGATAATATCTTTTTTTGCCGCTGTTTTAGCGGGCTTTTTTTGTTTTGTTTTTTTTGTTTTAGCCAATGTCTCACCCGTCTATGTTTTCTTTCAGGGCTTTTTAAAACTTGCGGAACCTTGTGTGGTATTTCTTTAAGAATCATAAAAAGGCAAAACACCAAAAAAATTGCCAATCCGCCAAAGTCAGCACCTTAGAATACAGGCCATCTGTACTCCGGGATATATTTTCAAAAGGGGTTTCGCCAACCCTTTTTTATTAATGAGACTATCTTGCCTCTTCTCCCCGATGCTGTTGTAGTTGTAGATTGGTGGTTTATAAAGTTTTCTGGCTTTCTGCATAAAAATGTGATTCAAGTGTGGTGAAAACCAAATTGTATATTGCAAAAGGAAAAAGGAGGCAGATTGTTATTTTTCCCGAAAAGTTTATATACACCCTACATATACCTTATGTGTATACTGGGAGTATACACTCATGGAGGACATATTCAATGCAAACATTGTGTGCGGGGACTGCCACAAGGCAACTGTCAAGGGAGAACTGCGCAAGGACGGCTTCACTATAAGGGCATGGAAATGCCCCAAGTGCGGCAAGGTATGGCGCCATCCGCTTGACATGTCTGAGTATGAAAAGTTCA
>JAHJRD010000056.1 GCA_018830945.1 Nanobdellota archaeon | reverse complement strand
TACAGAAGAAAAAATCTATCAGCAAAATAGTGAGAAAAATCAGGGAGAGTATTGGGGCGTGTTTGCTCTTTATAAATGAAAATCCCCTTCTTGGCAAATTCTTCGAGGGGCTAAGAAAACTTTGTCAAACATAAGTTATTAAAGAAATCATCGCATTAGGGGGTTCTGGTTATCCTGATTTGAAATTAATTGCACAATCTGTTGGAACCATCTTTATTGAAATAAAAGCAACATCAAAACCAGAAATTGGTTCACCAAGAGATTTTTATTATACGCCTAGTAGTAACTCAGATAAAAAAATAAATTCTAATGCTCCACATTTGCTTCTAGGATTTGTTACTAAACAAAAGGGAAAAGAACAATTTAATCTGACGGGATTTAAAATAGTGGATGTTTCTAAAATAAAAGTTTCCTTAAAACCAGAATTCAATACAGATAATTTAGGCGTATATAATAAAAATACAATTATTTTCCAAACATAGCCTATGCCTTATAAAAGATTACGATCCTATTTGAATTAGTACCAAGATTATTATTTGTTATACCCCATATATTTGCGGTTTTTGTGAATATTTGTTGATTTATTATTATACCTGCGCATGTAAACCCTGCATTTAACCCTAAAGGTACAACAACCTCATCCAACTTTATTGTGCCTTTTCTTATTTCGCCGACTTCAAAAGCAACCCACCCCTCATTTTTTGTAATGCGGTATAGCTCTTTAAAAACATCTGCCATAACACTAGACCATTGCTCTACGGTTCGGGACATTGTAATCTTGTGCTCTATCTCTTTAGAATCAATATTATTAAACCAGCATCGCAGCCAGTTATCCTTTGAGTAATGAACTATATCTAAGAAAGGGGGTGATGTGACAGTGAGCTGTACACTCCCATTTTCAACTTCAGGAACCGACCTTGCATCATTTTGTAAAAATAAAGCTGTTTTTCCGGCGTTTGCTAAATTTATCCTATCTTCTTCTGTTATATTTCTTGTTAGTCCTTTTGTTTTTTTAAGAATTATCTCTTTTGTATTTCTATAAGGCGGAATTTGTTGGCGTTTCTGATTAATCTTAATTTGGTTCTTAGCACTTACAGCTTGGTTGGGCGGTAATGTATAAACAGAAAAAAACCCGGAAGAATGCCCTGTCAATCGATTTGTAGCTACCATTCTAATCCACATATCAATATCCTTCTCATTATCTAATAACTTTTTGAGTGCTATTATTTCTGTTTCAGTCTTGTCTTCATAAAACATAGACAAATCAATATCTGCTTTGTTCTTTTCATCGACTTTAATTGTATCCAACCTGCTTCTTACCATTTCTAATGAAGGAACAAATAATCTCGGTTTTGAGAATATCTGGCTTAATGGGCTGATATCATTCGCAATAATCTTCCTTCCTAAAAGTGCAGCTTCAATAATAGTTGTGCCTCTGCCACTAAATGGATCATAAACTATGTCTCCTTCTTTTGTTAATAATTCTATAAAAAATTTAGGCAATTGTGGTTTAAAGCACGCCCGATATGAAACCTCATGTAGGCTAGATGCCTTCCTTTGTTTAGACGTCCAAAATTCATTAATAAACTGTAATATTTCTTTATCTCCTATTCTAATATTTTTTACAATAGTCCCATTACTATTATTATCTAAATTGAAATTTTTTAAATAATTCCGAACAGATTCTACCTCGTGGTACACTCTTTCACCCCTCTTTCCTCTATTAGTAGATTCTCCTCTGTCTTTTAAACCTATCGTTTATTCACAAAAAGATTGAAAGAATGAGGCTATGTGCATCCTATGCTACCTTGATTTTATTTGTTCTAATAATTGTAGCGCTTTAGTTCTACTAATTTTGCAGTTTTTCCCTAACTTTTCTTCATTCCACCATCCCTGCACTAGTTCTTTAGGAACGATCCAGAAAGGGATATCAGGGAACTGTGTTATATCGGATAAAATATATCCTTTGATTTTTTCCATCTTATTTAAGAATCCAACTTCCTCAAATGCTCTTCCTGAGCCAACCATATAGCTTGGGCAGAAATAGACTCCATCTTTACTAATACTTCTTACTTCCCATTTGTTTCCTTCTTTATCTATAACATCATAGCCTGCACCTTCACTCCCAGCAATAGTGCCTCTCATAATCTCATACGCTATTCTTCGCTCAATCAAGAAAGAAACTCTTCTTCCATCAGTAAAATATAACTTAACATCTCCTTCTTTTATTTTCAGAGCTTTTGCAAGCTCTCTTATATCCCATGTTAGACATTTTGTACCCATATAGGGATAGGATATAACTTATCTTTATTAATCTTTTCATTTAATCTACGATTATCTTCTTTAGAATGCTAAAATGAATAACAATTATGCCGGAGGCAGGCCTTTATAATTTAACTCTCAATATCCTTAACCCAGTCGTGCTGGACATGCTTTCGCTTTTCAATCTTGTTCTGCCCGCAGTACGGGCACCCATCCACAAGAAAGCCTTTTGCCCTTGAGAATGAATATTTGCAGTTATTGCACTTGTACTCTACTTTTTCGCTTGTTATGTCTTTTACGCCTATGTCTCTTGCCATTTTTTCTCCTTTTGTTTCAGGCTTTACAGGCCTGGCTTCTTTTTTTCCATGCATGCCCTGCAGAGCCTGCTTTACCTTTGAGCCTTTCTCAAGCTTTGCCGCTTTTGCGTTAAAGCATTCAGGGCACACGAGAAGCTTCCTGTTTTCAGGGTCATACTTCATGTTGTCCATAGAAGCCTTTTTTCCGCATGTTCTGCAGGATATTTTAACGTCAACCATCGATTACGAATGATATTTTCTCTATTTATAAAGATATCTGAGCAGATTCTCTCATGTTTAGCCTTAATACAAATGCGGCACAAAAATTACTCCGTCAAGGCATTCTTCCAATGTTGTATTCTCGCCGCAGCTGTCGGCAGGCGCAGGCAGCTTTCCTATCTCAGTGCCGTCAAAATCCAAGCCAGTATAATTCTGCCTTATCTCATACAACGGCTGGGATATGCTCCAGATAGGGCTGTCAAAGATTATTGAAAATGAGCCTGTTTCCTCTTCAAGGAGGGCTCCGAGCGGTTCTATAAGCAGCCTGCCGTCTGAATATGGGGTTTCCGCTATATGCCACCAGCCTACAAAAATTGCAATCTTTTTGCCTTTGCTTATAAAATTCTCTTTCACAAACTCAAACATGTCAATATCCCTTGTATATTCTGCAAAAGGATTGAGTTCTTCATCAATTCCTCCTGAGTCAATGCACCATAATTTCATATTGCTTTCCCGTGCAGATTTCATTATGGCTCCTTTTTCCTTATTATAAACCCAATTAATAAAATGGTTCGGGTCGGCAGGAAGAACTCCTGTTGCAAGATAGTCATCCATCTCAGGCTGGTGTGTTCTTGGTATTTCAAGGCCTATATTTTCAACACCGTGCTGCTTGAAATGCGGTAAAAGCCCTGCAACAAATATCTCATCAGACTTGCAATTGATATCATGAGTGTCTCCCATGATTAAAGTCTGGTTATTGTCAAGCTTATCCATTACATATTTAACACCAGGGCTGTTTTCATCAAGCTGCATTGCAGTGTATCCCCTTTGTTGTACTGGATGAGAAGGGGGCTGCGTACATCCGATTGCCGCGATTAATGCCAAGCCAGTTAATGCTTTATACATGAGAGGAGAGAATTATCATGTGCTTATAAGTGTTTTGGGAAAAATTACAGCTCAAACTGAACCTTTCTCTTGTATTTCACTGCAGATGGAGCAGCCCCTCCGTGCCATGTTAAACGCGGCCTTACTCTCATTGGATAGAACCTTTCTGAATTATCATCTAATATGATTGCAGCGCCCTTCACTCTCGGCAATTCATCCAATAACCTTGGGAGTGATTTTGCAAGATAGCTCTGTGACATTGAAGCCAATGCATCAACATCAGGCTTTGCAGTTAACCTGTGCGCTATGACAATGTCTGACTGGCTCATTACATCAGAATGAATCTTGCCAGGCTGTTGTGAAGCAAGGATTAAGCAAACACCTGGCTGCCTTCCTTCCCTCATGATTGTGATTAGTGCGTCAGACGCAGCTGTTTTTCCCTCTTTTGGCAAAAACTCATGCGCTTCATCTATTACCAGCCAAACCAAAGGCAAAGGCTCTTTCTTTCCTAATTCCTCAGCAGCCTGAAAATAACTGTACCCTACTTTGATTGCTTCTAATTCTTCTGCTTTTCTTGCCATCATTCTTTGCGTAAATACTCTCATGCTTACAAGCCCTAAAACCAAAGCCTTAACACCCCATCCGCCTGGAGTTGCAACATAAGGAGATAAATCCAATATTGTAATCTGGCCTGGCTGCACAAGTTCCATCAAGTCCATTCCTTTTTCACTAAACAAGCCCCATCTTTCAGCTGCCCTGAACCTGTTTACTGCCTCATTCTTTGTGTCCTGCGAAAAGCTTGTGTCTGAGTTTACCCTCTCCATTATGTCTGCAATGCTGTAATCATTAATGCCTTCATCAGCCATGTCCCCTAAAGTCTTTTCTATGAGTATTGCTACCGGGTTGCTGTTGTCAAGCTCAAAGCCCAGTATCCAGTCCTGTGATGTCAGGTCAGAGGGGTTAATGGAGAAAGGCTCATCAGTTGGTATTCCCTGCTCTTTGTATTGCTCGAAAAAACCAGCAGGCGTGTATATTTTCACATCCATTCCCTTGCCTTCCAATCCCCACAGTTCTAATAAATCCTCATCCTTCTGGTTGGGGTATTTCATTGTCCAGTAAATGCCCATTGTGTCCATCATAATCATTGAAAGGTTGTTTCTTATTTCATCAGGCAGGTCCATCACTCCTTCGGCTATTGCGCCCATAGTGTATGAGTTGTGGACAATTATGTCATTTGCAACAAAATTATGAAATTCAGGCACGCAGATGTCATAGACTTTAAATTTTCCTTCCATTACTTCAAGGCTTGTAATCTCATCCCAAAATATGTCTGATGTTGCAAGAAGTTTCATCTGCTCTGCATTGTCATATTCTGCTATCTGCAATAATTTCTGCCTTGAAGGTGCATATGCAATGCTTGACCTTAATGCTTTTCCAGACGAATAACCCATTTGCGTTCCAACATTAGCCCAATTCTTTGGTCTGTATATATCCCATATCTCTTTGGGTATTGTATCAACATTGGGGTTTCTGGTAATTTTAACTGATTCCTTCAGAGCCTGCTCCTGCTTAGATTCTTTCTCACCGAAAAATCCTATTTCTTCTATAAATTTCTGAACATTGGCACCGTCAATCGCAAGCTCAAATGTATTGAACAGCTTTCCGTTGCATTTTATTTTTTTGTTTCTCTTCTTTGAAAGTATTCCAAACCTTAACAAAAGGCTTTGAACCTGCCTTGTAAGCTTTTCAGAGCTTGAAGCATATGAAACTTCCCATGAGCTTTCTGTCTTAAGCCTGTAAATGCTTCCATCGCAGCTAAAAAGGCGGTTAAGGAATATTTTAAGGGTATCTTTTTTTGTCTTGAAGATGATATCCGGAATAACCTTCTGCGCAGAAAGGAGGTTATGCATGCCTGCTTTTTCAGAAAATACCCTTATGCTCTTTTTCTTATGCTCTATGCTTGTCCCCTTGCCAAACCTTCCAAGCAAATCTCTTTTTATATTATAGCTTAGCACGCCCTGCCTTAGCTCTCTTGATCTTACCCTGTAGCATCCCTGGTTGTCTTCTACAAGTTCCATATTTGTATCAAATTTGTTTAGGGCATCTTTGAAATCTGAAACAAGCTTTTCATCGGTATTGCTAAACAATATTACTCTCCCTTTTGTATGGCCTTCTGCAATCAAATAAGCCATCAGCTTTGCCTCGTGTTCAGGCAAGTCTTCTTTGCCAAATGCAGGGATATTCCTTGGAACAGCAATCCTGTCTCCTAATGTAAGCTGGTTTGCAGGTATCCATCCTTGTATTGTTAATAAAGGGTGTTCGGGCGTAAGCTTGATTTCCCTGCCGCTTCTCATTTTCATCTTTACGATAGAATCAACTTCCCTTTCAAAGAAATCTTCTTTTCCCATTGCATCTATTTTCAGCTTGTCATTAATGCCAAATATTTTATTTTGATTATTTTTCAATTCCTGTATAGGTATTTGCGTACCATCATCTAATTGTATTAAAGTATCTCCTGTAAGGCACTTTCCACTTCCTCTCTTGCCTACAATATAGATAACGTGGCCCCTTGCAATGTCCATATGCAATGGGTTTGACAAAGAAGTGTTTCTTCCCATCTTTACATAGGATTTTCCTATTAATACAACGCCTTTATTGCCTAACATCTTTGTGTCTTCAGCGTCCCTTCCTATAATTATGTCAAAAGGCATGCATATATAGTAGGTTTAAGGGGATATAAAGTTTATTGTGATTTAAAATCGTCTGAAAAGGCCGGCCTTCGGCACAATTTTATCCTTGTTCGCATATGGCTTAAAAAGAATTAATATTCTGCTGCTTGCTTTTTTCATTTATGTATTTGCCTAACAAATGATGAAACAGCTTATATTTGCCGCGCTCTATCCTAAGTATAGCCCCATCCTGCACAAGCTTTGCCAAATGCGGCGAAAGCTCATTGTATTCTTTTCCAAGCGCTTCTGATAATTGCGAGAGCGATGCCTCATAGTTGTCGGCATAAGCCATCCTCGCTAATATCTGTTTGCTTATATTCCCTGCTTGGTCATAGAATCTTGCAAAAAATGGCGCAAGCGTGCGTGAAACAAATTCCACATCTGCAGCCTCAAAATGCGCCTGTTTTAATTCTTTTTCTCCTGCTTGAATGCGGGAATAGGCAGAATTAAGGTAAGCTGTCAATACAAAAGGGTGCCCTTCTGTGACAGAGTAAATTTTATGAATTATTTCGTCTTTTATAGCAATGCCTACGCTTTTCAATTTTTTATTGGCAAATGCTTTTGCCTCCTCGATAGTAAAATTTTCCAATACTACTGGCGGAAATGTCCTTACAAGCGGCGAGAATCCGCTGCCAGAAGGCCCTGTTATCGTTAATTTTCCCGCAGGCACAATCATAACAGGCGTATGCCCAATTTGAAGCTGTTCAAGAACAGCCCTGAGATATAATATTAAATCAGCCCTGTTTTTTTCTAAGATTCTTGCCTCATCTATCAGGAATACTATAGAAGACTTGTATTCCTTAAGAATCTGCCACATTGCTGAAAGCGCTGAATGAAGATTAGGAAATGCCTCGTCAGTTTCCGGAGATAGGCTTATTTCAACATCCTTGATTTTAATTTTTATCCGCTTAAGAGCATTAAGCACCTTATCTGAAACGCGCTGGAGAATTACTTCCTCCCTTACTTTTTCCTGCGCTCTTTGTATAAGCGCTCTTGCAAGGGTTTCGCGGGTTAATTCTCCCACTTCATTTAAAGAGAAATATATGGTAAGGCTGTTCTGCTCAGCTGCAATAGCCTTGCATTTATGCAAAAAAGATGTTTTTCCAACGCCATAACCCCCTGCAACAGCCATGTTTGCAAGTGAGCCGCTTGCAGTCTGCCTTAATTTTTGGCGAAAGCTTTCCAGCTCCTGCACCCTTCCTACAAAGTCATTAGGGTCAACCGGCGTGCCTGGATTAAACGGGTTTGGCGGTATTGCCGCACCATTGCCATTTTTCATACTATTATGGATTTGTTATAGTATATAAATATTTCTATAGTATGCTGGAAGGCAATGGTGCGGGAAGTTCGCCAAAAGCATTATAAACGCACCTGCATTTATTCAGTGAAATGACTAAAAAGAGCCAAACAGGATTGAAAGCTGAGCAGATTTTAAACAGAGCATTAGCCCAACTTATTAGCAAGCTCCCGCATGAAAAGATCGATTTTCCAGAACACCCGCCTTCGCCAGTTGTTGCGGAAGATTATCCCGACAGGTATGGATGTATGATATATAACTCTGCAACAATTTGCACCATTAATGGGCATGATTGGATTCTAGCGCAGGGAGAAAATGATGGTTATTATCTCACAGAAAGGTGCCGAGCTGATATTCTCGCGCTTGATTTGCCTTCCTCACAAGAAGATAAGGGTCTCTGTCAGATTGTAAGGAACGAAATAGCAGTGAGCCGATTTTTTAATAATTCCATTCTTCTTGCCTTAAGCGACGGAAATTTGGCTGCATTGCCTCATACAAGATTTGAAAAATCTATAACAGGAGCGATACAGCCCCAACTTTCAGAATTTATTGTCCAAAGGTCAGAATATGACTCTCGCTATATACTTGCTTCAACTTTACAGCATCCGACTACTAAATCTATGCTCTACAAACCAGAATTAATTGATTTCTTGGCGGTTGTGATTGAAAATATCCTGATTAATCCTCCTCCTAAAAGAAGAATATACCTCTGATTCTTTGAGTGGAAATATTCTTTAATTGCTTCACACCATTGAATTCACGGCTGGGTCTGTGAGCATCAGCGAAGTGGACCTCAGAATGAAGCGCAGCGGAATGAAAGAGCCCTGCCTTTCTTGGCTTTCTTCTTTTCCATCAGCTTTATAAACCTCTTTCCAAGCAAAACAGCAGATGATAACTATTAAAGACAAGCCGAACACTGAAGCTGAACTGAGGAATGTGCTTAATCCTCTTGTTCAGAAGTGGTTCTTTACGAGATTCAAGGAATTCAGCCTTCCTCAGCTGTTTGGCGTCATGGAAGTGCATTCAAGGAGCAACATACTAATCTCGGCTCCAACAGGCTCTACAAAATGCCTTACTCCCGATGAAACAGTGCTTATTACAGAAAACGGCATTGCAAAGCTTGTAAGCGGGCATGAGCTGATAGAAAAAGCAAAAGCGGGAAAATTACTTAAAAAGGTGGATAAAACAGGCGAATTATTTGAAGTTTCCGGTTTAAGCTCATTTTCTTTTGATGAAGCCAATACTATAAAGCAGGCAAAAGCGCTTGTTTATTCTGAAAAAACAAGAGATAAGCTTCTAAAGATAAAAACAGAGTATGGCAGGGAAGTTAAGATTTCAAGGGAGCATCCCCTGCTGGTTGAAGGCAAGGGTTGGGTAAAGGCAAAGGACTTAATGGCGGGAGATAAGATCGCAGCCCCAAAGAAAATAATTCTTCCTGAACAGGAGATACAATTAGAATGGGAGAAAGCAATATCTTCTGTTAAAGCAAAAGCAGAAATATGCTTGACTTACAATGACTTTCTGCGCCTAAAGGAAAAAACCAAGAGATTTAAGCATTTTTCCGGCATCAATCCTAAAGAAACAAAAGAGCTGCTGCTTTTAGCAGGGCTTTCTTACAGCGCAGTTATGAAGGAAACAGGATTATCGCTTTCCCAAATTTATCGTATCGTCCATTGCAAGACTAAGTATGGAAAGGCTGCTTTTGAATTGCTTTTGAACGATAAACTATCCGGGTTAAGCTTTGAAAAAAATAGGGTCATATACAAAACATACGGCACGCATTCTTTCTCCTTCACTTACCCTAAGATTTTGGATATTAAGCTGGCGAGATGGCTTGCATTTGTTTTGGCAGAGGGATTAATAGGAGATTATGAAAAGGGTACATATTTGGCAGTTTCGCAAAAAAGCCAGATGGGGCTTTTAAATGAATTTCTGCAAATGTCTAAAGAATATTTCAATATATCCTTTGTAAAAAAGAATGAGAGGGATTATGTTGTTTATTCCACTTTATTTTGCTATTTCTTAAACGAATTATTTTCATTTAATCGGGGAAGGGGCAGGTATGTAGAATTTCCGCAATGGCTATTGAATTGCAAAAGGGAGATTAAGAACAATTTTTTGAATGTTTTTTTCGCTCTTGAGGCAACATTTACAAATACTGGGATTAAGATTTCTCAGGCGAACAAGCAGAAGATAGAAGTAATAAACTATTTGTTGCTTTCAAACGGCATTTTCAGCTCAATTGGGAAAGAAATGGGCTGCGCAACAAACACAGCAGAGAAAATAAAAAGAGAGTATTATACACTGACAATAAGGCAGGTATCAAACCTAAATGGGTTTATTGATGTTATTGGCATAGAGCACAGGCATAAGAGCCGTATTATTAATCATATTAAATCTAAACCTTCAGGTAATTATGTCAATAAGTTTACTTTTGATTACAAAAAGATAAGGGCTTTATCAAGGCATTACAAAAACGATGAGCATTTCAGGAAAGATATTGGGCAAATATACGAAGTTGTCAGGCGAACGGGATTTATCACTTATACTGCTCTCTCTAATCTTGCTAATAAACTAAAGCACAAATGGCCTTCAGAGCCGCTTCTTAAAGAGGTAGATGAGTTGCTTAGCCTTCCAATTCTATGGCTCAAGGTAAAAAGCATAACCTCTTTTGATTATGAAGGGAATGTTTTTGATTTGACAGTGCCGAATATACATAATTTTGTGGGGGGCTTTGGGGGGATTATATTGCATAATACACTTACTGCCTTTTTATCAGTCCTTAATGAATTAGTGGACTCTGCCCAAAAAGGAATATTGCAGGACAAAGTATATTGCATTTACATCAGCCCCTTAAGGGCATTATCAAGAGACATTGAAAGAAACCTGCTAGAGCCATTGAAAGAAATGGAAAAACTGGCTGGAAAGGATTTAGGCATTAGAGTTGGAGTAAGGACATCTGACACAACACAGGCTGAAAAGGCAAAGATGCTGAAGAAGCCGCCCCATATACTGATAACAACGCCTGAATCTTTAGCTATTCTCCTTTCAACAATAAAATTCAAGGAATGCATGAGAAATATTGACTGGTGCATTATTGATGAAGTGCATGCGCTGGCTGAGAATAAGAGGGGGGTTCATTTGTCAATTTCAATGGAAAGATTAAATCTGCTTTCCATAAGCATGGCAAGAGTTGGCTTGTCAGCAACAATCGCCCCTTTGGAAGAGATTGCAAAGTATTTAGTCGGCATTGGAAGGAATTGCAAGCTTATTGATGTGCAGTTTGTAAAGAAATTAAACCTGGATGTTCTTTCTCCTGCAGATGACTTAATCAACACAAGCTATGACACTTTAAACAACAACTTATACAAGATGATTGACGCGTTTATACAAGCGCACAAAACTTCCCTGATATTCACAAACACAAGAAGCGGCACAGAAAGGGTTGTGCATCATTTGAAGGCAAAGTTTCCGGGAAATTACTATGAAATTCATGAAGGCCCTCCAAAGACAGTGGCAAGCCTGATTGGAGCGCACCACGGCTCATTGTCAAGAGAGCACAGGTTTCAGATAGAGGATTCATTAAGGGAAGGAAAGCTGAAAGCAGTTGTCTCTTCAACATCATTGGAATTAGGCATTGACATTGGTTATATTGATTTAGTGCTATGCCTGGGAAGCCCGAAGTCAGTTGCAAGGTTTCTTCAGAGGGCGGGCCGCGCAGGCCACAAAATGCACGAGACAGTGAATGGAAGATTAATAGTAATGGACAGGGATGACTTGATTGAATGCTCTGTCTTGCTGAAGTATGCAAAGGAAAAAAAGATTGACAGGGTTTCAATACCAACAAACTGCGGTGATGTGCTTGGCCAGCAGATAATTGGGATTGCATTGGAAAGCCAGTGGAATGTTAAAGAGCTTTATGAGATGATTAAGAAAAGCTACTGCTACCAATCATTGGAATGGAAGGATTATGATGAGATTCTTTCTTATCTGGCTGGAGAGTATGCTGCTTTGGAAGACAGGCATGTTTATGCAAAGATATGGTATGATAGGGAAACAGGAATGATTGGAAGAAAAGGAAAGGCAACAAGGGTTATTTACATGACAAACATTGGGACAATTCCTGATTCATCAGGCGTTACTGTCAAGATTGGAAACCAGAGGATTGGAACAATTGACGAGGGGTTTCTTGAGAAACTAAAGCCAGGGGACAGGTTTGTTTTAGGCGGCAATGTTTACCAGTTCAAGTTTGCTCGGGGCACTGTTGCGCAGGTAATGTCTGCTTCAGGACAAAAGCCGACAATACCTTCCTGGTTCTCTGAGTCATTGCCATTATCATTTGATTTGGCAATGGGCATACAAAAGTTCAGGAAGAATGTAAGTGATAGGCTGAAAAGAAAGGATAAAAAAGAGAATATAGTTGATTTTATCAAGTCAAACCTTTATGTGGGAGATATAACAGCCTGGGCTATTTACAATTACCTGAATGAGCAGCACAGGTATGTGGGCATTCCGCATAAAACAGAGATTCTTGTTGAGCATTACAAGGACGGCAATAACAGGTTTGATGTGTTTCATACATTGTATGGGAGGCGCGTTAATGATGTGCTTTCAAGGGTGGTTGCGTATGCAGTGCGGAGATTATATCATATTGATGTTGACATTAGGATAAGCGACAATGGGTTTGTATTGTCTTCTTCAAAGGGTTTTGATGCAATGAAGGCGTTTAAATTGTTAAAATCAAATGAGATTCGCAAGGTTGCAAAGTATGCGATTGAGCAGTCAGAGGCATTGAAAAGGAAGTTCAGGCACTGCGCAGGAAGGGCAATGATGATTTTGCGCGAGTATAAAGGGCACAGGAAGCATGTTGGAAGGCAGCAGACAGCTTCAATGATATTGTTGGCTGCTGTTCGCAGGATTTCAGAGGATTTTGTAATTTTAAAAGAAGCGCGGAGAGAAGTGCTTGAGGACCAGATGGATATTGCAAGCGCTGAACTGATTTTAAAAGCAGTTGAGGAAGAGAAAATAAAAGTTCGTGAAGTGCAGACAGATGTGCCTTCGCCTTTTGCTTTTAACCTGGTTGCGCAGGGCTATTCAGACATCATGAAAATGGAAGACAAGGCGGAGTTTCTGAAGAGAATGCACCAGATGGTTCTTGCGAAAGTGTCGTTGAAGCAGGGAAAAGAGAAGAAACTCTAATAAGGGCAGTGATACGGTGGGCAATCGCAGGACCTGTAAAAGTTATCAGGCATATCCTCTTCTTTCACTGAAGTGCGCAGTTCTTCAAACATGTGCAGGTATCCTTCAGGAAAGTGTGGTTCTATATATTCCCATGCACCTTTTTCAAAGTTATATTTTGGCTCTGCTGCCATAAACCATCCGCCATAACCATCTGTGATTACATCCAATTTCCCGTCAGAGTTATAGTCTTCAAACTTAATTCTTGTCCCATCTGGATAGCAACGTTCAAAAAAAGTGCCGCTTGCATCTTTGTAGCATGAGATTGGGCTGATGCAGGGCAAGGGCTCTATTTTATAATGTGTATAATCGTAGGGTTCCTGGTGGGCAACTTTATAGCCAACATAGCCCATAACTGCGGCATAAGCCCCTATCAGACCTAAACCAATGATTTTTCCGATTCTCCTTCCAATACACTTATCACGGCATTCCATATTCTCTTTTGCAGAATATAGCCCTATAATAATACTTGTCGTATACCAATAGATTACAATAGTAAGATTTATAAAATGCCCTATACATACAGGTATCTATGGAGCAGGACGTGTTGAAGAGCTTAGGGCTTCTTGATAGCGAGTCGAGGGTTTATGTCTCCCTTTTGAATTTGGGACCGAGCCCTGCCGGGAAGATAGCCAGCGATACGAGGCTGAACAGGATGTCTGTTTACAAGGCGCTTGACTCTTTGATTAGAAAGGGGTTAGTTTCTTACGTGCTTAAGGCTAACAGGCGTGAGTTTGAAGCTGCAGACCCAAAGGCACTTGGCAGGCTTCTAAATGAGAAAGAAACAGCCCTAAAGAAAATAAAAGAGCAGCTCCCTGATTTGGAAAAGCTGTTCCATTCAACAAAAAAGCTGGTTACTGCAAATATTTTTCAGGGCATAAAGGGAGCAAAAGCCATTTGGGAAGCGACTTTAGACGAATGCAAAAAAGGCGATGTATGGCTAGTATTAGGTGCTCCAAAAAGTGCGAAAATACTTGGCGGCTATTTTCAGGATTTTAACAAAAGAAGAGCAAAGAAAGGAGTGTTGATGCAAATTATCTATAATCAAGATGCAGAAGAGCTGATATCCGCCAGAAGACAGCAGCCATTGACAGAGGTAAGAGTTATGCCTAAGGAATATATGACTCCAGCATCAATAGAAATTATTCAAAACCGGGTACTATTGGTAATTTATAATCCTGATATAATGGTTTTTTCAATAAATAGCCCGGAAACGGCGGATTCTTTCCGGCAATATTTTAAGCTTCTTTGGAAAATGGCGAAGAAATAGCTTCCCCCTCATTATTTCCACCTAAAAGCGAAAACTATATAAATAAAAGACATTTAAATGGAAATATGGAACTTTCGCAGACCGAGCTGAAAGCCCTGCAAATAACAGCAGGAGGGGAAGCTAATACAGGCCAAATAGCTGCAAGGCTTGGAATAAGCTTAAAGCAGGCATACAGGGTTTGCAAAGGGCTGGAGCAAAAGGGGCTTTTGGAGCGCAAAAGAAAGGCAGTAATGCTTTCAAAAGCGCCGATATCTGTAATGCTGTCAAATCTCATTTCAGAAACTCCCAATACAATACCTTTGCTTGCAGATTCAGGCATTCTTATACTTATATCGCTTTTAACACCCAAGAGCACAGCAGAAATCGCAAATGAAACTGGTCTGAAAAAGAGCATTATTTACAGGAAGATAAAGCAGGCAGTGAATATAAGTGCTGTAAGAAAAGAAAACAGTAAATATGCTATAAACAACAAAGTATGGCCAAAGCTGAAAGAGATTATGTATGCAATTAAAATGCAGGAAGAAACAATAGATACAAGGGTCCCTTTGGGCTCTATTATATACTTCAAGAACAATAAAGAAATAATATTCTCAAATAAGGCTGATATTGACGCGCCCCTTACTGCTTTTTCGAGATATGAAGAGTATGGCATAAAACTGCTTTTGCATACAAATTTTTATTATCTGCCAAAGAAAAAGCTTTCATTAAAACAAATATTTCTGCATTCCTTATACATAGCGGAAAAAGAGAATTATATATATTATATAATTTATATAGCCCTGCTTTATATACAACATAAGCAATTGTTATCTTCTGTAAGGCACCCTATTATTGAAAATATAAATAAGGTGCTTAAAGGGCAGAAAGTGGAGGGGTATCCTTCGTTAGCTGAAATAAAGGAGAAAGCTGAACTATATGATATCAAGGTTTGAGGAAATAAAGCGGCTTTTTGAAGAAATGGATTTCGCAGTATCAGGAAAAGTCCATTTTTTCATGATAGGCGGCGGAGTCCTGCTTTTTCATGGCTTGAAACCCGCAACAAAGGATATAGACTTGGTTGTTAAAACAGAAGCAGAATTTGTTGAATGCGAAAAGGCGCTGAAAAAGATAGGGTTTGAAACAAAGCTCCCTGGTTCTGATTATAATCATTTTAATCTCAGCCAGATCTTCATAAGGGAAGATTTCAGGATTGACTTATTCAGCAAAAAGGTTTGCAAGGGCTTTTCCTTGTCATCTTCCATGGCTAAAAGGGCATTAAAGGAAGTTTCCATGGCAAACATTACATTATTTTTATGCTCTATGGAAGATATATTCCTGTTTAAGACAATGACAGAAAGGGAAGGGGATTTGTCTGACTGCATTGCACTCGCGAGAATGGGGCTTGACTGGAATGCAATATTAGCAGAGCTTAAGCATCAGGTTTCAGGAAATGACATATGGATTACTTGGGTTGCTGAAAGGCTGGAATTGCTGCAGGAAAGAGGGCTGATAATCCCAATAATGGCAGAAGTTGCGGAAATGGTTGAGGGATATTATAATAAATTGGAAAAGGTCATGAAGAAATAATCTTTTATACTTCTAACTCTTTATTCTACATATGAAACGCATGCCTCTTGCAGCAGACTCGATTAAATCACAGCTGAAAAAGCTTGCCAAAGAGTTTGCCTTAAAATATAAGGGTGAATGGTTTGTTTATGCATGGGTCTCAAAAAGGGAGAATGTGCTTTTAGAATACATAATGGGCTGTCCTGACCCTGTTTATTCAAAATATGGGCTAACTGAGAAACAAAGGGCAAAAAACATCTCGAAATTCCTTGCTTCCGCTGAATTCAGGAAATGCCTTAAAAGATATGGCGGGCAGGTTGTTTACAAAAAGGAGTGGAATAAAAGGCGGTTTGGGGATAACAGCAAACTGCTTAAATTATATAACAAATTTAAGAAGAAGGATGCAATAGCCTTGCTGACAATGACAAATAAGAAAAAAGAAAAAGGTTATCTTATGAAATATATCTTAAGGCACGAGTGGATTCATATATTGCTTAAAAAGAATAATATATATTTCCAGAAAAAAGGGAGAAAGTATTGGCCTTATGATGAAGGGCTTAATGAGTATATGGCTTCTTTTTTAGACAATGATCTGGCTAATCTTGAGAAGCATATGAAGAATGAAAAGTATCCAATGGAAAAGAAATATTGGGAATATGCTATTAAATTTAGGGATTTGTTAAAAAATAAAAAGGGGTCTTTGGAAAGAAAGAATTTTTTGAGTTACTTAAGCCGCCTTTAGGGACTACAATAATAAATAAACGTCTATCTTAGGGATTACAAGCTGCTGGCAAAACTACCTCAACCTAATAGAATCCAGATTCCTCGGAGCAGTTGTCTCAACTTTCTGCATTTTATGCAATGAGCTTGCCAAATCCAGGCACTTTGAGCTCTCACCATGTACTATCAAAATCCTTTTTGGCTTTGGATCCAAGCGATACATGTAATTAATCAATTGATTCCTTGATGAATGCCCGCTGAAGCCTGAGATATTATACACTTCCATCTTTACCTTAAGCACCTCAGACCTTCCTTCTCCAACTCCAAAGCTCATTTCTTTCTCGCCATTCAAAATCCTTCTTCCCAATGAGCCTTCGCCCTGGTAGCAAGTCAAAATCAAACTGTGCTTTGGGTTGTCTGCAAATGCCTTGAAATAATCAACAGAAGCGCCGCCTGTCATCATGCCGGATGTTGCAACAATTATGCAGGGCTCGCCTGACTCAATAACCTGCTCCATCTCCTTGCGGCTTCCAACCTGCTTGAACACTTCTGACAAGAAAGGGTTATTGCCGTCATGGAATATTGACTTTCTGACCTTTGAATTAAAGAAGTCAGGGTAAGCAGTGTGTATTGCAGTAACATCCCATACCAGTCCTTGCACATATATGGGCATTTTAGGGATTGTGCCCTCGCGCATTGCTCTTTCCAGTATAAGCATTACTTCCTGCGACCTTCCAACGCCTAAAACAGGCATAAGCACTTTTCCTTTTTTTACAGCTGTCTTATTAATAACTTCCAAAAGCTGCCTCTCGCTTTCCCTTCTCGGAGGAGGATTATCATCTTTCCCTCCGTAAGTGCTTTCAATCATTACTGTCTCAAGCCTTGGAAAGTAGGTGTTTGCAGCTGCCAAAAGATTGGATGTTTCATAATTCAAGTCACCAGTATACAGGAAGTTGTGCAATCCATTTCCTATGTGCAGGTGCACCAAAGAACTTCCCAGCGTGTGCCCTGCGTTGTAGAATGTTAACCTGATATCAGGCGTGATGTCACTGACTTCCTCATAATTAAGGCAGATGCACCTTTTTACCATCTCCTTGACATCAGAGCTTGTAAACAATGGCTTCTTGACTTCTTTCCAGCCGACATTGATGTAATCCAAAGCCAATAAAGCCATTACATCCCTTGTGGGCTCTGTGCAATAGATTGGCCCGTCATAGCCGTACTTAAAAAGCAATGGAATCATGCCGCAGTGGTCCAGGTGAGCGTGGCTTACAACCACTGCATCTATCTCGCCAATCTTGAATTCAGGCGTGTCAAAGTAAGGGAACATGTTAGAATCCTGGCCTGCAACGTCAAGCCCGCAGTCAAGAAGAACCCTTGATTCAGGTGTCTGCAGTAAAAAGCAGGATCTTCCAACCTGCCTGCCTGCGCCCATTACAGAAACCCTTACCCATTCCTCTTTTCTGCCTTTTGTCCAGCCGCTGTAAACCCTCTTGCCAACTTTATCCAAAAACTTTCTCCTGAAATCATTATTTTCATAAAGAACATGCCTGATATTTTCAATGAGCTTTGACCTTATGCTTGGTGTCCTTCTTATCAAAGGCACCCACATTGTCTCTTTTTTTATGTCTCTCAGTATTTCCCCTGTCTTGCCAATTGCAACGCCTGGCTTTTCAACCTCAAGAATTACCTGGCTTCTCTGGGGGTCAAAGAGGGTGTTTGTAAGCATTGCCTCTTCAGGGACTATTTTCTTGATTTTCTTCTCAGCCAACTCCATGTCTTCTGTGATTGATGGATCCGGCCTTAATTCAATTCTTTTCTTGATTATGTTGACTATGTCTTTTATTGCAGTGCCTGGCTCTAAAAAGAAATCCTTGCTTTTAGTGTAAACTATGATGTTCGCGCCTTCAAAGCTGCAGCTGCTTACGTTTGCATCCTTTGGCAGGTGCGCCATTACTTCTGATATTATGTCTGCCATCTTACTTTCCTTATAATACTCCACATAGAACTGGAGAAAAAACCATCAGGCTTTGAATGTTGTGTCGAATTGCCTGCTTATAACGTTTTTAACTCCATCTTTGGTGATTGTTAGTACGTCAATGCCGTTGCCTGTTGCTATGTCTCTCTGCATTGCTGCGTTTAATGCTTTAACAGCAAGCTCAATCCCTTCCTGCATTGTCATGTCTTTCTTATACAATGTTTCCAAGACTCCCACTGCAACATAGCTTCCTGAGCCGTCTGTCTTATAATCATCTGCCTTTGATGTTGAGCCGTCAACACCTATCTCATACAATCCGAATCCTGTCTTATCCATGCCGCCCAGTAAAAATCCCACTATTCCAGGCACCATGCTGGGTCTTCTTATGTTGACATACGCAAGGCTTGCTAACAGGTTTGACGCTTCCTCAACAGTAGGCTCCTTGCCTTTTCTTATCTTTAAGAGCTTTAATTGCGCCCTTATGATTCTTGTGAATAATTGCGTGTCACTGACTAATCCTGCTGTTGTAATTGCCATGTAATCTGTTATTCTTTGTATTTTTTGAGCTTTCTTGTCAGCCACAAAATAGCCTGCGCTAGCCCTTCTGTCTGCAGCCAGTATAATGCCTTCCTTGCAGACAAGGCCTACTGTGGTTGTCCCGTGCGCAACCATGTCTTTTATGTCTTTGTTCATTTTATACCTCTTGTAATTCTCTTCAGAACCAGTTAATAGGATATAAGAGGCAAATGCTTTATATATTTTTCGGTTTTATAGTCCTTTATGGAGTTCAATCTGGAGAAATGCAAGGACAAAGGGGCTTATTCTGCAAAGCCTGTTAAGACTGTACACCTTGATTTTACAGGCATAAGAAAGGCGTTTAAAGTGCTTGAAGACACGCCAATACTGCTTTTAATAGAAGAGGATGGATTTGAGATAATAGTGCATAAGCATGGTGAATTGATGTTTAAGAACCCGGGGGATATGGAGAAGATGCGGAAGGTTGCTGAAAAAGTGTATAAGGCGGGATTGCAATGAAGGGAATATTATTGCTATCATCTGGCATTGACAGCCCTGTAGCAGGGTATTTGATGCTCAAGAAAGGCGTTGATTTAATAGCAGTGCACATGGATAACCAGCCATTGGTGAATGAAATGCCTAAAGAGAAGACAATAAAGCTTGCGAAAAAGCTTGCTGTGCTGTCAGGCAAGAGAATTAAATTGTATATTGTAAACCATGGAAGAAACCAGGTGCAGATGATAAGGAACACTGAAAGAAAATACCAGTGCGTAATTTGCAGGAGAATGATGTTCCGGGTTGCTGAGAAAATAGCTGAAAAGGAAAAAGCTGATTTTCTTGTTACAGGAGAGAATCTTGCGCAGGTTGCATCGCAGACACTGCAGAACATGGCTGTTGAAGAGTCTGTTGTCAAATTGCCGATTTTAAGGCCATTGCTTTGCAATGACAAGGTTGAGACAATAAAGATTGCTAGAGAGATAGGCACATATGATTTGTCAATAGAGGCAGGGATGTGCTGTTCTGCAGTCCCAAAAAGCCCTGCGACAAAGGCAAGGCTTAATGCTGTTGAAAGAGAGGAGGAAAAGCTTAATATAGATGAGATGGCGGAAAAGGCTGTGAGTGAAGCAGAGGTTTTGGAGATATGAACTTCTCTTTAGAAACCTTTATATAGTTATTCATTATTATTGAATAATCATTCACTTAAAATGAAAGAAAACAACAAAGCAAGGATAATCAGGTTTTTGCTCAGAAGCCACGCAAAGCCGGGATTTAACATAAATACAATAGCAAAGACTCTGAAGATGAGCGTTGGCAGCGCATTCAATATACTTAAGGAACTTGAAAAGAATAAAATAGTTGTTCTCGAAAGGCTTGGCAATGCCTGTTTTTTCTCGCTTAATCTTGCGAATGAAGAAACAGCAAAGCTCTGTGAGCTTATGCTTCTTGAGGAAAAAAGAAAATTGGCAGGCCATGCAAAGCTTTATGCAGAAGATATACAGAAATATGATAAGGCTGAACTGATTGTCATGTTTGGCTCTGTCTTAAGAAAAAAG
Source organism: Nanobdellota archaeon (assembly GCA_018830945.1). GTDB lineage: Archaea > Nanobdellota > Nanobdellia > SCGC-AAA011-G17 > GW2011-AR17 > UBA9640. The sequence goes on along the minus strand of JAHJRD010000056.1, from coordinate 17,130 downwards.
GAATTTAATGATGTTGATGTGCTGGTTGTAGCGAATAGAGCAAAAGAAGCAAGCTTATTCTGCCTTAATATCTCAAAGATAAGGGCAAAGCCCGTTGTTCCTTTGATATTAAAAAAGGAAGATGCAATAAGAGAATTGAAAGAAGGAAAAGAAGTTATGCAAACAATTATAAAGGAAGGCATTGTTTTAAGGGGAGAATCTGTATTTGTTGAGATTGTAAAAAATGCAAAAGCCTAAAACAAAATTGGATTGGTGCCTTTCAAAAGAAACCAGATTAAAGCGGATTCCGCCTAATCCTGTGAGATCAAGAGAACATATTGAAAAGGCAAAGCATAATCTTTTGGCTGCTGATTATAATGCCAAAGGCGGCTTCAGTGACTGGGCTGTTTCACAGGCATATTATGCAATGTACCATGCGCTTTTGGCAATATTGTTTAAGCACGGCTATGAATCCCAAAACCATGAATGCACAATTAGCGCTGTTGAATCCTTGATTAAGGTGAAGAAGGTGAATTTGGAATTAACTGATATTGCTTTTATAAGGACAGCGGAGCAGATGAAGCCGCAGGATGCAAAATCATTAAGGGAAGAATTTCAATACGGGGCAAAAACAGATGTAAATAAGGAAATTCTGGATTTTTTGGTTAAAAAGGCAAAAGAGATTGTGGAAAAAATAGAGGTGGCTTTGCAAGAATGAAAGACAAAGTCAGGGATACTTATGATAAAATAGCAGGCTGCTGGAAAAGCAAGGTTTGGGTGCAGTCTTCGGATTTCAACGCGAGGATTGTAAAATTCGCAGACACAAGCGGCAATGAAAAATCCCTTGACGTGGGAATTGGCAGCGGGGATTTGGAAACAAGCCTTTCTTTGGCAGATGTTACAGGCATAGACCTTTCTTCAAAGATGATAGAAGAGTGCAGGCGGTTACATCCGCATTTTAAATTGTATGTTTGCGATGCAGAGGCCCTGCCTTTTGATAATGAGTCCTTTGATTTTGTTTATTGCAGGAACCTTCTCCAGCATTTTGAGGACCCCTCAAAGGCATTTGCTGAAATGTACAGGGTAACGAAAAGAGGCGGGAAGATTCTGGCTATTGAATCTGCCGTATATAAAAATGAGACATTTTGTGTTACGCCTATCGTTAGAGTCACTGAACCCCACCACCCTGAATTCCCTTCGCATGAAATGCTTCGCGTGCTTTTTGAAAGATGCAATGTGGGGCATATTGAGCAGCGTGTTGAAGGCCTGCATAAAAAATGGCTGAACGGCTGGTGCAAATCAAAAGCAGCCAGTGAAGAGCAGAGAAAACAGGTAATTGATATATGCCGGTCTTTGCCGAAAGGGTACAGGAAGAAATATAATTTGGCTGTTTACGACCCGCCTTCAGAGATAGAATCAACATTGACTTTTAGCTTTATCAAAGGGTATAAGTGATTTAGGCTTGATGGAAGTTTATACTTTCTTCTTATATCTCACGGAAATCTCTGCTTTCTGCTCTTTTGATTCCAGCTGCTGAAGAATTAGCTTGTCATACAAGGAAATCATCTGCTTTGCAGCCTCATTCTGCTGGTTTATCTTGTAAAGAGTTGCCCTCCCTATTTTTCTTACTTTCACCACAATGCCTAATTTCTCCAGTTTGGGAATAAGGCTGTTCAGCGTTCCCCAGCTGACGCATGCATTAAGCATGTCTGTTAATGTATAATCAAAGTCCCTTCCTTCTATCAGGTACTGCAGAACCCTCATTCTTGGGCTGTCTCCAACGTGTTCTAAAAATATTGATTCGTTTGCCATACAATTTACAGGGTTTAGCTTGTATTTAAACCTTTTGTAATTGTATATTGATGTATAATAAGCAAAAGGAAATTTAATAAACCTGTTGAATGATACTTTTGGGAATGGCTGAAGCAGAATCTCTTAAAAGGCTTATACTTCAAAAGCTCATAAGAAGCAATATATGGGGAGGGAAGCATACGTCTCTTGATTTTATAATAAAAGGCGTTCCCGAGCATTACAGGAATACACATAAAGGAAAGAAAGCGGTTGAAGGAGCGCTTAAAGAGCTGATGAATGAGGAGTGGGTTATCATAACTGTAAAAAAGACAGGAAAAGGCTCTGACAGCCATGTATCATTAAATCCAAGAAAAGTCAGTGAGATAAGGCAGTTTTTGGAGGGGATGCAATCATGAAAGTCTACATTGAAAAAACAGGGAAAACAGTGAATGTGAAAGCGGCCTCTGTGAATGCTTTGCTTAAGAAATTAAACATAAATCCAGTTACTGTTCTTGTTGTAAAGAATGGAACATTGGTTACTGAAGATGCTAAGTTGTCTGAAAAGGATCAAATAAAGATATTAGCAGTGGTGTCAGGAGGATGACATGCAAAAACGGCTCTAAAGAACCTGTATTTGTATTAACTTCAGGCGAAAAGCTATGCAAAAACTGCTTTAACCTGTATTTTGAAAGAAAAGCAAGGAAGTGCATAAGGCAGCATGAATTAATAGGAAAGAAAGAAAGGATTGCTGTTGCATTGTCAGGCGGAAAGGATTCTTCTGTTTTGCTTACACTGCTTGCTTCAATTACAAGGCAGATGAAGAATGTTGAATTGTTTGCTATTTTAATTGACGAGGGGATTAAAGGTTACAGACCTTTCACCAAGAAGGATGCTGAAAAATTATGCAAGAAACTCAAGGTAAAGCTTTATGTGTATTCTTTCAAAAAGGAATTAGGATATTCCCTGGATGAGATGCTTAAGAAATTAAAAAAAGGCCCCTGCACTGTCTGCGGCACATTCAGAAGGTATTTACTGAACAAGAAAGCAAGGGAATTAAAAGCTGATAAAATCGCTTTTGGGCATAATGCAGATGATGAGGCGCAGAGCATTGTGATGAACTTGTTTCGCAGCAATAATGACGCTGCTGCAAGATTAGGGGTTATTAACGGCTTGAAAAAGGATGCAAGGTTTATCAGAAGAATAAAGCCATTGTATTTCCTGCTTGAGAAAGAGGTTACTGCGTATGCTTTTTTGAATGGAATCTCCGGCAAGTTTGTAGAATGCCCTTATGCAGGCGCTGCATACCGCGGCGAAGTAAGGATAATGCTTAATGATTTTGAAAACAAGCATCCTGGCACAAAAACAGGAATATTGTCTGCTTTTCTTGAAACATTGCCTTTATTGAAAGAGAAGTTCATGAAGGAAGGGGATATTGGCTTTTGCAGGAAATGCAGGGAGCCGACTTCAGCAGAGGAGTGCATGGCGTGCAGGCTGCTGGAGCAGCTGAAAAAGAAATAACAATCTTTTTAACCCTGTTTGACTTTTAAAACATCATGGCTCTACTTAAAAAGGCAAAAAAATATTTTTTCATTACAACCGCAATAATCTTTTCTCTTGCGCTTCTCACGCTTTTGCTAATGCTTGCAAACACATTGTCAGTCAATCAGGACAAGCCTGTTACAGGCATAATTGAAAGCCTGCCTGATTCTGCCCCAAAAGACGAGATTTCAATCATTACTTACAACATTGCGCACGCAAGGGGCAACACAAGCAACAAGAACCTTACTGATTTTGAGCGCGACTTTACAATACAGTCAGAAGAAGCTGCATATGAAGGCCTTGATAAGATTGCTGAAATGCTAAAAACAGAAAACGCAGACATTATTGCGCTGCAGGAAGCTGATTTGGACGCCACGTGGAGCTTTAATGTGGACTTCCTGCCTTACCTTGCTGAGAAAGCAGGGTACAAGTATTATGCATTTGCATACAGGTGGAATGTTATTGTTCCTTACTTTAATAAAAGATATAATGCAGGATACATCTTCCCTTTTCTTAAAGTGAAAGCAGGGGTTGCTGTATTGAGCAAATACCCTTCTGGCTTTGAAAGCAGGCTTTACAGGAAGAAAACATTCATTGAATGGGTAATTGGAGCAAACCATTACCTTGACGCTGTTGTTGATATTGGCGGCAAGAAGCTGCGCGTGTTGGATGCGCACCTTGACTCTGAATCAACTGAAAACAAGATGCTTGAGGCACGGGCATTGATTACAGATGTAAGGGCAACAGGCACGCCTTCTGTTGTTTTAGGAGACCTGAATGCAGTGCTTCCTATTGCAAAGAGCGCAAAGCCTGAAAGGCTGAAATCCTTCAAGAATGACATGACAATGGAAAGCTTTATTGAATCTGGTTTATTTGAGATTTATATGCAGGAAATAAGCCCTGAAGACGAGAGGTTTATGACAGCAAACACTGATGAGCTGCACAAGGCAATTGATTTCATACTTCCTACAAAGGATATTGTGATAAAGGAGTATAAGGTTCTGGAATATGTGCATTCTGACCACAGGGCTGTAAAGGCTGTGCTTGTGATATAGATAACTTTGAATAACCCTTGCCTTCTATTTGTGCTTGAGATATAGAAAGCCGGCCTTCGGCATTATTTTCTTTTTTTACTCCATTAATGTTTCGTAAGACAAGAGAAAAACCCATGCAGGGATATAGAGGAGGCTCTTTTCTTCCCGGAACAGGTCTTTTGTAACAATTATCCCTTTTGCCACGCTGTTTTTTTTCATAAAAAGTTCCATATTTTTAATATCTCCCTGGCTTATTGTTGCCCTGTATTTTACTTCCACTGGAATTATTTTTTTGTTCTTGGCTATTATATCAACTTCATGCTGCATTTTATCCCGCCAAAATAATGTCGGGTGCCTTCTTGAGATTTCATTGTAAACCTGCGTTTCAACGAGCTGCCCGAGATATTCACGGGACTCAATATGCATCTGCTTTAAAAGGCTGTTTGCAATCCCTGTATCATTGATATATGCCTTTTTTCTTGTCCTTAGCTGCTTTACTTTGCTTTGCGTGTAATTGAATGACATTGATATAAGGAAAGAGCTTTCAAGGTAAGAAAGGTATGCGGAAGCTGAGTTTCTTGATATATTAAAAACCTCGCAAATCTGCCCTATTTCAAAAAGCTGTGATGTATTCTTTGAAACAAGCTCCATAATCTTTACCAGCATTTCAGGGTTGGAGATATTAAACAACGAAGGGATGTCGCTGAATATAATTTTCTGAAGCACAGATTCGTAAAGGTATTCCTGAAGCCTGTGTATATCCATGCCTGTTGTTTCAGGAAAGCCGCCTCTAAGCAGAAATTCCTCAAACATCCCTTTCAGCTTTGCATGGTGCGCAATTGTTTTTGCATAAATCTCCTTGTATGCGCCCTTTTCAACTTTTATGCCGTTGAATTCAAGGTATTCCCTGAAAGAAAGAGGGGTAAGCAGAAAATCAAAACTTCTTCCTGCCATTGTTTCTTTGGTTTTCTTTCTTAGCAGCAGGCTTTCAGAGCCTGAAACTATGAACTTCAGGCTGTATTTCAGGTCATAATACCTCTTTATAACAGCCTGCCAATTCTCTACTTTTTGTATTTCGTCAAAAAGTATGTATTTCCTTTCTTTGCTTTCCATGCCGCTCTTTGAAATGTTTGATGCAAAATGCTGTATAATTTCATCTATAATCTCTGGGCTTTTGCTTGTCAGCTCATCAAAAGAAAAATAAAGGATATTTTTTGGCATTATGCCTTTTTGTATAAGGTGTTCTATCGTCTGGAACATGAGCGTTGTTTTCCCTGTTCTTCTAAGCCCTACGATAGTTATTATCTGCCTTTCATCGAGATATTTTATTATATCATGGAATTTTTCCCTCTTTATCTTTTCTTTCAGCCTTTCAGGCACTTTGCCGAGCGCCCAGTGCTCATTTAGGTTTTCCATCAGCCTGAGGGTTATTTCATCCATAACCTTCTGAAGGCATATCTACTTTATAAACTTTTTGTTATGCATAAAGTAGGAAGTTATCCACTTTATGTTGTGCATAATGGCTATACGCCTGCCGATTAAGCAGGATAATACTCAATAAAGCAATAGAGCTAATCAAAGTGCAGCCTCCTTTCTTTTATACACGCTAAAATAGTGATAATCCAAGCCTCTTTTCATTCTTTAACAAAATCCTTATAAACTGGCATAATATCTCTCCCATTGATAAAAGATGGCGTTTTTAGGCAATACACTGTTTTACCCTGGATGCGTTGCAAAGCAAAAAGCAATGCACCTTAAGGAGAACTATGAAAAGCTGTTAAAAGAGCTTGGAGTTAATTTTATTACAATCGACGAGCTGCCGTGCTGCGGGATGCCAATGCATTATGGCGGGTATAAAGAGGATTTTCTTGAGCACCAGGAAAGGTTTTTAGAGCTTTTGAAGGAAAAGAATGTTAAAAAGATAATAACCCTCTGCCCTGCATGCGCAAGGATTTTCAAGGATGAATACAATTTGAAGGCAGTGCATGTTTCACAGGTTTTGCATGACAACTTAAGGAAGATTAAGAAAAAATCAGACGGAGAAAAGATATCTTACCACGACCCTTGTGAGCTTGGAAGAAAAATGGGCATTGTTGACGAGCCAAGGGAAGTGTTGAAAAAAGCAGGCTATGAGATTGAAGAGTTTGATGAAAACAAGGAAAATGCAATGTGCTGCGGAGCAGGCGGATTATTGAAAGTGAATTCACCAAGGGCTGCTTCAAGGATTGCTGAATTAAGGCTAAAGCAGGCAAAATCCAAAAAGATTGTAACTTCATGCCCAATGTGCTACCTTCACTTGAAGGAAAACTCAGACGATATTGCAGTGCTTGAAATGTCAGAGGTGCTTCTATGACTTTGATTGAATCATTAAAAGCAATTGTTGGAGAAGTGAATGCGTCTGAGGCAGAGCTTGACAGGATTGCTTATGGCAATGCAAAGGCAGTTGTGTGGCCGTCAAATGCAGAGGAAGTGCACAAGATCGTGATGCTTGCAAGAAGGGCAGGAGTGCCTATTACTGCAAGGGGAGCTGGTGTTGGCTTGAGATTTGCCAATGATATTATAGTTGACATGTCAAAAATGAATTCTGTTATTACTGTTGCAAATGATTATGTTGAAGCTGAGGCAGGTGTTCTGCTTGATGATGTAAATAAATTATTAAAAGGCAAAGTTTTTCCTGTGCAGCCTGAATCAGCAAAAGCATGCAGCATCGGGGGAATGATAGCGGCAAACGCATTGGGAATAAAGGCAATGGAATTCGGAAAAACAGGCAAATGGGTTGAGGAAGTAAAGATGGTTGACGGCAATGGCATATGCCTTACCCTGAAAGGAGACGCATTAAGGCATGTTGTTGGCTTGCGAGGAGCAACAGGGATAATACTGAGCGCAAAGCTCAGGCTTAGTGATGCTGTTGAGAGAACTGCTGAGCTTCTCAAATTTAACACCCTCACTGCAATGCAGGAAAAGCTTGACGAGCTGAAGAATGATGCTGATGTGCGGAACATTGAATTCATGGATGAGATTTCATCATCCTTGCTTGGTTTTGGCATGGCAAGCCACCTTATTGTTGATTATGCAGGAGACAAAGGAATGCTTAAAGGAGCAGAAGCAAAAGAAGCGTGGGATGCAAGAAAGCAGCTGCCTTTTGTTTTAGGGCAGAAAAGGTATCTTAATGCGCATGAGCTGCAAATGCCCCTGGAGTCAATCACAAGGTTCCTTAATCTGCTGAGAAAGGATGAAGTGCCATGCTATGGGCCAATTGGCTTGGGAGTGTTATGCCCTGTTTTCAGGGATGACAGCTCGTTTGCTTCAAGAACAGATTATGTTTACAGGCAGTTCAATGCAAAGAAAAGAAAAACAAGCAATCCTGAGACAGAAAAAAGGGTTTTGGAGCTTAAAGCGCATTATGATCCTAAGAATATATTGTCAAGGGGGAAGTTTATATGATGCGCAAGCAGTGGCGAAGTGCATCTTCGAATGTAGCGGAGGCGGAACGAGAATGAAGTGCGTTGAATGCGGCTTATGCAAAGGAAAATGCCCTATGGTTAGGGCTGTGCTTAAGGAAACAGCATCTCCTAGAATGAAAGGAAAGCTCCATAACATGGAACGGGCTGACAAGCTTGCATATTTCTGCGCATTGTGCGGAATGCATGACAAGGAATGCCCTTACAATGCGGATGTCCCTGTCATTAAAATGCGGGAAAAGCTTGTTAAGAATGGCGTGGAATTGTCAAAAACAAAAGAAATGGTTGAGAACATAAAGAATCACGGCAGCGCCTTTAAGGAATAAGTTCTCTTAATTTTTTCAGTGCTTATGCTACTCCCTGTTCATCAAAAGAGACGCTATTTTTTTCCGAATCCATAGAAACATGCACTCCAAGCGGGATTGTGACTTTCGGGTCTGTGTGCCCTATATCAAAGTTCGAAAGAACAGGAAAATCATAATCTTGGCATACTGATTTAAGTAATTTATCAAAACTTTGCCTGTCTTCAACAGAATACCTAAACGCTCTCCCAACAATAAGGCCTTTTATCTTATTAAAGATACCGGCATTTTTTAAATCATAAAGCTGACTTTTTACGTAAAGTATAGGTTCACCATGGCTCATATCCTGCCCTTCAGGGATTTCTATGAATAGTATCTTCCTTTCATAATCCACATCATATTCAGTGCCCTTTAACTGTAAAATTGATGAGAGACATCCGCCCATAATTTTTCCTTCAGCCTTCCCGTGCTTCAGCCATTTAACTCCCTGATTTACATTTGTTTGCCTTTTTTGTTTAAGGTCTTCTTTTTTTGCCCAATCTAAAAATTCGTCTGTCCATTCTTTAGATGCTTCAATTGCCCCTATTTTTCCAGTTACTGATTTTAAGAACTGCTCATAAGTATAACCAAAAGGCTCTGGGTATTCGCCAAATTCCGGCATTGCACATGGGCCGTAAAAAGTAACAAGCCCTGTTTTTTTGTGGATAGCATAATGCAATAAACTTATGTCAGAATACCCGCAAAATATTTTTGGATTATCCTTAATCAGCTTATAATCTAGAAGAGGTAAAAGTTCATTTGCGCCAAGCCCGCCGATTGTGCAGATTATTGCCTTGACTTGGCTATCCTTGAACGCTGAATGAATATCACTTACTCGCTCTTCAGCTGTGCCTGCACACGCAAATTCTGTTATTTTATTAACGCATGGATATATCTTAATCTTAAACCCCTTGCTTTCCAAAAAGGATTTTGCTCTTTCTATCCTATGGGGGAATAGGGCGCTAAGGCCAAACGAAGGCGCAACAAATGCTATTGTATCTCCTTTCTTAAGGGGTTGCGGCTTAATCATGCTTTAGCTTCTCCTTTATATCTGTCGGCAGATTAGCCAAGCTTACTTGCATTTCTAAATTACCTTCTCTATTTTTCATGATGGCACTACCCTTTTCTAGTTCTTTTCTTCCTATTATAATTTTCCATGGAGTTCCATAAAAATCAGCAAATGCCGCTTTCTCTTTTAATGTTTTGCCGTGCCTGTCATCAAAAACGATTCTCAAACCAGCATCCTTCAGCTCTTGATAATATTGGGCGCACTCTTCTCCAGGAACAAGCGCAATTAAACTTAAATCAAATGGGCGGATTGCTTCTGGAAAATTAATCCCTTGCCTATCTCTATGTGATTCGACAACTGCATGCAGGCATCTTTGAATCCCAAAGCCGTAAGTGCCTATGTGGGCTGGCTTCATTAAACCATCTTTGTCTGTAAACTTAATCCTCATGGGGGCATCAAAGAGGAAATACATGGCAACACTTGATGATTTATGCGTATCTTCCCCGAGAGGGGCATAAACTGCAGTCTGCCCTTCTATTTTAATAATTGTTTCCCCTTCTTTGCAGGGGACAAGATAATCCACGTAGGATTCCCCTTCTTTTTCTATCCTATAAGCATGCAGTCCTAATTCAACCATGACTTTCTCTACTATTCTCTCAAATCCGGTTGCAGTCGCATTAAGCGACTTACTATCTCGGTCAATTGATACCATGTCACACATCAAAAACTGCTTGCTTCTGAGGATTCCCTTTGGCTTTTTAATATTCCTAAATTTATCCGCAATCTGGAATAGCTTAATGGGTAATTGCCGGTAAGAAATTGACCCTTTATTTATTGTATCTAAATATATCTCTTCATTTGTAGGGCTAAGAATCATGCCTTCAAGCGGTTCAGTAAGCTGCATAAACTCGTTTCCAAACAATTTATCTCTGCCTGTGCTTTCCAGAAAACGTCTATGCTGTAAAAGAGGGAGATATACCTCACAAAACTCCCCTTCATTGCATCTCCGCCTTATTACCTCCATTATGTTGCGAATCATCTTCTGTCCAATTGGCAGGTATGAAGGGACTCCCGAATATGGGAATTCTACCCATCCCATAGCTTCAAATAATTTGTATGATTCCATTAAACTCCAATTTTCAGGTATTGCCAGTTTTTCTTGACGTGGTTGTTTTGATAGCCTCATCTTCCCGCCCTTACTATCGATTTTTGTTTCATTTGCTTGTAGCCCACAACAAATAAATTATTTCCGCGCGCAGCCAATGCTTCATCCCTTATCAAGCTATTTTCTATATTAAATACTTGTTCCATTCTGCCCGCAATGCTTTTTTCAGCCTGAATGCTATTCCCCTTTTCTCTTGTTTCATTATAACCCGGATATATGCATATAGGAAATCCCCAACATACTATATTGCCGAAACCCGCTTCCTTATACATAGCTTTTATTGAGGCTGGAGAGAACATATGAATCTCAGGCATATCCTCCACAAATTTTCCTCCGGAATTATTTTTTATAGACTCTGCCCCTTCCAAATTGCCAAGCAGGAGATTAAAATATATGCCATGATATTTATTTGGGATAACAGAGACCAGCAAACCATTATTTTTTAAAACCCTTTTCATCTCTAAGAGGGCTTGCATAGTATTCTTAACGAACCCAAGTACGTTGTGCGTATTTATCACAATATCAACTGTTTCTGCTTTGATATATTTCAGATCATAGATATTCCCCCTCTTTATAGTCCATCTTTTCCCATATTGATTTTTATTTTTTGCCTGAGCAAGCATCTCTTTTGAAAAATCAATGAGGATTCCATTGCACAAAGGATAATTCTCGAGGATCTTTTTTGACCATCTGCCTGTTCCGCCGCCAGCATCCAAAAATCTAAAACCAGAAGGGAACCTATCCAGCCGTTCTTTCAAAAGAGACCAGAGAACCTTATCCGAAAGCCGCCAATATTCCTGTTTTTCAACATCATCATAAAAGCATGCCTTTTTTGCAAAATAGTCCTTTACTTCCTGTTCGTAATTGTTTATTGTTTTTTTCATTTTTTAGGGTTTAAGCGTTGTGTCTACTCTCGGAAATTGGCAGGCGCTCCATATATACGGCATTTTTAACAACCCCTGGAGGAATCTTTCCCAACCCAAGCCAAATCTCGATGTAGGGGCGTAACCAGGCAGTTCCCTTGTCTGGATGTAAGGTTGGTAATCATCCTTCGGAAGCTGAAAAATGCGGGCTTTTTCTTCAAGTTCAGCCTTTGATTTAACGCGTTGCCCGCTTCCGATGAATTCCCTATACCCGGGCCAGATAAAGTCAGCATTATCAGCCACTTTTGGCGTCTTACCCTTTACAGCTGCATGGTAAAATGGCACTTCTAACAAAGGAAATTCTTTTATTGCTACTACGCTACCAACAATCTCAGTTAATCTTATTTCTTCCCATGCCCCAAAACAATTTTCCAGGGTAAACTTATTGTATCTTGTATCTCCTGTATCTTGGTATAACATATTTAGTGCTTCCTTAAAACTTATTTTTTCCAGCTTACCTTTGCCTGCGGCGATTTCTTCAAGCGCTGCAATATCCTGCCTGCTTAAAAAATAGCTCAAATCTTTTAGGTTATTGCCCAGTATGGCAGAAATCATGTTTTGCACCAGAAGCCATGCTGCTTTTTCATTTTCTTCTTGGTTTATCTTGCCTTCATATTCAATATGATGAAATTCTGATAAATGAGTAGAATCCCCTGGTTCTTTTCTAAAGGAATTATAAATTGAATAAACATGGTTAACCCCTTCCTGCATTAATGCCATCTCAAGATATATCTGGGATGATTCTGAAAGGAAGGCTTTATGAGGTAAATCAAACCAATCAATCTTTATAGGGCAAGTATCTGTAGTATAGCTTATTGCCTCCTTTCCATAAACTGCGCCAGGAGACGATATCATTCTCGTAGTTAATGGCAAGGCAGTAAATAAAGCTCCAATTGCATCGAAATAATTGTTTGCGCTTATATTAATCCTGTGATTAATGCGCGCAATAGCCCCCCATGCCGGGTCGTTCTTAAGGCTCTTAACTCTCTTGCAAGCTTCATCGGCAGGAAATTTCCCTGCGCCTACATCTGCTATATCCTTAAAAATCTTATTGCCAACAAAAGAAACAGTCTTATCCGGGTTCGCATGGTAAGGGCCTTTCATTTTTCCTCGTTTTGAGAGATCTCCTCCCCCTATTTAAACCTTTCTATTTTTAATCCCTTCTTGATGGTTACTTTCTTCTTTTGAAAAAGGAATAAGCTTACTGCGGATTTATAACCACGTTTATTGCCTTGTTCACAAGCTTTGCAAACTCTTCAGGCTCTGCTTTTGTTTCTTTCATTGTATTGTAATGCATTGGGATAACAACAGACGGCTTTATTGCGTTTGCAGCTTCTGCAGCCTCTTTCATGCCCATTGTGTATGTGCCTCCGATTGGCAATAAAGCAATGTCCACTTTCAGCTTCTTCATTTCAGGTATGAAATCAGTGTCTCCTGCATGGTACACTTTAACGCCATTCATCTCAATAACATAGCCATAGCCTTCGCCTTTTGCGTGAAAAGGAATATTGCCCATCCTGAACTTGTTAATATTGTATGCAGGAACTGCAGTGACTTTAATTCCATCAAGCTCAATTGTCTCGTCTTCCCTTATAATCCTGAACTTGCAGTCTAATCCTGAAGCGCATGCAGGCGGTATGATAACTTCAGTGCCTTGCTTGATTAATTCCTTTATCTTTGCCCTGTCAAAATGGTCAAAGTGCTCGTGCGTTACAAGGATTAAATCCGCTTTTTTTGGCTCTGCAGGCAATACATAAGGGTCAATGTAAACTCTTTTATCCCCTTCTATCAGGAAGGATGAATGCCCAAAATGCACAATGTTTAATCCCTGTATCTCCATGGTCTTAGCGTAATGCTTATTGATATTAAAGCTTTTCCTCTAGCCTATCTCTTTTTCAGAAGTTTCAACTATGACTGATATATCCCCTTTCTTTTTTATCTTCCTGAGCAAGACAGCCATAAGGCAGAAGAAGAACATCATTAATGCAGCAACAAGGAACAGCGCATAAAAGCTTCCGCTTGAAAGGAACATTATGCCTGAAAATATTAACGGCGCAATAAGATATCCAACTTCATAGCCTGTCCTGAACACAGGATAAAAGCGCATTTCTGACTTTTTTGAGACTGCATGGAAAAAGTATGCCTCGTGCAGCGGCTCAATAAATGCAGCTCCAAGGCAGCCTGTAACTATCAGCCCTATGAACAAGTATACATTCTGAGTGAATGCCGCCACCATGAGCAGGATTGCCATTATGAGAAATGCAGATGCAAGGAACCTCCTGTATCCATACTTGTCTGCCAGCCATCCTGCAATGAAGTCAAAAATAATAAGCGGTATTGTGAACAATGCAAGCGTGATGCCCACTGCTTTTTCTGTAAAGCCATGCTCTGTGATAAACAATGGCACGTATGTGTAAAGCACAGTCCACCATGTTGCAAGCCCAATTGCAATCAGATAGATTATTGTGAGATTTCTTGTGCTGAAAAAATCTTTTATCCTTGTGATCATGCTTTCTTCAGACTGCACAGGCTGGGATTTTTCCTTTACATTGCTGACCATGAGGATGCATAAGGCAATGGCTGCTATTATTGCTGCAAGCGAAAATGTTACAGACTTGGAAAATATAGCTGCAACAAATCCCCCTGCAAGAGGCCCGGCAAACCACGCAATATTAATGAGCGTGAAATACAGCCCTTCCACTTTTCCAAGGTTCTTTTTTCCTGCAACATCCCTTATGAAAAGCCCCAGCGTGACTGTTGCGCCTGCTGCGAACAATGACCTGAACAAATCCAGTATAAGAAACTGCCATAATGTTGTGACTAAAGGGATTATTGCATAGCACAATGCAAATCCTGCAAGAGCTATCTTTGTTAAAGGGGCTTTTTTAATCTTTTTCAGGAAATAGCTCATCATTATTGTGAAAATAATCCATTCAACTGACGATAATGCCACAACAAGCCCTACATACATATCCTGCCCCACTAATTGTTTTATAAAAAGGGGAAAAACAGGGCTGGCTACTGCGAATACAAGTGTGTAAAGCGTTGATACAAGGAAAATAATGCCTGAATGCTTTGGCAGCTTGTGCTTGAACCTGAACATAAGAAAATAGTGGGCTGGGGGAATTATAAACTTTTCACTTCAGGATTTCGCCTGTTTTATGGCTCCAAAGTATTAAGTCCAGTTCATCCATGGGTATTTTTACCTTCCTGCTGTAAGCGTTCATTTTTGCTTCTATCTCAAGATAATGCTTTTTGTTTTTTGGCTTTTCATTGCTTTCAATGACTTTTGTTTCATGCAGGCAGTTTACAATGTGCTTGTCAAGGATTGCATAATGGTTAAAGCCAATATTTCTTAAGAAATGGCTTGCCTCTTTCATGCCAATTCCTTTTGCTTTTTCTACAAAGAAATTCCGCAATTCCTCATGGTTCTTGTTTTCAATATGGCATTTTAAATTTATCCCTATTCTCTTTCTTGTCTCCACAATGTAATTTGCGCGCTTTCTCCAGAAGCGGTAGCCGCATTTGTGTAACTTATTGCTTATCTCTTTTTCAGAGCCTGTGAAAATTAAATTGCCCAATGCTTCTATTGCCTTTATCCCTCCTTTTGCAGAGGCGTTTGCTGTTAAAATGCAGAAGCAGAGCTCTTTAAAGATTTCTTTATTGCCTTTGTTGTATGTTAATTTAAACTCGGAAAGGCGGCTTTTAATTATATGCTCTTTTTCTTTTCTAATCTTATTTATCTCTTTAAGCATGCCCAATTTAGGACTGCTTGTGTTTAAATGTTTTGTTATTCTTTGGCTTTATCCAGCGGAACTTGCTTGAGCGCTGCACAGCCCTTGTTATGATTACAAAAAGAATGGAAAGCAAGAATATTCCGAACAAAGTATACTGCCAGTACTGCCATGTTAAATTGCTCCAGTCTATTGCAAGGGTTCCTGCATCTGGAGGCAATCCCCTGTAGATTGAGATAAATCCCATAAGGAATCCTGCTAGTATTGCTGTTGCAGGGTATATAATAAAGCAGACAAGTGAGATTATGAGAAATGCATACACTCCCAGCATCCAGTATGTGTTTCTCATTTTGCCTGCCTGTATGCTGTTTGGGCAGCTATTGCGCCTTCGGCAGCAGCTGTGATTATTTGCTTTAATGAAGTTCTATTTGTTATGTTGCCTGCTGCGAATACATTTTTAATATTTGTGTTTTGTTCGGCATTAACTTTTATGTATCCCTTTTCAAGCTTTAATTTTAGCTGCTTTGCAAGCTCCAAGGAAGGCTCTAATCCAATTTCAACGAATACGCCTTCTGCTTTTATCTCCTTGTTGTCTTTTAATTTTATTGCTTTCACAAACCTTTCGCCTTTTATTTCCAATGGCTCTCCATTTATGATTTTTATCTTATTGCTTTTCTTTATTATTTCCATTGAAGCTGCGTCTGCCTTTACTTCGCTCCTGCATAATATTGTAACGCTTTTTGCATACTCTTTTAGCATTAATGCTGCCATAACTGCTGAGTTTGACGCGCCTATTACAACAACATCTTTATCTGCGAATAAAGGGCCGTCGCAGGTAACGCAGTAGCTTACTCCTTTTCCTGTGTATTCTTTTTCGCCTTTTAGGTTTAGCTTTTTGTGCTTTAAGCCAGACGCAAGGATTACTGCTTTTGATTCATATTTATTGGCATTTGTGCTAATTAAAAAGCCGCTTTTTTGCTTTTTTATTTGCACAACATCCTCATTTTTTAATTCAGCTCCCTGTTTTACTGCCTGCTGCATCATTTTTCCTGAAAGCTCTGTTCCTGCTATTTTTTCAATGCCAGGATAATTCCATACCTCATGCGCATAAGACATCTGGCCTAAATCAGCGTATAAGACTAGTGTTTTAAGCTTGTACCTTGCTGCGTAGATTGCCGCTGTGCAGCCCGCAGGCCCTGCTCCTATTATGATTACGTCGTGCATGTGTTAGAAGACACCTTTGTTCTTTATAATGCTTTTGCGAAACCTTTATATATAAGTATATACCTGATAGATATAAGTATATATAAAATGGCAAGACAAATACAGATTCAGGCTGAAAAAGCACTGCATTCTCCAACATTAAAAACAATTGTAATGGTGGAAAATTCACTGAAAAAAGCAGGCCAGCTTGTGAGTGTTGCAGAACTGAAAAGGATGCTCCCAAGGAAAGTAATGCACCAGACAGTACTTGAGATACTAGACTATTTACAGGCAAGCGGCAAAATTATGATAGGCACAAAGGGTATTTTGTGGATTTTTGAAGAAAGAAAAAAGCTGGAAAGCATGGCAAACAAAGGCTTGGAGATATAATTTTCAGATTTATTGAAGATTTTTCAGAATTGAATTGGAAACTCTTTTAAACAATGATTCCAAATGTGCTGTGATGGATAAATCAGTACGAATAATACTCCTGGGGGATGCAAAAGAGGTTTACAATAAGTTGGTTATAGCTGTTGAAAATCAGGCAAAGCAGGGGAAAACTAATACGCAAGAGATACAATTGCTTAAGTCAATAAACCAAAAAAAGGAATTCATAAGGCAGGATCCTTTTTACGGGGATAATATCCTAAAAAAGCAAATCCCCTCTTCTTATAATGCAAATAATCTCTGGCGTGTTGAATTATGCAATTTTTGGAGAATGCTTTATACAATTAAAGGGGATAAAATAGACATAATCTGTTTTATACTGGATATTATGAATCATAAAGATTATGATAAAAAATTTAAATATAACCCTACTTTAGCACTTATTTAACTTAGATTTCAGCTTTTTTGTATTTCTTCGTCGGAGAAACTTCAGATAGCCCCATTGGAGGAATATTGTGTAGTGTATAACTTTAGGTGTATTTTTTGAGTTCAAGAACATCCATT
>JAHJRD010000055.1 GCA_018830945.1 Nanobdellota archaeon | reverse complement strand
TTCATTATTTCCTTTGACTCAACAACCTGCTCAACATGCGTTACCATTGGCAGCATTACGCCCACTGTATGAAAGCCAAGCTCATGCACTTTCTTGATTGCCTCAAACTCTGTCTTCAAAAGCTCTTTCTGGTCCAGCCCTCTTCTTATCCCGTGCCAGCCAAGCATTGGGTTGTCTTCCTTAGGCTCTTCATCCCCTCCCTTAAGGTTTCTGTATTCATCGCTCCTGAAATCAGATGTCCTGTACCATACAGGCTTGCCCTTGAATTCTTTTGCAATGCCGCTTATGCCTTCAACAAGCGCATTTAACAAAATCTCTTTCTTGTTGTTTTTCACAAGCCAGCCGGGATGCTCGTGTTTTGCCATCATCATTTCGCACCTTACAAGCCCTATTCCATCAGCGTTTGTTAATGCGGCTTTTTTTGCGAATTCGGGCAAATCAACTATAACCTTGATTGCTGTAACTGTTTCCAAAGGTTCGCCAGCAGAAACAAGCTGCGCAGGCTTTACCTCTCTTTTGATTTCAACCTTGCCTTCGTAAACCTTGCCGTGGCTTGCATCAACTGTGATTAGCTGGTTTTCATGCAGCTCTTTTGTAGCAACCTCTGTTCCGACAATAACAGGTATGCCCATCTCCCTTCCCACAATTGCCGCATGGCAATTATTGACTATTATTGGGGTATATCTATCTGTGAAAACAACATAATTGTGGTTCTCAGCAACTGTGATATTATATACATCAATTTCATCAAGTTCTCTTTCAAAAGAAGCTCTTATCATTCTGGTATCTGAATCTAATAAATGTTGCATATCATTTCTTACAGCCTCATTACAAAGAGGCAGCAAGTCTTTCTTTATTTTTTCTGAATCAAGCAATAAATTATTGTCTATGTAAGGTTTTGTTCTTCCTTTATAATTTACACCTTCTCTTACATCTGAAAGAATTTGTTTTGCAGCAAAAAATCGTGTCCCAAATCTATTTCTTGTGCTAACACCCTTAACACGTTTTGTGCAACTTAAAAGATCATTAACCCTTTCTACAATTTGAACATTATATATATTTCTGTTAACAGAAACCTGTGGCACAATCCCTATTCTTAGGCAGCTTACAATTATGCTTTCCATAAGCATAGAGTTTCCAACGTATATATTTATTCTTCCTTCTTTATGGTTAAAACTGCCATCGCCGTCAATAGCGCCTGCCAGAAAATGCATTGCAAGTTCTTTATCACCATAAAGTATTTCCTGCACAAGCAGCTGTTCTTCCTGCTCTATCTGCATTGCAACCTGCTTGCTTGACCAGCAGTATGCGTTTGCACTGCCAATTACTGGCTTTCCGCTTATAATGCCAGTTGATATCTTTTTTGCATAAATCCCTACGTCCTTGCCATAAATCTCTTTCATACATGCTGTAACAGTATTTATGAAATCTTCTTTCTCTGCTGTTGGTTTTTGTATGAATGTGACTTTGCCTTTTGTTCTTGAACGCCATATGGAACCATCAGTCATTAAAGCGCCTAGAAGATATGCCTTCTTAAGCTCGTATTCGTTTGCTTTGTTTAGGCCAGGAATCTTCTGTGCAATGAGGGGCATTTCAGAGGCATCAAGCATATCTTTGATGGCCCTGTCTGCTATTTTTCGATTCTCAAGGGTTACCATCTTATGATCATGAGTCAGGCGCAAATGATTGCCTTTCATTCTGCCGGTTTGGCTTACTGCAATTTCTATTGCTTTTGCTTTTCTTTTCATTGAAGCAATTACAGGCTTCCATTCAATTTTAAGGGTATTTCTGTTAAGCGAAGGCACCATAATCCCCTCATAATTTTCACAAACCTGGCTTATTTGCATAAACCCTTTGTTAGTTAGCAGTAAAGTGTTGCCATCAAAGCATGTAGAGCCGCCCTGGTCAGTAACTATTGCAACGCTTTTTTCCATTGCGCTTACATAATCAGGATTAGTCATTTCAGCGACAAGCACATCGCCTTTTTGGATTTTGTCAAGCTCTTCCCCTGTCCTTACAATTTTCACAGGGCCGATTCCAACTCCGGGTGATGCTGATATGCCGGTTAATATCACTTTTGCCTTTACAGTGTCAATTGCCTGCTCTTCCTCAACATTCTTTGGCTCAGCAGGTGTTTTTTTCAGTGTTGTGATTGGCCTTGACTGCACAATATAAATGTTTTTTCCCTCAATAGCATATTCAAGGTCCTGCGGCTTGCCGTAATGCTGCTCTATCTGCTTTGCCAGCTTTGCAAGGCTTATTATTTCATAGTCAGACAATGCCTTTGCCCTTGCTTTTTCATTAGGAATGGTAAGCCTTACATTCTTGTTGGTTTTCTTGTCAAGAGTGTACATCCAGTTCTTGTTGCTTATTGTTGACTCCTTGATTGTTTCGCTGTTCTTGCTGACAACATACTGGTCAGGGCTTATTGCGCCTGACACAACTGCCTCGCCAAGCCCGTAGCTTGCCTCAATCATTATTTCATCCTCATTGTTGTTTACAGGATTGACAGAAAACATTACGCCCGCTGTGTCAGATTCAACCATCTTCTGCACAACAACTGCAATAAAAACCTTTGAATGCTCAAAATTGTTCTTAATCCTATAATAAATTGCCCTTGCAGTATACAATGACGCCCAGCACTGCTGCACAGCTTCCACTAATGCCTGCTGCCCTTTTATGTTTAAGAAAGTTGCCTGCTGCCCTGCGAATGACGCTGTATTATGCGTGATTATCCCCCCGACGCCGGCTGCAAAATTCTCAACATCAGGCACTGTAAAGTCATACACCCAGCCGTCGTATGTCAAGGGAGTAATCTTCTCTATCTTATCCCACTTAACATTTGTATTCCAAAATTTGGCTAAATCATTTAACCCGCGGCTGCAAAGGAATCTCGTTATCTTTTGAATTGAATGTGTGCCGCCGGGTAATGCCTTGTTCCAAGGAATGCTCTGCTTGGTAAATCTTCCTTTAACATCATAATTAACTATGATATCCCTTGCTTCGTAATTTATATCTGCTTTATAGTATGTCTTGCGGCAGTTTTTACAGCGGTATCTTCTCTTATGTTTGTAATAGCTTGTCGGCTCTAATCTTTGAGCGCAGCATGGGCATATTGCCACATTAATCTGCTTTTTGGGCAGTTCTGCTTCAAATTTCTGCCTTATTTTATTTGCTAAGCTGTCAGTTATATGAAATGATTCCTTAAATCGGCTGAACTTTTTTCTTTTTTCGTAAGAAGTTATCAAAGCATTAAGTTTCTCTGACTTAACTTTATTCTCCAAGCTGATGGAATCTTTGAATTTTTTTGCTTCGTATGGCGGTATGTATACAGTATAAGCCTTATTTTTTCTTGCACGGAAATAAAACTTAAGCCCAAGCATCTCCAGCAGCTTTATTACGCCTCCGCTAAGCATCTTTGATGTAGAATCAAATGTTATGCAGTCTTTGCCGACATATCCGTCACCATCAAAGCAGCCCGCAAGGAAGCTTGCAATAATCTGCTTGTCGCAGCCAAAGATAAAATTAGGCGCCCTTTTTATCCCGCAGGAGCGCCCTTTGCCTTTTTTATCTGTCGGCTTGCCAGTGAGTTCATGTAAGAGCCTGACAAGCGCCTTGCAGTATATACGGATGGAATGCTTGTTAAGCTTTGGAGAATGCCCTATGCCTAATTCCTTAAAAGCCCTTTTTATTCTTTCAATCGCCTCCTTATTTGAATTGGTTATTATGATATTGTTGCTCTTATAAGTGCATCCTTCCGCAGTATACAATCCTAAAAAATATGCAAAATCTTCTGTTATCTGTATTCTTTTCTTCAATCCGTTTTGTATTTTCCAGTTGGTAGAATTATTCTTTATCTTTATTCTGCCGTCTTGTTCCGCTACATCTTTGCCATGCACGTAATCCAAGACATCTATAAATCTTATGCCTGAATTTATCATTGGGAGGGCGGAGATTGCCGGAACCATATCCTCTTTTTCAAGATTATGGATAGAACTTATTTTTGGCATAAGATTGTTCCTGTCCAGTACAATCAAAGAGTGGTTTGGAGAAACGGTTATTTCCCTCCCTGTTTCTGTCTTAATCCTGTAAAGCGTATCGCTGCTTGCCTTGTGCCTGTATATGCCGCCAACGTCTGTCCATCTTATTTCATTATCTTTCATGGCAGGAATTTCTATCCTTGTATGGCTTCCATCCCCAAGCTTCTCATATATCTCTTTCATTGGTGCATATATAGGATTTCCGTTTGCCGTAATCAGTATATGCTCATCTTCTGAAATGCTTGGAAGATCTTCAGCTGTTGCAGAGCTTCTCACTGCGACAAACAGCGCATCCCTCCCTGTTTTCATAAGGCTTAATGCTTTTCCCCCTGCTTTTGCAGCATCGCCAAAGCAGAGATAATCATAAGCCTCAATCACTGATTCTTTTATGTCTTTAGGCATCGCTGTCTGTAAGATTATAGCCTGCACTTTTTTTGCAGCTTCCTGCAGCTTTGCATTGTTTTCAACATCAAGCCCCGCAAGAACCTTGTACATCTTTTCATCAATCTTTGTTTTTGTTATGAAATTCTTGAATGCCTCTGCTGTCACAACAAAGCCAGGGGGTATTGGCATGCCTGCATTGAACATCTCTCCCAAAGAAGCGCCCTTGCCTCCTGCTATATTCACGTCCGTGTTATGAAGTTCCCTGAACCATGCGATATTTGCCATTATTCCACCTCTCTTTAAATCAGCTTATTTGAAGTTCTATAGATTTAAATGCTTTACCTTTTGCAGCGCCTTGAAGCGTGCTTGCTTGCATACCTTTTCTCATTTGCATAAGCAATCCAGTAATCCATCGGCGTAAGCAGGCCGCACAAGTGATCCTGGCTTTTGCCTGTTTTTCTTGCCATCTCTTCATAATTGGCTTTTTTTCCAATTACATCTTCAACACTCTGCTCTGCAAAGACCCTGGTTACAAGCTCTGCCTGGTACGCAGCTATTATATTAGCCAGTGCAACCGATTCTTTCCTTTTTAATACCCTGGTGCGCTCTTTGCTGATTAATGCAATCTTTGGTATGCCTCCGACTCCCACGTTTTGTGTTGCCCTGACAAATGCGCACAATGCAAAAAATGCAATCTCAGGGTGCCTTCTTTCTTTTAGCCTTATTCCTGGAAGCAGCTTCATTAGTTCAAGCTCTGATGCATCAGTGCCAGAGCCTGTGATTGTCTCAAATGAGCTGTCTTCGCCGTAGCATAGAGATGTTATTACGTATTTTCTGATGCGCGATGCCTTTTTGTCATAAGCTGCAAAAATAAGCTCGTGCGTGATAAATTGCTCTATGCCTCCAAACATCTGCCCTTTATTAGCATCCATTTCCAGCCTTGGCTGTATTCTTGTCAGCCTTGAAATGTGTTTTCTTATCTGCTGCTGCAATTTTGCATATTCATCTCTTTTCCTGCCCTGCCCGGTTTGCAGTATGCTCATTAAATCCATTTCATCAGGGGCTTCCTGGCTCTTGACTCCTAAAGCTCCCTGTATCTTCTTTCCTGCTTCAGCCATTTGTTGTTCTATGGAAAGAGGCAGCTCGAGAGACAGCTCCTTTATTCTATCTAGCAGCTTGGCAAGGCTTGCAGGCTTCATTGAGCGCACCTGCTCAAGCACATGGTATAATGTTATTGCATCGCCTGAGCCCACCATTGCGCCGTGATACTCTTTTGCATTTACCTGCAACAGCTTGTTTGCCAAATTAGCGCTTCTTGAATCACCGATTGTAATCTGGCTGTCAGCTATTGCCACGCCATAATCCTGGTTGTTTAGAATTAATCCTACTGTCATGGTGTTATATAGAACCGCAGAATATATAAATATAGCAGTTCTCATATGTTATTGTGAAAAAAGGCCAGGTGACTATGTTTGTAATATTAGGCATAGTGCTAGTTGCCATTGTGCTTACTGTTGTATTCTTGAGAAAAGATATATCAGCTGAGATTGACAAGGTAAGGATATCAAGGAGCGTTGCCTTGCAGCAAAAGGTTGACCAGGTTACTCCTTTTGTTTCTGACTGCGTCAGCTCAACTGTTGAGGATGCAATACTAAAAGTATTTGCAAGGGGCGGATATAACTCCCCGAAAAATGCAATTGAGTATGAGTATTATACAATCCCTCTTTATTTTGACAAAGGGAAGGAAACTATCCCTACTATTGACATGATTGAAAAGGAGATTGAAAAGGCTGTTGAAGGCAATATCAATTCCTGCGCAAATTTCAATGCATTGAAGTTTCCAGTGACTGCGCTGAAACAGCCAACAGCAGATGTTACTTTTGGCAAGAAGATTGCAGAAGCCTCGCTTGAATGGCAGCTAAAGATAGGCACTGAAGAGGAGTCTGCTGTTGTTTCTGAGTTTTCAGGCGAGACAAGGGCAGACCTGCTTACGCCGTATGAGCATGCGATTGATTTGTATAACAAGCAGAAAAACATTAAGGTTTTATCTTTGATTGATTTGGCAAGGCTGGCAAAGCAGAAGGATTATGTTCTTCACTTTGACATGGTTGGTGATGCAATGGTTTATTTATTGACATTCAATACAACAATAATCAACAAGCAGCCTTTGGTTTATACTTTTGCAATAAGGCAGGAAAAAGAGGAAGCGCAGGGCGGAAGCCTTGTTGCAGGCGCAAGAAGTACAGCATCCTCTTAATGGCAATAATTAAATACTGAGGGGTATTCTCTTTTGATTATGAATAAGACATTTTACATGCTATTTTTTGCAATTATTGCCTTGTCTGCAATTGTGTCTGCGCAGGAATTGCCTGAAGGATATGTGCAAGAGCCAGGAGAGGATTATTCTGTAACATATAATCCCTTCCATATTATTGAATTATTCAGCTATGGCGCTGCGGACGCTTCTGCAATGAACCAGCAGAATGCAACAGACGGCTTATTGCCTATATTCTTCAGGGGCAAGGAAATTGGCTTTCTTTACGGGACAATAGCTGCGAACCCTGAAACACACAAGCTTGTTATAACTGATGGCGGTTTTATCTCGTCTCCCATTGGGCAGGAAGCTGCCTTAATTATGCCTGAAGAGGAAGAAGTATGGGCTTTTGGAGATGAAACAGAACAAGTATCTGAAGAGGGAGAAACAATGCGCATTAATGTTGCCGGCAAAAAAATAGTGGCTGATGTTTCCCAACTGCCTGAGATGGTATTGACTGCAATTTCAGGGGTATATCAGCAGCATGATTATTCAATTGCCTGCAGGGAGAAATGCAGGATTACTGCATCCGTATCGCCGCTTCAGGTGCGGGTTAATATTACAGGGCCGGCTGTGATTATCAGAAGCGAGTACTTATTAGATTATCAGCAAGGCAGGGAAGTGGATGAAGAGTGGCATGCAAATATTCTGGAATTGAATGATCTTAAGTTTTACGCGGGGCAGCATATCAATGCTTACGCAAGCGCTAATGAGGGATCGGAATTTGGCAAGATTTTCTTCGCAAGCCCCGGACAATTCTCTGTCCTAAGGCAGTGGGGCGGGTATGATGACTTTTATGATGCCATCCTGCCATCAGACGGCATAAGCATGAGAATCTCCCAGGGTGCAAATATACTTGTTTTCAGCCCTTTGTCAGAAGAGGATTCAGCCAGCATCATCCTGCAGCGGAGCTCGCCTTCTGCAGCAGGATCCTTGTCCGGCATGTTCAGCTCTTCGGATGTGAGTCTTGAATTAGAGAAAGGGCGGATAATTTTCCTTGCGTCTGAAGCAGATTTCAGGAGATGCTTTTCTGGCCTGCATGCATGTATTATTGCAGACAGGGAAAATATCAAAATCAAGCCCGAGGAATCCGAAGATGGGCTTCTGTTAACTGTTATCTATCCTGCATTAGCAAGGCTACAAAACCCTGAAATGCTTGAGCTGAGCAAGTTTGAGGATGAGCAGAGCAGTATTACCCTTGCAAGAGAAGATATGCCGGCAAAAGTAATATTCTCAAAGGGCGATATAATTGTAGAGAACGGAAACTGGTTTGACTTAGGGGTCAGCTTCTCTGCCTATGTATATGATTCTGAAATATTTGCATATGACAAGATTGAATGCAACGCAATATTAAAGCAGTGCTACCTTAACGGGGTGCAGGTTTCAGGGCTTGAACAGCTTCATCCCTCAAGATGCAGGGCAGACTCTGAGTGCGGGGAAGGGATGGTATGCGGGTGCGAGGATGAAAAATTCAGGGGCCGGTGCCCAAGCCTTGGCCATTGCATGAGAAGTATGAATTGCTATGAGTTAAGCGAACTCAATCCTGAGCAGAAGCCTGAGAATCCGATAAATGTGCTTGTAATAGGGGATGATTACCCTAACAGGGGCGTATTTATTGACGATGCAAAAAAGGCAATAGACATAGGCGGTGTGAATTACGGGATTTTTTCCGTATCCCCATTTAAGGATTACAAAGACAGGTTTGTATTTTATACAATGCCATTGGACATAGAAGCGCCTGAATTTGCCCGCGAGTTGGGGGATGAATTGATGCCGAGCGGCAGGTATATTAATTACTTCAAAAGGCAATGCCCTATTATGGATCAGGCAATAATCTTGTCAAGGGAGAGGTTCAGGGATTTTGCTTATTTTGATGGGATAGCTTACCTTTCAATTCCACTTAAACCTTATACTTCTCCGCATGAATTTGGGCATTCATTTGGAGGGTTGGCTGATGAATACTACAACTTTGTAGAAGGGGTTGCAGGCAATCAGGGAGTGCCTAACTGCCTTGAGACAAGAGACAGCGCAATAAGTACGTGGGCGGGAATTCTCAATAGCAGGGAAAAGGCAAAACAGCTTGCTGACCAGGCAGAGTTATGGAATCAAATGGGAGATTCTAAAGAAAAGGGCTGCGGCGGGGACTGCGATGAGAGGTGCGGTTCTTACTACCGCCCGAGGCACAACTCCATTATGAAAACCCAGGGCAGGCCTGAGGAAGGCATTGTTGATGGCGACACGTTCAACGATGTTTCAACAATATGGCTTGAGAACAAGCTCAGGCAGATTTGACAGGCACTGTCTGATTATTAAGTGATTTTCGGTATATTTCAGCGGCAAAGTCTGCTGAAAGAGCGATAAAAGCCAAACGTTAAAGAGTAACTTGGATATTTTAGGCTATATTTTGGTTTTGTTTAAGCTGCGATGAATATTT
>JAHJRD010000054.1 GCA_018830945.1 Nanobdellota archaeon | reverse complement strand
GGATAAGAATATATATGAATTAGGTAAGAAGGTTCTGGAGAAAGAATTTAAGAAAATTAATATTAAATATCACGAAATTAATTCTAAATGGAATTATACCTTATCAAAAATTTAGCAAGTTATTTTTAGGCTACCCCTTAGAGCACTTTGATATGCCATTATTTTGCATTTATAAGCATTTCCCATACTGCAAATAAGGATTATTCAAAGTTCTCTATAAAAGCTGTTATTGGAGGGAAAACAAGCTGAACATACAAAAAGGTTTATAAACAAACAAGGCAACTATTATTCATATAACTAATCATAAGAGAGGTATTGGAACTATCGTTCCGGTCCCCTCTTCGTAAAACTCGAGAGGTGTTAGAACTATGGCAAAACGCGCTGAAAAAGCAAAAGAACCAAATTCTTCAGATAGCAGTGAGAACCTACAATTACCAAAAGTAAGGGGAAACTCTGTAAGCGATATTACAATGGCAAAGCTGGCTGAAGCCCTGATTGAGACAAACATCGCCCTGCAGCACAAGGTTGCTGACTTAATTCTTAACATGAAAGACGTGAACAAAAGCGTCAGGGACATGGTTACGCTGTTCACAGAAGCAGGGGAACATATTAAGAAAGGCAAGTATGAAGATCCGCTGCTTGTGAAGCTGGACGGGCTGCTGGAGCAGAACAAGAATATTGCAAAAGGGCTGCTTCTGCTTGAGAGGTTTGTGAAGGAAAAGCAGGCTTCAACAACAGGATTCGGAAGGCCGTTCCAGAAAACAGAGCTCTAAGATGCCTGAAACAAAGTTTATCTTTAACAGACTGGAGAAAGAGGCAGAAGACACAGTAGCAAGGATTCTTGATGTTGTGCAGAAAAAGCCTTATCCTGACCAAAACACAACTGTTCTTGCAAGCTTTGTGCATGCATTGTTCCAGACCAATATCAAGGAAGAGCCAAAGCAGGAAAAAAAGCCAGAGCCTCAAAAGCCGGCAATGAGTGCGGTGATGCAGATGAAACCTTTACCTCCGCCACCTAATTATATGCCTAAACCAACAATGCCTGCAATACAAATGCCTCCTGCCATGATGCCAGTGCCTGAAACAGGATTATTGGCAAAAGAAACAACACTGCTTCCCGCGACCATGGACAAACCTTTTGCAAAGCCAAAAGAAGAGGAATATACAATAAAAACATTTGGCACAGAAGTAAAAGTCATGCAAAAGCCAGATGAGTCAGGAAAGCCAACTTACAAGTTGATTGAGCCTGAGATTAATGAAAAAGTGATGAAGCTTACAAAGGAATACATTGAAGATGATTTTGAAAAGGACTACAACCTGCTTGACAATAAGGAATACATGAACAAGAAGATTGAGAAGGCGTGCAAGAAATCAGATGTTGTGTTCAATGAAGGTTATGCAAATGTCGTGCTGTATTATCTCAAAAGGGATTTATTAGGATTCAGGCGGATTGACGCGCTGATGTATGACAATTCAATAACAGCAATCTACTGCGACGGATTAAACAAGCCGGTTACAGTTGATATCAAGAATGTTGGGAAAACACAGACAAACATTGTGTTTACTGATGCAGTTGACTTAAACGCGCTTTTGTACAAGATTGCAAGGGCGTCAAACAGCAAGCTTAGCGATTCAAAGCCAGTGCTTGACACTGAATTCCAGGGCTACAAGATTCAGGCTGTTTTGGGAATAGGCGGCATGAGCTCAAAGCTGATAATAAGGAAGTGAATAAAATGGTTGATGAAGCGTATATTGAAATGAGGTGCTACATTAAGTATAACCTCTATTACGGGCAAAGCGAGCATACAATAAGGCAGAACTTAATCAAGGCAGGATGGCCTGTTGAGAAAATCAACCAGGCGTTCATGGAACTGAAAGGCGTGAAACCTGTGGAAAAGAAAGCGCCTGCTGCAAAAAAAGAGGCAAAGAAAAAAGAGCCAAAAGCAGAAGAAATGCCTGAACCGCCTATTGCTGCTCCTGTTCCGTCAGGGAAGTAACTTCTTCTGTTGTGATATTCTCAGTAATTTCAAGAGAATCTTCAGAAACAGGTTCTATAATAACAGGCTCACTTGCCGGCTCTTTTTTGAATACCCCCTTAACATCCTCAAGTGTTATTGAGCTGTAGAAGATGATTGCAATTATAACTCCAATGATAATTATCCTGAAAACCCATTTGGTCATTTTTTTCATTACAAAGAACGCAAACAATCCCGCAGCAATGGCAATGACAAGCTTAAAAGTCCATTCCATATATTATCTATGAAAGGAAAGAAATATAAACTTATCCATAATTTCATCATAGAATGTGTTGATTTTCTTTAGTTATTTATAAGCAGTATCCAAAAGTATATTCTCCAGCACCGAAATGTTTATAACTATATATACATATAGTTTATAGGGAGGAGGTGTTATTTATGGGATATAAAACAAAAATCCAAT
>JAHJRD010000053.1 GCA_018830945.1 Nanobdellota archaeon | reverse complement strand
CAGGTTTACAGCGGTCTGTTTCATTACTCCTAAATCAAAAGCCTGATACTGCTGATTATCAACAAACTCTTTCTCCTCTTTGTCATACACAATAGATAAAAAATATCGCTTTTCTTTCCGATAAACGCTTGCTTGATATATGCGGCTGAACAAAAATTGTTCAGGAATAGCAAATCTCAATTTTGTCCCTATCGGGTGCTTGTGTGAAAACTCAACCCATCCTTTTCCTGATTTTACCCCGGATTGGTTGTAAGTCATTGTAGTAAAGAAATTCTTGCCCTTGAAATTCGGAAGCCTTGCATTTTTATCGCCTTTCTTATGCAATGCAAAGAATGACTTATAATCAGCGTCAAGAGTTCGCAATGTATATTGCAAAACCTTGCTATAAACCCAAGAATATTCCGGGAACTGCCCTTTGAGTTTCGGCAAGTCATTCTGCTGTTTGATATAATTTACGCCTTTTATTCCTTGCCCAAACGCTTCTTTCCTTTCCTTCAACGCGAAGTTATAGATTAGTCTGCACTTTTCAGACAAAGCTTGAAGCACTATCTCTTGTGACGGGCTTGGCTCAATTTTTATCTGTTGTGTCAGCTGCATTTTCTTCCCTGAGATTCTACATAACTTTTTTGCTTATATAGTTTCCGTGCAGGCTTGTCAAGTGGCAAGTGGTTCTGCCAATTCATCTATACCCTAACAGAGTTCAGGATATAGACTTCTTGGCAACGGAGTTAAATTGTTCTTCTCTTCTTAAGAAACTCCACAAGCTTTTCAGAAACCAATGGTTTTCCATTTACTTTAACATACCTGAAAGGAAGCTGCACAGAAAGCCCTTTTTGTATATTTATTTCAATATTGTCAATAAATTCTATCTCCTCAAAGGGCTTTCCTTCTGCTATGAGCTTGGCTGCATACACTGCATTGTCAGTAGGCATCTGTTCTTTTCCCAGGTTTCTTGTCTCTGCTTCAGGCATTTTGCCTGTTAATAATTCTTTTGTCCTTTCCCTTGGAGGATAATCGCCTAAAATCCCGCCGAAAACAAGATATTTGAATCTCTTGCAATCTTCTGGGCTTAATGTTTTGTTAGAAGCAGGGTCTAGTATGCAAACATCAGAAAAGCCGAGCTGCGCTATGCTCTTTTTATCTATTTTCCCTAAAGGCTCTAACTGCCTTGATGAAGTGTTTGTAAAGATTAAGTTGCCTTTTCCAACAATTTTTGAAATATGCACGTACTCAATCAAATGCCATTTGTAAACCTTTCCAAACTGTTCTATAATGTATTTCATAAATCCCATCCTTGTTTATGCATTATTTAAGGCTTTGCAAAGCTTTTTAAATTCATCTGCCTTTAAAATTAATATCATGGATTGGAGCATACTTGTCATTATAACATTGTTTCTGATTTATTATATTACAATACTTATTGAGCAGAGAAAACTGTTAACAGAGCCAAAGGATATTATCACTAAATTTCTTGTTGTGCTGCTATTTTATGCGGGCTTTTCGCTTATTTTTTATTCAGTTGTCGGCAGGCCATTGCTGACAGACAACCCGCAGACATACAATGCTTACATCTTTATCATAGGCTTTATCGCAATAATATGGACACTGCCTATTATCCTTAAGGACTTCAAGTTCTACAACAGATTGTTTGTAAAGACAGACACTGCAAACTTAAAGCTGAAGCCGAAGAACAATAAAAGCTCTTAATTCTAAAAAATAATGCCCCGGCCGATGCAGGAATTGCGATTCCTTATCGTCCGTGACCTTTTCGCTAAAGCTAAAAATGCCCCGGCCGAGATTCGAACTCGGGTCTCGGCCTCGAAAGGGCCGAATGAATGGTCTTAGCCAGCTAATGCTTAACTAATTTGACCGGGCTACACCACCGGGGCATTTATTGTTTTGTACTGCCTTTAAGTGATGCGAAACAATATAAGTGTTTCGGGGAGCTAAGTATTCGAGAATCACAGATTCTCGGATATCCGAAAATGTTTTGCATTTTCGAATACGAAGCGCATGCTCCACAGATGATCAAACTCTCTGGAGTTTGCTACCCACCACCGGGGCATTGCAGTTAGAGAAAACTAGTTGCTTTATAAATGTTATCACAGCGAAGAAAGCCAGCCAAATCACTCAAGGCAAAATTCCCTCAAGTTCCACTGCGCATGCAGCCTTGCCTTAAGCTCCCTTGAGACATAATTTTCAGTAGCATCTCTTGTGTAAATTTCCCTTATCTCCTGCTGCACCCTGTGGAATTCAGCATCCTGCTCGTTTATCCTGTATTCAAGCGCGGATTCATCAAGAGTGCAGGAAAATCCCCTGTCTGCCATATCATGCCTTATTTCATCTAGCCAGTCAATGTTTCTGCCGTATATGTTTGCATGCAGACGAAGCATGTTGTTTTCATCAAGCTGCACAACATCATATAGGAATTCAATCTCAATCCTCTCTGGAATAACTCCCTTGCTTGTTTCAGGCGCAATCCTGTTGAAAAGCTCAAGCATTTCCTGCTTTTTCACCCTTGCGCACCCGCCTGATGAAGGCATGCCTACTGTAAATTCATCGTAAGTTGTATGCAGGGCGTAATTATGCATAAGCTCTGTTCTTCCATTCGGCTGCATAACATTAACCCTTGTAGTGATGCCGCGCATGACATTTTGGTAATCTATCTTTTCGCGCCTGAAGTTGCCGTCTTCATCAAAGCCGCTGTTCCATTTTACAACCTGCCCTTCTTTTGGCCCTTTATGGTACTGTATGCGTATGCCTGGGATTTTTGCATGCAGCCATCCTTCCCCTATAGGAGAAAAAGGAGGGGTACAGTAGCTGCCTCTTGGGCACGGCGCATAAAGATATCCTCTTCCAACGCCTATTGTTATCTCATAATCAACCTCTGTATTGCCGTCTGAATATGTATTATAAAGCCAAAGCCTGTATTCAGGTATGTTTATTACCACCCTTTGCGAAACAAGGGCCCTGTCTGGTTCTGCCACAAAAGGCGGCTCAACGACTGGCTCTGCAATAATTTGCGCCTCAATTAGCGGCTCTTCCTGCGGAAGAATCTGTTCTTGAGGAACTGCTTCCTGCCAAATCTCTTCCTGGGGCATTACCTGCTCAACACTTTCTTCAGCCACTGCATAATAAGATGAATCAGCCCTTTCGCTGGATTTCTCAATAGAATCAAATGAAGCATTGCATCCTGCCAAAAGCGCAGCTCCTGCCAGAATATGCCTTAAAGAGACCATAATGCCTTCTATATAAAACTAGTATATAAATCTAATCATTGCTCACTCTTGGCGCAAGCACAAAGCCAAGATGAAGCTTGCCAGGCACATTATACTCCACTTTCAGCGGGTAGTCGTTTGCAAAATTAAGGCAAACTTCATCAGCGAGCTTTGAGCCCTTTGTTATCTTTGCAAGATAATCTATCGCATACCTTGCAACAACCTCTTCCTCTTTCCCCAGTGAAACAGAAGCATTATCAGAAATAAGGAAATCAACCTTTGCGTCGCTCAGGTTGCCCTCTGATTTCATTGAAAACTTGTCAATGCCTGCCATAAGCGCAACAGAGTCTGAAACAATGCCCATGTCTGTTATGGCATCATCAAACTTTGACGCGTGCAGGATTACTTTTGCTGTAAACTTTAAGCTTGGCAGCTTTTGCTGCTCCCTGTCCATGTCAATCAAAGCAAGGTTGAATGTTCTCTTGCCGTCACCAACAAGCTCCACTTTGAGCCTGCTTTTTTCCTTGTCAAGGCTGACGAGGATATTGTCCTCAGGCTTGCTTCTTTTTAGTATTGCCTTAAGGTTGTCAAGGTTTACTGAAAGCTCTATCTCTTTTTCAACTTCATACTCTGCAAACGCTTCAGGAAAAATTTTGAAATCAACCATTGCAACATTTGCAGGATCAATCGCAAGAAGCTCCATCCCGTTTTTTGTCATCTTAAAAGTTGCCTCTGTGACAAGCTCTGAAAGAATATTAATGCTTTCCTTGAGAAGCCTTGCATCGGATAGTGTGAACCTCATTATAGCAAGGGAATAAAACTGCCTTTATAATGATTTTGGTATTGCAGAATATATATCAGAGTTATAGATAAAGTTTAATAACTCTGTAGTTATGTTAATTTATGAGGTGTATCTTTTTGCCAGAGCCAAAATTGGAAGAGATTTGCATAGGACATCTTTTTCTTGCAGGCGATTCAGAAAAAGACAAGTATGCAGTAAATGGAAAGTTGCTTGGAATTCCCAACTGCGATTTCTGCATAGCTGATGAAAAAAACAGGCAATGCATATGGTATAGGCCTGTGAGGCTGCATATTTATAATGTTCTTCCAAAAGAGGAAAATCCTTCTCAGTAAAAGCCCATTGCATGTGATTTATACAATTGTATTGACCTTATGATTAAAAATATACCATAAACAGCAAGAAGTATGCTTAATACATAATTTGGGATTGAAAGCTTCATGAGAAATGGAAGAAAACCCACAAGCTTGTAATCAATCAAAAGCGGCAGCGCGCCTGCAAATGCCATTATCAGTCCGATAAGTATTGCAGAGAACTTTGTTGCGCCCATCATTGTCCTTACCTTGAATGAGTCAACCAAAAGCAATAATCCTGCAACAATAAGAAGTATTTTAACCACGAGATCGCTTAGGAAAAATGTAGGTACTGGCAGGTTTATGCCAAAAAATTCAAGTGTTGCAGCCCCTCCAAACACCAAAAGGAAAAGCCCAAATATAAGGCTGAACCAAATCTTGCCTGTTCCGCCGCCCATATGTTCTGACATAGTTTTAACCTCTTTTAATGTAATTACAGTGGGTTAAGGCATTTAAATAATTATCGCTGGCTTTTTAACGCGAAAAGGGGAAAAATACAAAAAAAGGGCTTAGAATAAAAGCTTGTCCCAACCCTGCCTGTCATAGCCTCTCATTACAGCAGGCATTGAGCACATGCATGTATGCTTTGGCTCATATCCATACTTCCTTATCTTGCTGTTATCCATTTTCAAATGCCCTGAAAGAAACGTATATTTAACCTGGCCGGGCTCAAGCATTGCTCTTAGTTTTTCGTCTTTGCCTAATATGCCTACTGCTCTCAGCGCGTTAACTGCATATGTGCATACATTGGCGAAAAATTCCATCATCGGTCGTGTAACAGTTATCTCTCGCTTTTCCTCAGGCACAAACTCGCTAATCAGCTTTGCAAGCCCTGTCTTTTCAATAGCACCGTCAGCCATCTGCGCGATTTCAAACGGTGAAACCGCGTCGTCTGCATTTATGTTGAATGCCATATCCGCAGGATTTCTGCTGTTTGTAAACAGCGTATGCTCATATATGTGCAGCGCTGCGCCAACAACATCGCCAACATGTACATAGCATCCCTTGAATTTCCCCTCGCCAGGTAAAAGCTTCATTCCTAACAGCTTTGCAGTAAGAGCCTGCGTCAAGAAGATTTTTCCTGCGCCGTAATCTCCGCCTTTGCCGAATATTACAGCAGGCCTTAACAAGGCAATATTGAAATTGTTTATTCCATTATAGTTTGCAGCCACATTCTCTGCAAGAAATTTACTCAATGCATAAGGATCGACAGGGTCAATAGGGCTGTCTTCTTTTAAGTTCTCACCAACCTTATATATTGAGCCTGAGCTGAACATTACCATCTTTTTTACTTTCTTTTCAATTGCAGCCTCGCAGATGTTTCTTGTGCCTTCAACATTAACTGCATATAGCCTTTCCCATGATGCAAAGAAATCAAACAAGGCGGCTGTATGCACGATTGCATAGCATCCTTCAACAGCCCTTTCAAGGCTTGCTTTATCAGTTAAATCAGACTCAACAAATTCAATCCCTTTGGGCAGGTTTTCAGGTCTTCTTAAGTCAGTTAGCCTTATGTTTGTATAGCCTCTCTGCTGCATCGCAGGCAGTAAATTCTTGCCAACAAAGCCGCAGCCAGTAACCAGAATCTTCTCGTCTCTTAGCGTTCTTGTCATATTGCCTTACCAAATACAGTAATCTTCTATGTATTTAAAAGCCTTGTGGAAAAGGGTATGAGAAAATATGAAAAAAAGAAAAAGGCAGCCTTCTTTTACTCAAACGCCTTGAAATCCCTGAAGATTGTCTGGTTTCTCTCAGGCCCCACTGAAATGATTGAAACAGGCGCGCCTGTTGTTTTCTCAATCAATTCAACAAACTTCTTGGCTCCTGAAGGCAAATCCTCATACTTTCTTACATTTGAGATATCTGGAAACCCTTCAATCTCAGTGTAAACAGGCTTTGCCCTTGCAAGAGCATCCAAATCCCAGCCAGGGTACTTGTCAGTTGTTTTTCCGTCAATCTCATATGCAGTGCACACTTTCAATGGATTAATGTCACATAACAAGTCAAACCTTGTCAAGGCAATGTCTGTAAAGCCGTTCAATTGCTGCGAATACTTCAAAACAACCATGTCAGGCCAGCCAACTCTTCTTGCCCTTCCTGTTGTTGCTCCGAATTCTTTACCCCTGCCTCTTATCAGCTTTGCAACAGGGTCTGATACTGACTCATCAACAGGCCATTTCTGGCAATCCAAGCAAGTGACAACAGGGCCTGAGCCTACTTTTGTAGGATAAGCCTTCACAATGCCAACAACCTTCATTGGAAATGCAGGAATGCCGACAGCAGTGTAAACAGCAGGAGCTCTTACATCAGAGCTTGTTACTTTTGGATAATTCCCAAAAGCAATATCCAATAAAGTGCCCTGCGCTCCCTGCAGTACTACTTTTTTTCCTGCTTTTACTGCATCATACACTTCGCTTGAAACATCTGCCATATACTTCTTAAGCTTTTTTCCTGATTCAACAGCAAGCTCTTCGCACTGTTCCAATGTCAAAGGCACATCCTCAATAATATATTTCCCTTCAATTATTTTCCTGTCAGGCATTACCATCTCAAGCCCAAGCTGGCTGATAATTCCTTTCACATACTCATAGTTTGATTTGACTTTTGCTTTTAGCTTAGTTTCATCGCCGCACAAGTCGCAGAACCTTATTCCAGCTCTGCTTTTCTGCTGCTCATATGTAGGCCCAATGCCTGATAATGTAGTTCCAATTGCCCCGCCGCTTGTCTTGTTGTCTCCTTTTGCCTTGATATCAGCGGCTTTCTCCCTTGCATAATCCAATGCCAAATGATAAGGTAAAGTTACATGCAGCCTTGGGTCTATTCCCAAATCAACATCCCAGTTGAATTCTTCTAACTCCTTGCATAATAATTCAGGCCTCATTACAATGTTCTGCGCCAGCAAGGACCTCTTTTTTCTTAATACGCCTGAAGGTAAGAGATGAAGTATTACCTGCTTGTCTCCGACAACATATGTGGTGCCTGCATTGGCTCCCCCGTTTGTCTTTACAATCAAGTCTGCTTCTTCGTTTACCGCGTCTGTTACTTTTCCTTTTCCCTCGTCGCCCCACAAGGCTCCGACTATTGTCAAAACTGGCATAATATCACCTCAAATTTTTTTACAAGAAGTGGAATAAATCAAGCGCTTATATACTTTATGCTTTTTTTCCTTTTATTCGCAAAAAGTATTTAAATGGAATGTGCTTTACTGCTTTCCAAGATGACAAAACTAATTTATTGCGCAACTCCGTCAAGGCTTCTTAAGTCAGTTGACAATTGCATTGAAAAGGTAATGGATGTTGTTACAGCAGAAGGCTATGCTCCTTTGCATCCGTTCCAAGCGCTTCCTTATGAACGGTTTGAAGGCAATAGCCGTGTGGGAAGGGACAAGAGCATGGAATTTTGCATGAGGCTTGTGGATGTCTCAGATGAGCTGTGGATGTTTGGAATTTCTTCAGGCACATTAATGGAAGCTGTGCATGCGCTGGACATTAAAAAGCCGGTTGAATTTAAGTTTGAATATTTTGATCCTGAATGGAAAAAGTTTTATGAAGAGCTTGGCCCGAAATATGGCAATCCTCTGGATGGATTACTTGAGCAGGCAAAGCTTTTGTAGTTTCTTTTTTAAAATATAAAGGCCGGGCTCCGCCGCACTTCACTGGATTTATTATTCTGCAATCAATTTTTCTATATGCATAAGAAATGATTTTGCATGCTCAATTGACTCTTCTGCGGGCTCTTTATTGGTTTGCGGCAGCTGGCGGTAGGTAAACTTTCCGCGCTTGTCCTGTTCCCGGGCAAAAAGCCCCAAAAGGGAATCTGCCCTTACAAGCGCTGATTCATATAATCGCAGCAGCTTAACATCAAGCTTGCCGTTGATAATAAAGTAATATGCAAATGCATCAAGCGTTGCCTTGTGTATGTTTGGGGATTTTGTCCTTATGCCTGCTGTCAAGAGAAGCGCCTTTGCGCTGAAAAAAATTGCATAATAGGCATGGGCAATTGCACCGCTGTAAAAAGTGTCGTCAGGCAGAAGGTTAAGCTCCTGCTTTAACTTTTCCTTATACGATGCTTCAAATAAGATTCTTGCCTGCTTTAGCTCACTTCTAGCTCTGCTGAAGTTAAGCAGCGCTTCTGCTTTTGAGGCTGCCGCTTTTTGTATGCTTTCTTTTGCCTTATGCTTGGCTATTTCTGATTCCAGAATTCTCTCATTGCCAAGATACTCATGCTTATCCCTGAAAGCCATTTTTGTGCGCCTCTTTAATAATTGAATAATAGCTGTCTGCCCCGAAAGCAATGATGTGCTTTCCTGCCAACTCCTTTCCGAAGTTTTCTTCCTGCCTTATAAGCATTTCCCTTAATTCATCTCTTGTAAAGAAATGCTCGTCAATATTTACTTCAGAAAGCTCAACTGCGTCCTTTAGGTAGGGCTTTATTTGGCGCTTTATATCCTCATTTTCAACAATAATGGCAATGTCCATGTCAGAGCTTTTTTTTACAGTGCCTGCTGCATAGCTGCCGCCGATAATGATGATAAAAAACGGAGTGCATTTTGAAAGCGAGGCGATTATTTTTTCAGCCAGCTGCATTGGGGCCCTGCTTATGCAGGCCAGCTTTTCTGCATATGCAATATTTGCAATAGCCTTTGCGCTGCTTAAGTTAAAACTGCAAAGAATTGTTTTGCCTGCTGTCCTTATATTTATGATTCCTTCTTTTTCCAGCTTTTTTGCAGCAGTATATGCCCAGGAATAAGACCTCTTCCCCAAAGCTTTCATTATTTCCTGCAATGTAAATTCTTTAAAAGGGCTGTTCCTGTAAAGCCCAATTATTTTCATTTCTTGCTCATATATCATTTATACTTACCTTAGTATAATATTATACTTAAAGCAGTATATAAAGCTTTCTATTCAGCAAAAGAAGAATGTGTTGATTTTCTTTAGTTATTTATAAGCAGTATCCAAAAGTATATTCTCCAGCACCGAAATGTTTATAACTATATATACATATAGTTTATAGGGAGGAGGTGTTATTTATGGGATATAAAACAAAAATCCAATT
>JAHJRD010000052.1 GCA_018830945.1 Nanobdellota archaeon | reverse complement strand
GCAACATAATGTCTTGAATCTAGTTCGTTTAGAGTAGATAAATAAAATAGTTTATTATCAATAATCTCCTCGTTTTTCATAATATTTATAAGACTCTACTCTTTATAAATATATCACTTTATTTTGCGGTAAGCCCTAAGAGACTTTTGACGCCCCATACATAGGTTTTTCAAAAGTCTCTATAAAGGATAAGTTATGCTTTATTATTCAGAAAATGGTGGCATATGCCAAAGGTAACACTGCAGGAAAGAATAGCAGCTTTAAAGCTGGCTGTAAAGTGGACTTACAATTCATCTAAACCGCTGACTGTTGTCGTATTCTTAATAACTGTTCTTGCCGGGCTTTTGACTGTTGTAGAGCCTTATGTTTTCAGGATTATCATTGACAGGATTGTCAGCGGCGCAGAGTTTTCTTTTGTTGAAAAGATGGGCATAGGCATTGCCGGAATCCTTGTTATATATGCTGTTGCGAAAATCCTGCAGAACCTTTTTTGGGACATGCAGATGATAATCAAGAGGATTCATGCGCAGCGGCTTGACAAGTATGCAACAAGGGCAATGATGGAAAAAGTGTCCTCGCTTGATGCTGTTTACTTTGAAAACCCTGAATATTACAATACATTGACAAAGGCAAACCAGCACCTTTGGCGGGTAACTGAATTTTTCTGGCAGTTCACATGGTTTGCAGGCCAGGCAGTGAGCGTGGTTGTCATACTTAGCGCGCTTTTTGCATTCAACTGGCTTGTTGTTGCGCTTATCCTGCTTGCATCATTGCCGAGCATTGTGCTTGCTTTTAGAGCTTCTGAAATATTGTGGAGCGCGTTTGACACTTCATCTCCGATTTTCCGCCATGCATATTATTACAAGTCACTGATGACAGAGCGGCCTGAGGCTGTAAAGGAGATTAAATTGTTTGGCTTGAAAAGCCATTTTCTTGAAAGGTTTGACAGCTTGTTCAGCGATTTTTTGAAAAAGCAGGAAAAGGCAGCATGGCGCGAGCTTGCATTGTTCTCAGGAATCAATCTGCTTGGCGGCGCATTGTCAGTTTTTGCAGCATGGTTCGTGATAAAGGAGTTTGTTGATGGTGGCATTACAATAGGCCAGGTCACATTTTACTGGGCATTGCTGTTCCAGTTTGCTGAAAACGCAAGGCACATGGTTAGGATGATTGGCGAGCTGAATCAGTCAGCAATATTCCTTTCGCCTGTTGTCAAGATACTAAGCTTTGAGCCTGTCATAAAGGAGGCAGAGCACCCCCATAAATTCCCTTCAAGGCTGAAGAAAGGCATTGAGTTCAGAAATGTGACATTTTATTATCCGCGCTCAAAAAAGCCAGCCTTGAAAAACTTTAATCTGCTCATCAAGCCAGGGCAGAGCCTTGCGCTTGTCGGCGAGAACGGCTCTGGCAAGACAACGCTTGTTAAACTGCTTACAAGATTGTATGATGTTTCAGAGGGGGAGATTTTCATAGATGGAAAAAACATAAAGGAATATTCTTTAGACAGCCTTTATGAAAACATAGGGGTTATTTTCCAGGACTTCATGAAGTATGAGGCATTGGTTGAGGAGAATATCGGCTATGGCAGGCTTGGAAAGATAAAAAGAAAAGGCAGGGTTCATGAAGCTTCTGTAAAGGCAGAGGCATGGGAATTCATAAAAGAGCTTGAGCAGAAATATAAAACTCATATAGGGAAAACTCTTGTTGATGAAGGCACAGAGCTTTCAATAGGGCAGTGGCAGAAGATTGCTTTGGCGCGCGCATTTTTCAAGGATGCGAATTTATTGTGCCTTGATGAGCCGACTGCTGCTGTTGATGCAAGAGCAGAGTACAGGCTCTTTAGGAAATTCAGGCAGCTTACAAAGAACAAGACAACCATACTTATTTCGCACAGGTTCTCAACAGTCAGGATGGCTGACAGGATTATTGTTATGCATAACGGGAAGATTGTTGAGCAGGGCAGCCATAGGCAATTGCTTGCAAACAAAGGGAGATATTCAAGGCTGTTCAGGATGCAGGCATCAGGATACAAGGATTTCTTTGATTTGCAGAAAGGAAAAGCCCCTTAAAAAATATATTTGGCGAGATTTTTTCGGATTTGCTGAAGATCTTCCAAAAACCAAAAGCCAATTCTTATAAATCATAAAAAAATAAGCTATCTGACGCAAATGGTACAGAAATACTTCGTGGACACATTAATTTACAGGGATTATTATGAAAACAGGAGTGATAATTTAAGGCCGCTGGGAGAATGGGCTCTGGAGTTTTTCAGGTCAGTTGCAAAACAAAAGGGAGTAATACTTTATTGCGATTTAGTTATAGAGGAAATGGCGATTGAGTATAATTCTGACATAATTGTATTGATTCTTGAAACAATAGCAAGCATTGCGCCGCTTATAAAAATTGAGGCGACTGCCCAAGAGGAATCAGAAGCTAAAAAATTGAAAAAAGAAAGGAAACTGCCTTTTGCAGATGCCTTGTATGCAGTAATTGCAAGAGACAATGATGCAATTCTTGTATCGAGAGACAATCACTTTTCCCTTTTGTTGGATATTGCAGTTATAAGGAAACCGGAAGAATTAATCTAGGATTAGGTCTCTTTTTTTGAGATATTCCTCGGCAACTTTCTCTCTCAGTCTCTCAAATTCCGCATCAGTATACTTTGACTTTCCACCTTTACCGAAGTTTGCCTCAAGCATCCTTAGCGCCCTCTCTTTTCTTATGGCTTTTATCTTCTCCCTTACCGCCTCGCGTATAAACTCTGTTTTTGTGGAATAATTCTCCTCTTCTATGCAGGTTTCCATTTCCTGCATTATCTTATGTTCCATTTTAATGCATACTGCTTCCATGTTATACTAAGTATGACTAAGTATTATTTAAATGTTGCGGTTATATTGCCTTTAAACCTTGTTTTTGCTCATTCGAAACCTTTATATATCTGTTGTATCTTCCTAATAGCAACAGATAGTAGCTATAAGCGAGTAGTATCGCTTTGGCATCGGGGGCAAATTTAAGATGGAAGGAGAGAAGAAGGATTTAGACAAGGCAGTTGAACAGACTTTTAAAATCCAATGCAAAGGACGCGGTTTTCTTCAGTCTCTAATGCTTTCAGAGCCAGTCTCTGTTGATGTAACGGTGAGACAGACTTCTGATACAACGTTGGGCCTATTTAATAATTGTCCATATCTTGGCGATGAGCCCCTATACAAATGTCTTGTTTATAATAATCCACCTTATCGTGGCTTTTGTCCTTATCACAGTGTCTTGCCTAATCACATCGACAATTCATTAAGGAACGTAAGAATGTAGGAGGCGAACAATGAGAAAAAATCCAAAACTCTTCACAGAAGAGGAATACAATTTCCTGCATAAGGTTTTTCTGCAGGAGCCGGACAACACAAAGCTGTTTACGCGCATAAAGAGGAAGCGCGGCGTTGACCTTGACATGACTGAGGTAAAGCATGTAAAGAAGCGCTACACGCAATGGCAGCACGGCCAGGGCGGGGAAAACGGCATATTCTTTGTAAGAAAGGAAGACAGGGATTTTTAATTTTTTTCCTTATAAATCTTTTTCATCAGCGCAGGAACTTCTCTAACACTCTTTAAAATATAATCCGGCTTTTCCTTAAGCAATTGCTTTCTTGTGAAATCTCCAGTCAATACAGAGATTGTCTTTGCATTTGCCTTTTTCCCTGTCCTTACATCATATACTGAATCCCCAATCATGTAAATGCAATGCGCTTTTAATGCTTTTCTCGCCTTCAATATTTCGTCAGGCCACGGCTTGCCATGCCTTACATCATCAGCGCCTACAAACAATCTAAATGATTTTGCGTCAATCCCTGCGCTTTTCAGCAAAGCCTTGATTTCTGAATGCGAGCAGTTAGTCAGTAAAGCAAGCTTAAAGCCCATCTTCTTTAATTGTTTCAATGATTTATCCGCTCCATTAATCTGCTTTGCATACTTTGCTGTTTCTTTTGCAACAAGCTGATTATGCAGAAGAAGAATTTTTTCAGCTTCCTTGTCAGAAAGCATTGGATAAACAGCTTTGATTACCAGTATTCCCACTTTCCCAAAATGCTCAATAAGACTTTTAGCTTTAACCTTTTTTAATCCAAGCTTAACAAAAGCCTTGTTAAAAGCTTTCACATGCGCCTTGTTTGAGCGCAATAAAGTATTGTCCATGTCAAAGCATAATAAAACCATAGTAACTATAATTGCACAAAACTTTATAAACCTTAAAGCTTATTACAAAAAGAGTAATACAATAGTGACAAATGGCTGTCACTACTAAAAGAGGTGTTGGGATTAACATCCCATACCTCAATCGAGACTTTGTCTCGGTGTGCCGAGAATCTACGATTCTCGAGCACTCTTCGTAAAACTCAAGAGGTGTCAATGGTATGATTGCAGAAGAGCATTTTCTAAACGAGTTGCGCCATTACTTTAAGCTGAACCTCTATGAGGCGAGGGTGTGGACTGCTTTGCTTTCACGCGGCATATCAAACGCAGGCGAGCTTGCTGAAATCAGCGATGTGCCCAGGTCAAGGACATATGACATTCTTGAAGGGCTTGAGAAAAGGGGCTTTGTAATGCTCAGGTCAGGCAAGCCGATTAAATATATTGCAATCTCTCCAAAAGAAGTTGTTGACAGGGTAAAAAAGAACCTGCAGATTGAGGCAATGGAACATTCAAAAAAACTTGACAGCTCAAAAGGTGCTGAAATCGTGAAAGAGCTTGAGCTTCTGCACAAGCACGGAGTTGAATTTGTTGAATCATCTGACTTGTCAACAGCAATAAAAGGAAGGCATAATGCTTACCTGCATATGGAAACAATGCTGAAAAACGCAGCTTCAAGCGTGCTTATTGTGGCAAGCGCAAAAGGCATTGCAAGGAAAGCAGAAACATTAGGGCCTATGCTTAAGGAAATCAGCAAGAAAGGCGTTAAGGTAAGGATTGCAGCGCCTGTGACAAAAGAATCGGCAGATGCGCTTAAGGAGCTTGCTGCTTT
The DNA here is from genome assembly GCA_018830945.1 of Nanobdellota archaeon. Lineage (GTDB taxonomy): Archaea > Nanobdellota > Nanobdellia > SCGC-AAA011-G17 > GW2011-AR17 > UBA9640. Next base: position 1,030 of record JAHJRD010000052.1, on the reverse strand, counting down.
TGCAGAGGTAAGGCATTTGCAGAAGCCAAATTCAAGGTTCTGTATTGTTGACAACAAGGAAGTTATGTTCATGCTCATGAATGACTCAGATGTCCATCCTACTTACGATACAGGCGTGTGGGTAAATACGCCATTCTTCGCAGCGACAGTCGGAAATCTTTTTGATATGGCATGGAAGGACATGGAGCCTGCTGATAAATACCTTAAAAAGTTTTGAATGGGTGCTGGTGAATGTTTGCAAAGGCTGGGGACAGGGTAAAGGTTGACTACATAGCGCTTCTTGAGGGCAGGGCAGTTGCAACTTCAATGGAAAGCTATGCAAGGGATTCCGGCATCTACAGGGAAGGCGCTTCTTATGCGCCTCTTGTTTTTTCAATCGGCAGCGGCAGTGTAATGCCTGGCTTTGAAATGGCTGTCATTGGCTTGCAGCAGGGAGAGGAAAAGATGGCAACTGTGCATCCTGATGGCGCATATGGCATGCGCAGGGATTCCTTTGTAAGGGAATACCCGCGGGAGTTGTTTGAGCATAATGGCATAAGCCTTGAAAAAGGCATGATTTTAAAGATAAACACTGCAAAAGGCAGCCTGCGCGGGGCTGTTTCTGCGCTTGACGAGAACAATATCCTTCTTGACTTGAACCATGAGTTTGCAGGCAAAATGCTCGTCTTCAGGATTATATTAAGGGAAATTCTAAATTAAGGTTTATTAGAAAAATAATATAGGTGAGGACATCCTCAGGAACAAAGACGCCCCCCACCATATTTTTCCCGCTTGTGCATTGAAGCACGCTGCGGTATGTTAAGGGCCTCTAGGATCCACGCCCTGCCTGTAAATCAATATGGGTTTTCATATTTAAACTTTACTGCCTGGGTTTTTCCTAAATTATACAGGACATTGTTTAGTTGACGTCATCTGTTTTCTTAAAGTTAGCGGCAAGTTCGATGAGACCCATCAATTTATTTCTTCCGAGAATGTATTTTACTCCAGCTTCCTCTGCCGGAGTTTTCCCATTAAGCCCCATGTGAGGATT
>JAHJRD010000051.1 GCA_018830945.1 Nanobdellota archaeon | reverse complement strand
AATCCTCACATGGGGCTTAATGGGAAAACTCCGGCAGAGGAAGCTGGAGTAAAATACATTCTCGGAAGAAATAAATTGATGGGTCTCATCGAACTTGCCGCTAACTTTAAGAAAACAGATGACGTCAACTAAACAATGTCTCTTCGACGAAAGCTTTATAAATAACCCTAATCTTCTCCATAGAGATATATAAGGAGTACAAATATGCCAGCACCAAGATTCAGATCAAGGACTTTCAGAAGGGTTTTTGTAAAAACACCTGGAGGAGTTACAAAGCTCCAATACAGGAAGAGAAAGCCAAGCAAGGCAAAATGCGCATCATGCGGAGCGCTGCTTGCAGGCGTCCCAAGAGAAAGGCCATACAAAATGCAGAGAATGGCAAAGACAAAGAAAAGGCCTGAAAGGAAGTTTGGCGGCACATTGTGCACAAAGTGTTCAAGAGTTAAGCTTAAAGAGCATGCTCGTTCTATGTAAGACAGTATGCTTCTTTATTGAAACGGAAGATGCATTCCTGGCGACAGGGTGCGGACGAACAATAGGGAGGAAAGAAAAATGATGGATATAGGCAGGGTCTGCATAAAAACAGCAGGCAGGGATTCAGGCGAAACAGCAGTTGTTATTGAGCAAATAGATGAGAATTTCGTTCTTGTAAACGGCAATGTGAGAAGGAAAAGGTGCAACATAAAGCACCTTGAGCCGACTGAAAAGTTTGTCATGATACAGGCAGGGGTTTCGACAGAAGGGCTGCACCAGGCAATGCAGGATGCAGGGCTTGAAGTGAAGAAGAAAGCTTCTTCAAAGGAAAAGAAAGCAGCTGTTCCTGCTCCGGCAAGGCAGAGAAAGGTTAAAGAGCAGCCTGTTGTAAAGCCAAAGGTGAAGAAAAAATGACAGCAGAGGAAATGCAGCAAAAATACGCAGAATACCAGATGCTTACAAGCCAGGTAAAGCAGCTTGTTGAGCAGATGCAGGCTTTGGAGCACCAGACAAGAGAGCTTGAAATGCTGATTGAGGGCGTTGAAGAGCTTGGCAAGTCTTCAAAAGGAACAGAAGTTCTGGCTGCCCTGGGCGGAGGCTTGTATGTGAAGACAAAGCTTGAGAAGAACAATGAGGTTATTATTAATTCAGGCGCTAAAGTTATGACAACAAAGACAACAGATGAGGCAAAAGCATTGTTGTCAGAGCAGCTTGGTGAAGTGAAGAAGATTATTGCAAGCATGCAGCAAGGCTTTCAGGAAGGCGTGTCAAGGATAGCAGTGGTTGAGGCAGAGCTGAGAAAGGCGCAGAATAAAGCAGCTAAGAAGTAGGGGGTAAGTAACATGACAAAAACACAAAAACTGGAAGAGAGGATATTTTTTGATTCCGGAATAACTTTTGAGAATGCCAGGACAATGCGAATACAAGGAGTGCATGCTGAAACCGCATTTATTAGCGATGCTTATTTCGGCAGATGGCCCAATCCTGGATTTAGGGGTAAGACTCCTATGGGGCTTAATATAGTTGTTGTCTTTGATAGTTTCGATACTGCTACTCTTATGTATACTGATCCTAAGCAAACAAAGGAGATTATGGATGCATTTGGGACACATAGTTCAGGAATGCTTGCAAGAAGGGGCGTTACAGCGTATACAACAAATGGCGGGCAGCACCTTGTAGGGCTTTCGGTAAGGGGGCGAATAAAATGAAAACAATATACACAATTTTGGCTTTAGCATTGCTCGCATTAAGCGGGTGCGCAATAACAGGCAATAGTGCAAAGGAGGATACAATGAACACAAAGGTTTTGCTTGAAACAAGCATGGGGGACATTAAGATTCAATTGTTTGACGACAAGGTTCCTGTAACCACAGGCAACTTCAAGAAATTGGTTGAAGAAGGATTTTACAACGGAGTAATATTCCACAGGGTGATTGACGGCTTTATGCTGCAAGGCGGAGACCCGACAGGCTCTGGCATGGGCGGGCCCGGCTATCAGATACAGGATGAGTTCCATCCGTCACTAACGCATTCAAAGGCAGGCATTTTGTCAATGGCAAATGCAGGGCCCAACACAGGCGGCTCGCAGTTCTTCATTACATTGGCTGCAACTCCATGGCTTGACAACCACCATTCAGTGTTTGGAGAAGTCATTGAAGGAATGGATGTTGTTGAAGCCATTGGAAAGACACCAGTTGGCGCGCAGGACAGGCCAAAGACAGATGTTGTTATAAATAAAGCGAGTGTTGTGAAATAAGGGGGCAAATAAAATGGAGACAATGGAACAGCAAAGACAGGTAGCAAAGAAGGGGCTTTTTGAGATTGTGCAGGAAGTTGCTGTAGAATTAGGAGAATATCATTATGCTGCAAAAAGAGTTCCAGGCAGATGGAGCACCTTTGATGCAGATATTTCAAACAGGAAATATGTTTTCCAAAGAGACGGGCTAAAAGCAGTTATGGATTTTGAACCTCATATTGAGGATGATTGGAAATATTCGCTTCCGGCAAGGGTTTTTGTTGAAATGAATGGGGAAAATGTATTCCATGAAGTAAGGGATTTCCCGCCATATTTTGGCTTTGGATGTCATACACTATTAGCAAGCCCTGAGGTTATGAATTATAAGCCTGGAGACTGGGAAACACAGTTGCAAGGCTTTTACCAGCAGGCAATGCACATGAAAGCAGCAAGAGAAGCAAGAAAAGACTCATTAAGGCAGAGGATAAGGCAGGCAGGCGACAGGAGAAGCGCAAGTATTTTTTAATTTCTTTTTTATTTATTCATCCTCTTAGACAAATAAGCCATCACAGCAGCAACAGCCAGATAAATCCAGGATAAAAGCATGCTGCCGTGAGCCATCAGGTTGTAAAACCACAATATAAGAAATACCAATCCAATAACAGCAAATGCAATTCCAGCGGCTTTTTTCTTTTCCATATTATACCAGCAGACAGCAAACATTATAAGCATTGCTGTCAGGTATATAAATTATATAACTCATGTTTGACATATTCCCCTGTTTCTCTTCGATAATTCCTCAAAATTGAACCAAATCCATTTATAAAGAGCAAAAACAAAAATTAATGCCCATTCCCCCTAAAGAGCCTTGTTTTTAAGGTTTATAGCCTATTT
>JAHJRD010000050.1 GCA_018830945.1 Nanobdellota archaeon | reverse complement strand
GAAACATTGCCCCCGGCTACCTGCGACGACCCGATAAGCTTTGAGATTGTATCTGCCTGCAGGGGGCTTAGCGGCACTTCTTATGGATTTGTGAATTTCACGCTCAGAAACACAGGAAGCATCGATATAGATGAGTTTAAGATTGTTTTGTTTGAGGGCGGAGCAACCCTGTCAGGGCAATACACCCTGCTTTTCTTACTGGCAGCAGGAGAAGAATATACAAAGCAAGTAAGATATTCTACGGGTATAGCAACAAAATACAATGCTTACAATAATATCAAAGCTATCCCTAAAATGAACGCTGCACAATGCAATGAAAAGGCAAAATTTTTCTTATTGCCTACTAGTTCTGCTACACCTTTACCCTTATGCAAAGGACAGCCTTGCTCAGGAGCTGATGCCTGCGAAAGCGGCACTGCATGCCTATCCGGAGTATGCGCACTACGGCAGGTTTCATAGGTGAAAAAATGAAATACAACAAAACAACAAAAATTGCAATCCTGCTGCTTGCCATAATAATAATTTCAAATCTTGCCATTGCCACACGAACAGACGGAGGACCTGGCGGCATTACAGCGATTGGCGCCAGATTAACTTACGGCAATGTTGATTTAAGCGATGCTGTAACTACTTCAGGCTCCGCTTCAACTTCAGTGCCTGCATTTAAGCTGACAACCCCTGGCAAAACAATAATATTAACAACAACCGCAGGGGCAACTATTAACACTGACCAGCTAATTTTTGCAAGCAGGGCAGGATTCAGGGGATTATATTATAATGACACTGAAAAGCATGCATATAGCGGAGATTCATTCACTCTAAACAGCGTGGAATACACAATAAGCAGAAGAGGAACAGGCACTGCAAGCGCATATCGCATTTCAACCACAAGAGGGGAAACAATAATTATAGGCACTCGCGCTTCAAACACGCTTATTTTACCTGACAGCGGAACAAATGTTAAGATTGTGCTTGCTTCAGGAGAAACAGCTGTAACACTGCCTGCAACTGGACTAACAGTTGTATTTAATAACAGGGGAGCGGATTCAGTGGCTGATGCAATGGCAGAGGCAGAGTCAGGAGCTGCAGAGAGGGGAAGCGTGACAGGCACTGCGTCTGAACAAGCAGTACAAGGGTGCAGTGACAATGATGAGAGCGAGGATGATGACGGCATTTATGTTCCGTCGCATGTAAGCGTTGTAAGTGATGACGGCGCTGAAACAACCACGCCTGATTACTGCGCAAGGAGCGGCGATGTCACCAGGCTTTACGAGGCAGTATGCACCAGGGAAGACACAGCTACAGTAAGGATGGTGGTTTGCCCTGAGGACAAGGTATGCAGGGCGGGCGCATGCACAGAGCCGGACGCAGCCATAGCAGGCAAATACTGCCTGGACTCTGACATAATGACAGCAGACACTGCAGAATCCCTGGGCAGGACAGCTGCGACAAAAGGCACGACTGTGGGATTCTACACATCCACATATGCTGCAAACCAGGAAGGCAGGGAATTCGGCGCATGGAGCGATTACTGCAGGGACGAAAAAACCCTGATTGAATATTACTGCTCTGAGGAATCAAGGCAAGGGATGTTCAGGGAGATTATATGCCTGAACGATTGTGAGGGTGGAAAATGCGAAGACCCTCCATACTGCTATGACTCTGACGGGGGGGCTTATGCTTCTGTTCAGGGGACAATAAGAGGAGTAAATGAAACAGGGGAGTATTTTGCCAAGACAGACTCGTGCAAGGATACAAGCGCTGTGATTGAGTATGCCTGCGTGGCAAGCAGCATATCCGGAAGCGCCGCTGGTCAAGAGTGCCAAATAGGAACAACTATAGGAACAACTTGCGCATCAGGCTACTGCAAGACAATGTATGGACAACAAGGGGAAATTACCAGCATGGTTTGTGCTGACTGCCAAGGCGATGCTGACTGCAGTCCCGGAAAGGTTTGTTGGCAGGGCGCCTGCGTTGAAGCAGATGAGAATTACGTCGCAAACGGCTTTGTTTCATATGAGATTGCCTGCGGCGATGGAAAATACTGCAGCGAAGGCAGATGCGTTTCAGGAGTTGCGCCCACGCCTGTATGCCTCCAGTGCGATCCGCTAAATAAATTCAACATAAGGCAAGGCACTGACTGCAATGATGACGGGACGCCCTCAGAATGGACGCTAAAAAGGTGCCCAGCAGGCCAAATTTGCAGTGCAGACAGATGTGTTCCAGAGCCAAAATCCACAATCGCAGAGGTAACTACAGCATTTAACAACAGAAAAAAGTGGGCTTTGCTGCTGAATGAAACCCTTGGCTGGATAGAGACAGCAGAGCAAATACCGCCTTTAATAGAGGCTGCCTCAGGCAGTTATACAGATACCTTGGAGCAGATTGCAGCAGGATTAAACAGTTTGCAGGCGCTTATGTTAAGAGGGCAAATTGGAGTTGATCCTGGAATTGAAGCTGATATTGGCCTTGAATTATTTCCTTAAAGCGGTTCCCCCTAAGTAAATTTTATTTCTTTATTACTTCTTTTAATGCTTTAATAGAAACTTCCATCTGCCTTTTATTTGGCTCTGCAGTCGTAAGCTTCTGCAGTGCAAGCCCCGGCTTCATAACTGCTTTTAACAGAATATTATCGCCGTGCTTTGCAGACAATTTAAGAACCTCATATGAGATGCCTGCTATTGGCAATAATAAAAGAATGCGCGCAAGCAGCTTCAGCCCAAAGCTGAAATCCATTGGCACGAATATATAAACAATAATGCTTATGATAATGACAAACAATATGAAGCTTGTGCCGCACCTTGGGTGGATTGTTGAGAATTTCATCACATTCTTAACTGTCAACGGCTTTTTCGCCTCATAACAGTTGACTGCCTTGTGCTCTGCGCCATGATAGCGGAACAACCTTTTGACATCCTTCATTTTTCCTATTGCATATATATACAGCGTGAAGACTGCAATCTTTGATACTCCTTCCACTAAGTTGTATGCAAGCCTGTTGCTTAAGGCATTTATCCTGCTGAAAACCTGCGCTATTCCCAAGGGAAGAAACTTGAAAATCAAGATAGCCAATGCAGTTGCAGCAACGGCAGTAACTGCAAAAATCCACTTGTTCTGCTCCTCTTCCTCTTCCCCTGCTGCAATGTTAGCAGACCAATTGAGTGTTTTCATGCCTACTGCCATTGTTTCAAAAAGCGATAGCGCGCCCCTCATAACAGGAAAGCTCCACGGCCTTTTCTCAGTAATAGTTTTTACTTTTTCCTTTTTAACAATAATTTTCTTGCCTTTTCTCACTGCAATGGCGATTTTATTGCCTCTTCTCATCATAACGCCTTCAATAACAGCCTGTCCGCCTACTGCTTTCATTGTGTAAAATGATAGGCTGTAATGTTTTTAATGGTTTGCATAAGCTTTATTTACCACTTCATCTTCCCTTGTTAAAATGGATGAGCTGCAGGCAACATTTGTGGAAGGAGGGCTGTTCATATGGGGTGTTTCATCAAACACAGAAGAAGTTTTTACTCCAATAGGCAGAATAGAGAAGGCTTATCCCGAGCTTTTTGCGGCAAAAGAAACAAGCAAAGCTTCCTGCATAATTGAAATCCCCGCAATAGGGGGCGCGCCTGTCATGCCGGCTTCCATGAAGCTGTTCTACAATCAGTTCAGCATAAAAAAAGCAGCGCCAAAGGCGTTTCAAATAAAAGGGATAAACGCAGACAGCTTCTCCTTGGCGCGCAATCTTCTTAGCCAGGAAAAAAAGCGCGGCTTTCTGTTCGGCGATTCTTATGAGTTTTTAAGAATGTGCCTCAAATTTGCATTCAGCCTTGTTTCAAGGCAGAGGTTTGTGCCTTTCTGCAGAAACAGGCAAAGCTGCTTTATCCCTAACCTTGACAACCCCGGCGATTACAGCATGTTCATGGAGTTAGTCAAAAAGGCCCCCTCCTGTGTCAAGCCAAAATTATCAGATGATACAGAAGAAGCTGTGAAAAGCTGCTTGGAATATCTGGTTAATGCCATTATTTCATTTTCAATAGAGAATGCAAGCTTCAATCTTCGCAACGAAACAGAAACAGACAATTGGCTGCGCGGGCTCCTTGGGAAGAAAGTGAGTGTCGCAAGCCCTGTTCAAGAAGGCCTAAAGGAGTGGCTCATAACGCGCAAAGTGAATCGTGATCTTAATTACAATCTGCTGTTCAAGCTGGAAGAGCCTGCGGGCAAAGAAAAAAGCTGGCTGCTCACATTTAATATTCAGTCAAAAAACGACCCTAGCCTGTTGATAGGGTTAAATGAAATATGGCAGGGCAATAATAAGATTCCAGTAAAAAACATCAAAAGCCACCTGCTGATGGATCTTGGAACTGCCGCGAAAGTTTCAAAAATAGTTGAAAGCGCCCTGTACAAGCCCAACCCTTACAAGGTGAGCATTTCAGCCAGTGAAGCGCTTGATTTCATTTCTCTGGATTCGTTCCTCCTAAAGGACATAGGATATGTTGTCCATGTGCCAAAGATAGCGGCTGCAAGAATAAACAATTTCAAAGTAAAAATTCGGCTCAAAGACAGCGGCAAATTCAAGCTGGCAGGCGCAGGGCTGCTTGGGGAAGCTCTCTTTGATTTTGACTACGCTGTTGCAATAGGGGATATGGATTTGTCAAGAGAGGATTTCTACGAATTAAGCAGGCGCAAGGATAAGCTTGTGAAAGTAAACGGCAAATGGGTTGAGATAAATGAAAAGGACATGAAAACGCTTATTGATTATTTTGAAAAAAAAGAAAAGTTTTCACTTCGTGATGCATTCAGCGTGAAATCGCTAATGGAAGGCGGGTTTGAAATAAGCAGCATAAATGCCCCGGAATGGTGCGAACGAAAAATAAATGGCTTGTTTGATTTCAAGCAAATCAGCCAATTAGAGGTTCCATGCTCTTTTATCGGCCAGCTCAGGCCATACCAAAAGACAGGGTTCTCGTGGATGCTCTACCTCAGGAACATGGGATTTGGCGGCATACTGGCTGACGATATGGGATTAGGCAAAACCATCCAAACTATCGCTTACCTGCTTGCGGCCAAAGAAAGGCCGTCGCTGGTGGTGTGCCCCACTTCTGTCATAAGCAATTGGGAAAAGGAGTTGAAAAAATTTTCGCCTGAACTGAAAGCTTACACGCACCATGGCCAAAACAGGCTAAAAACTGAAAAGCTGAAAGATGAATTAAAAAACAACGACGTTGTTTTAACAAGCTATGCCACATTAAGAAAAGACGAAGCGCATTTCATCGGCGCCAATTGGCGCAATGTTATACTTGACGAGGCGCAGAATATCAAAAACCCTGAAGCAAAGCAAACCATAAGCATAAGCAAGCTAAAAAGCCAAAACAGGTTCTGCCTGACAGGCACGCCTGTTGAAAACAGGCTTTCTGAATTATGGTCTATCTTGAACTTCGCTAACCCCGGCTTCTTGTCAAATTGGGGCAATTTCAAGAAAAATTTTGCAGAGGGCATTGAGCTGCAGAATGACGCCAATAAGACAAGCATCCTGAAGAAGATAATAAGCCCCTTTGTGCTAAGAAGGCTAAAAACAGACAAGCAGATAATAGCAGACCTTCCTGCAAAAACTGAAATAAAAGATTACTGCTTCCTCACAAAAGAGCAGGCAAGCCTTTATCAGGCTATAGTTGACAGCTCTCTTAAAGCGATAAAGGAAAAAAGCGAAAATAGGAGAGCCTTGATACTGGCAGCCTTAACCAAGCTAAAGCAGGTGTGCAACCATCCATCCAACTTCTTAAAGGACTGCGGCTCAGGGCTTTCTGACAGGTCAGGGAAGGTTATAAGGCTCAGAGAACTTATTGACGTATTTCTCCGGAACAATGAGAAGTGCCTTATTTTTACACAGTACACGGAAATGGGCAGGATGCTTAAAAATGACCTTGAAGGATATTTTGACACGCCTGTATGCTTTCTTCATGGCCAGCTGAGCAGAAAACAGAGGGAACAGATGATAGGCACTTTCCAGTCAGAAAGCAACAGCTCGCCAAAGATATTCGTGCTGTCGTTAAAGGCAGGGGGGCTGGGAATCAACCTGACAAAAGCCAATCATGTAATACACTTTGACAGATGGTGGAACCCTGCTGTTGAAAACCAGGCGACTGACAGGGCATACAGGATAGGGCAGAGAAAAGATGTCTTTGTATATAAGTTTATTGCGTCAGGCACAGTAGAAGAGAAGATAGATGAAATGATAAACCGAAAGCTTTATTTATCAAACTCGCTGCTCTTATCAGGGGAGATTGCAGTGACTGAGCTTAATGACGAGCAGCTCAGGGAGCTATTTGCCCTGAGAAAAAACTATTTGGAGGAATAAAAATGCACTGGGACTATTTTCCAAAGGCGGCGCCAAGGCCAAAGCCAAAACCCGGGAAGGCGAGAAAGAATTTTGGAGAAACATGGTGGGGCAAGAAGTGGGTTGAATCCCTTTCAGATTTTGAATACGACCAGAGGATGGCGAGGGGAAGGGCGTATGCGCGCGCGGAAATGGTCAAGAATTTCAAGGTAGATGAAGGAAACATAAGCGCTGCTGTCAAGGGTTCGATGGGAAATTATAAAGTAAGCATAAACTTTAATAAGTTCAGCAAACAGAAATGGAATGGCATCATAAAAAAACTTGGCAATACGCCTATTATCGCGGGCAAGCTGCTTAACAATGAAATGCCTGAGCGCATAGACGAGGTTGCAGGCTGCTCTTTTGTGCCAAATGAGTTCAAAGCAAAATGCAGCTGCCCTGATTATGCAAATCCCTGCAAGCACATAGCAGCCGTGTTTTACACATTGGCTGATGAGATTGATTATGAGCCTATGATGCTGTTCAAGCTTCGCGGCATGAGCAAAGAAAGCCTGTTCAAAGAAATGGGAATACTGGACAATAAAGAAGAAGAGCCTGCAGCAAAGAAGCCTGTGAAAAAAGGCAGGGCAAAGAAAAAGCCGGCTAAAGTGAATCGCGCTGAACAAGCAACAAAAAAGGAATCAAATGCCTGCAAAAGAAAAACAAGGGGAAAGCATAGATGAAAGATTTTTTCAGCTTTAATTCAGATGCAAAAATAGCCATTACAGTCAGGGAACCGGAGGTGGAAATGAGCATCTTAAGGAGGCTGGGCAAGCCTAAATTCTGGGTGTCAAACAATGATTTTAACTTAGTAATGGAAAAGCTCTATAAGGCTGCTTCAAAAAATGCAATGGCTATTTTCAAAAGCAGGAATGAATAGTTGCGTAAAACATGGCGCAGTGGAATCATGCAGGCCCTGGCAACATGGTGAAAAGCCGCTGCAATGAAAGCTCTTTAGGCGCTTCAAGAGCGCTATTTTGCTTGCTGCTTGATTTTTTTCGCAATATCTTTTAAGCCTAAGCATAATGCGCCGTCATCTTTTTTCTTGAATGACTTTGCGAATATTGCATAACTTTCCTTTCTTTTGCCCTTGTTCCAGTCAACAAGCCCCGCCTTTCGCTTAAGCTCTGAAAGCAAGGCTGAAGCGTCAACATTGCCCTTCCATTTGCATTCCGCAAAAAGAATCCTGCTTTTTATGTCATTTACGGCAACAATGTCTATTTCTTCCGCCTTATGCCACCATCTGCCGACTCTTGTAAAATCCTGCTCTTCAAGCATTTCTTTGCATACATCCTCAAAGCAAAGCCCGACATAAGCATTCAGGCTTGTTTTAATCATGCCCAGCAGCTCATCGTTCTTGCCCTGCTCAATCATTGATTTGTTTCTGAATACAAATGTAAACCAGAACCTGTAGAAATTGTCCATTATCCTGTATCTTGTTGTTCTTGCCTTAATTTTTCTTTCAGTCGCAGGCGTTTCTTTCCCGATTATCCTCACCCTTTCCAGAACAATCAGGTACTTAGGCAGCTTATTGCCGTGAATCTTGCTGACAACCGCAATATCGTTAAAGCGCGTATAGCCTTGGGCGATTGCAAGCAATATTGAAACATAGGGCGCAGGGTCCCTGAACTCTTCAAATAACAAGTTCATCGGCTCGTTATAAAGAAAAGAGGTTTTGTCGAGTATTTTATTTTTTATGTTCCATTCCAGGCTCTCGTTCGGATTCATTTCTTCAAGATACCTTGGCACTCCGCCTGTTGCCGAATATGCCCTGACAAGCTCTTCTGTGTTATATTTCCCCAGAAACCCGCTAATATGCTTAAAGCGCAGCGGGTTGAGCTGAATTTCCCTTGTTTTTCGCCCGTATAAGGCCGAGCCGTGCCCTTTCGCAATCCTGTATATTGTTGAGATTATTGAGCCGCAGAGGATTATTTTCTTGTCAGTTTCCTTTATCTTTTCCCAGTATCGCTGCAGGATGCTCGGCCACGCCTTGTTTATATTGTAAATGTACTGGAATTCGTCTATTATTATGGTTTTATGCCTGCATTTGCATACAAACTCAAAAAAATCATCCCACGAGCCGAATTTTACAAACTCTTCCCCTGCCTGCCTGGCAAATATATCAAGTATGTTTTCCGACATGTCCGCAAGCAGGTATAAGCAGTCCCTTTTTTTTGCAAATTCCACAAGAAGCCTGCTTTTCCCGACCCTTCTCCTTCCGTAAACAAGCACAAGCTCCGCTTTTGTGGACTTCTCGATTTCAAGGAGGGCCTTCATCTCATCTTCCCTGTCTATTAACATTATCATAAGTATGATTATTACGTTCTTGTTTATAAACCTTGCGTTGCAATTAACATTATCATAAGTATGATTCTTGTAATAATGGTAAAAAGCCGCTACAATGAAAGCTCTTTAAGCGCTTCAAGAGCGCTTCTTGTTAAAGCTTTTATATTGTATCCGCCTTCTAAAGAGAAGATTATCTTTCCATTGCAGCGCTTTTCAGCTGCTTTTTTCAGCATTTCAGTAATTTTGCCGTAGCATTGCTCATCAAGATTTAATCCTCCTAAAGGATCGTCTTTGTGAGCATCAAACCCTGCTGATACAAAAATTATATCAGGCTTGAAATTGTCAATTGCAGAGATTATCTTTTCTTGCATTAATTTCAGGTATTCTTTACTTCCAGTGCCGGCTTTTAATGGCAGATTCAATGTAAAACCCTTTCCTTTGCCTTCCCCTGTTTCATCTGCTTTTCCTGTTCCAGGGTACAAAGGCCATTGGTGTGTTGAGCAGTAGAATACGCTGCCATCTTCATAGAATATGTGCTGCGTGCCATTTCCGTGATGCGCGTCAAAATCCAAAATAAACACTTTTTTGAATCCTTTGCTTTGAGCATACCTTGCAGCTATCGCTATATTATTAAAAAAGCAAAAGCCTTTTGCCTCTTCTTTCTCAGCATGGTGGCCAGGGGGCCTTGACAATGCAAAAGCATTGCTTGCTTTTCCCTCTGCTATCACATCTATTGCAGTTAACACAGAGCCTGCTGAATACAAAGCAGCTTCAAATGTTGCGTCTGTGAAATAAGTGTCCCCGCTGTACACTTCTGGATTGAATCTTGTCAATTCACCAATCACTTCAAACGCAGGCTTTGACAAATATTCATAATATTCATCTGAATGCACTTTAAGGATTTCATCCTTATTTGCTTTTCTTGCATTTAAATGTATTAATGGAATATCTTTAACTGCTTTTAATATCGCTTCAACCCTTTCTGCATTCTCAGGATGCGAAGCATCATTATGCAATTTATGCTTTTCAGAATAAACAAGCGCTGTCTTCATTTTCTATCTTTCAGCCTGTTCTTGACATTCTTGTTTTTTGCGCCAAGCGTGCTCACAATGTCAATCATGTACTTGCCGTCTGCCAATTTGTAGACTAAGGGCTTTCCATTAAATAAATCAACCAAATCAAGCTCATACTTGCCTGGCTTGACAACCCTGATTGACTCCAAATCAAGAATAACAGGCTGGTCCTCCTTTAGATCTTCGCCAACAAGGTCCAGAACATCCTTCTCCATCTGCTCTTTCTCTTCAAGAGTCAGGTTTTCTGTTATTTCCTTTGCTTTTTCCAGATTAGCTTTCTTTACATAGAAAAAGAAATTGCCAGAGCACGCAGAACATCCTGTAAGAAGCTCCTGTGAGCCGTCTTCATACAGCTTTCCGCATTTAACGCACTGGTGTGGCATGTTTTTGCTCCAAAAATTACCTTGCTTTTGTCAAAAGCTCAATCTTGTCAGGATTTCTTTTTATTTCCTTAATCACTGTGGCAGGGCCGATTATTGTAAGCCCTTCCCTGGCGCCCATCAGGAATTTTACAAGAAGTCCCTTGAACTGGCTGAAAATCTTCTGGTTTGCTTCTTCAGGATATATTGTGCAGAGCTCAATGCCCTTGAAATCCTTGCTGACAAGTTCCATTGTTTTTTGTATCAGCCACGCTTCCTCGCTTGGCTTTAATCTCCCCTGCAAAAGCACAATCTTGTCTTTCTTTACAATGTCAAGCAGCCTGTTAATCCTTTTTTCAGGCGCCAGGCTGTTTAGTTCTCCGTATGGCACAAATTGCAATGTTAGATTCATTTTACCACCTTGAACAGCTCTTCATAAAAGTCTTCCATATTTTTCCCTTTCTCAGCTGATATGCCTACAATAGGATACTGCGGGAAAGCTGATTCAACAGCTTTCATGTCTGATTTTTTCAGATCAGTCTTGTTTGCTGCAATCAATACTGGAATGTTTCTTGCGGCAAGATTGCCGATGATTGTTATGTTAACCTGCGAATAAGGGTTTATTGTTGAGTCCAATACTACAACAACAGCATCCATGTTGTCAAGCCATTTTATCGCCTCGATAACGCCTTTTGTCGCTTCTTTTGCCCTGTCTTTTGCAAGCTCCTTGTTCATCTTGAACTTCATGAAATCCTCATAATCAATTTTTGTTGCAATCCCTGGAGTGTCAATAAGGTTGAATGTCAGTGACTTTCCTTTTGACTTTACCTCAATTTTTTCCTTGACAATAACTTCCCTTGTTTCGTGAGGAATAGAGCTTACAGAGCTCATCTCTTCTCCAAGCCAGTCCTTGCAGATTCTGTTTGCCAAGGTGCTTTTTCCTGCATTTGGAGGGCCATAGAGCCCTAATTTGATATCTTTCTTTTTGCCAAAAAGCAATGTCAGCTTGCTGAACAGGTCTGTAAAAAAGTTTCCCATTTGTTATCGCCTCTCTTCTAACAGAGATAATTAATCAAGGTTTATAAGTATTTTGGTTGCTTTAGAGTATAAAGGAAAAAAGAAAAAAGAGCGGCCTCCAGCATTCATGCAAGCTAGTATGGCTTGAGATATGTGATATGCTCTATCACGTCAAAATCAAATCTTACCATCCCAATAGACCCTAATCCAGCCGGCCTTTTTTGATCATAATCCCAGCCAGGCGCGAGATGCACCCTTCTTTGCTCATCATCTATGTGCGCAACATACCCAACAAATGATTTAGATGTTTCCTCATTGTCATCAACACCTTCCAATTTCTTATGGTAAGTCGGAGTAAGTGTTGTCTGCACATTGAGATTGGTTTCATCCACAAGATACAGCAGGACAAGAGTTCCCAACTCCTTTCCCATCAGTTGTTTTATTTTGTCGCTTTCTTCAGCCATTTTGATTCCCCCTTAATGATTTTCAGTAGTGATAATTTTCTTTGTGCTTATATATCTTTCGCAGCAAACACCTATCTCCGAACAACCTCCCAATAACCTCCCTTGTCAGGCCCTCTTCTTTTCAATAAGCCCTTATTTTTCAGCTTTTTCAAGTTATCCTTAATTTTCCGTGACGAAATGCCTACTGCCTCAGACATTTTTTCTGCGGATATATGGCTGTCTTTTTTTATCTCAGCTAAAATCTTTATTTGATTTTCAGTGACCTTTTCAGTGACCTTTTCAGTGACATTCTCAGCGCCTTTTTTCTCCACAGCCACAAACCTTCCGCTCTTGCTTGAGCCTTCCCATAAGAGCTTTCCTTGGCGTTTTAACCTCTTTAGATGATATTTTACACCGTCAACACTAATTCCTAATGCCCTGGCAATGCCTTCTTTTGTTATCCCTGAATTATGAGCTATAATCTGCAAAATTACCTCTCTAGTTTTAGGGGTAGTTTTGGGGGTAGTTTGGGGGGTAGTAATTTCCCTCCTGTAAAACACAACAAGAAAGCCATACTTTAATCTTTTAAACTTCACTTTCACATTATTAGCAGCGCACTCTTCGTAAATCCTTCTAATGCCGGAGCCCCATTTCTCAATGTCTTTTGACTTATACAATATGTCTGCAATAAGCGGGTTTCTTAGTATTGACTTCTCTGCCTTGAATATGAAATCTTCAGGCGTATGGCCTTCAGGAAAGTTTCCGGGATTCCATATCTCAACCCTGTCCTTGAATATGGCTATCTTATTGCTTTCAGGAGCATAATAATCGCGGTGGCAAAGCGAATTAACCAATGCTTCCCTCAACGCCCTTAAAGGGATTTCAGGTATTTCTTTCCTTTCAAGCGAGCCAAATTCCGCTCTCCAGTTAATATGCTCCTTTATGTAAGTCTCTGATTTCTCCAGCAAAGCAAAAATGTTACCGTTAAACTGCGTAATATCCAGAAAAGTTACTTTGTCTGTTCCTGCAAATACAGCTGCCTGAACCTCAAGCCTATTTTCATTGCAGAAAAGCGCTTCTGCTGCTTTCAGCAGTTTTCCTTCCTTTGTTAAATGAAGTTTTTTTAGAATATTTCTCGTATTGTCAAAAGAAAAGCTTATTCTTCCGGATTCGTTTGCCTTTTGAATAAATGCCTTAAGCGCTGGCTCATCAACAAAGCTTAGCTTATACTGGGAAATTTCATTTTCCCATCTTATATTCTCGCTGTTTTTCCTTAATATCATTGATTCAAGCTCTTTAACGCTCATCTGCCTGTCCTCGTCTCCCATGCGCATATAGGCCCTCCCGTAAGCATGATAAGGAATATTACTGCCGCTAAACTCAACATGTATGCAGTCCCTGCCTTTAATTTGCACAAGTGTTATCTGGGGGTATATCCTCGGCTCTATATGCCCTGCAATCCCCCTTGAAACATCCCTTATGGTGTCTTCCCCAATTTTCTGCCCGACAACTTCGCCGCTGTTCTTTATACCAAAATACATTTCCCCCCTTTGATGCTTGTTGAGAATTGCAGCTATTGAGATAACAGCTTCTTTTAATTCAGAAGTTGATTTCTTCAACTCAAGGATTTCACTCTCTTTCATTTTTCACCAATTTTTGAACGATTCTCTATGCATAGACTTATATAAAAATCTTTGTCCGGAAAAGTGTTCAATTTTCCGTTGTCAAAGTCAATTCTTTCAAAGAACTATACAATATTCCAAAAATATTGCAAAATTTCCAAAAAACTACCTATGTGCGTTTCGTGCTACAATGCCTTACTTTCAGCCAACGTGCTTTCCTGCGTTACCCCGAAACCCTTTTATAATCAAACGCCTTTTCTTTAGCCATGAAACCTTACACAACAACCGCACTCATAGCAATATTGTTCGGAGCTGCTGTTATCACATGCACAGGCGCGGTAATAACAGGCGCAGCTATCGGAAGCGCTCCTGCATCATTCCTTCTTCCATTAACAGGCACTGCAATTGTCCTGCTTGGAATAGCTGCATTGCGGAAAGGGCTTGAGCATCATGTCATGCTTACAAGCGCGATTAAAAAAGATGACAGGATTCTCCGCCTTACAAGAGAGGCTGTCCGCAACCAGGATGTTGAAAAGGACTTAAAGCACCTAGTGTATGAATTAAGCAAGGGAAATTTGCAGGCAGGGCTTGGATTAGCGCATGTGCAAGGCACTGATGTTAATGAAATGCGAGGAAGGCGAGGCGGAAGGCTTTATTTCAGGAGAGTCGGGCCTGAGCATTATGAGATTGTTGCAAAGTCAGGAAAAGACAATCAAGAGCAGGTTATTTCAAGGCTGAGAGGTTTGTATAGGGTTTGAATTAGAAACTTATATAAACAATCTCCCTAACTATTCTACGCATGAAAGACAAAATAAAAAAACTAAATAACTATGAATGGATAATTCCAAAAACAGCAAGGGAAGGAATGAATGTTGATGCAAAGATTATTGCAAACAAATACATATTAGATGCCTTGGAGACAGAGGCAATACAGCAATTGACAAATGTTGCCTGCCTGCCAGGCGTGATAGAGCCTGTGATAGGATTGGCTGACATGCATTTTGGCTACGGCCTGCCGATGGGAGCTGTAGGGGCTTTTGATTATGAGACAGGAGTAATCTCAGCTGGTTGTACAGGTTTTGATTTAAATTGCGGCGTCAACAGCATAAGAACAAATTTAACAATAAATGAAGTAAAGCCAAAGCTTAAAGAGCTCATGGCAGCGCTTTTCAATAAAATCCCGTGCGGTGTAGGTGCGAAAGGAAAATTAAGATTAACAAGAGAAGAATTAGATGAAGTTTTGGAAAAAGGCCTGAAATGGGCTGTTAAAAACAGCTACGGCACAAAAGATGATTTGGAGCATACTGAGGAAAACGGATGCATGGAAGGCGGGGATGCTTCAAAGGTTTCTGACCTGGCAAAAAAAAGGGGATTGTCGCAATTAGGAACTTTAGGCGCCGGCAACCATTTTCTTGAGGTGGAAGCTGTTAATGAAATCCATGATGAGAAAACTGCAAATAAATGGGGAATAAAAGAGAAAAACCAGGTTTGCATTCTATTGCATTGCGGAAGCAGAGGCTTAGGGCACCAGGTTGCTACTGATTACCTGCAATTGCATGAGAAAGCAGCGGCAAAATACAACATTAAATTACCGGACAGGCAGCTGGTGTGCGCGCCATTTAATTCAGATGAAGGGCAGGATTATTTCAAGGCAATGAAATGCGCTGTTAATTATTCGTTTGCAAACAGATTGGTCATGACGCAGTGGATAAGGGAAGCTTTTGAAAAAATATTTGGAAAGACATGGCAGGATATGGAAATGGAAACAGTTTACGGCTTGTGCCACAATGTTGTGAAGATTGAAGAGCATGTTGTTAATGAAGAAAAAAGAAAAGTTATAGTCCACAGAAAAGGCGCAACAAGGGCATTCCCTGAAGTTCCTGTTTTGATTGCAGGCTCTATGGGCACTGCATCATACATAATGAAGGGAACAGAAGAAGCAATGAAAAAATCTTTTGGAAGCTCTGTGCACGGCTCAGGCAGGGTAATGTCAAGGCACAAGGCAATCGCGACAATGAGCGGGAAGGAAATCAGAAAGCAGCTGGAAGCAAAAGGCGAATGCGTTGAATGCACCCATCCTGATGTATTGGCAGAGGAAGCAGATGCAGCATACAAGCCGATATATGAAGTGATTGAAAGCGTTGCAGGCGCAGGCATTTCAACAAAGGTTGTGAAGCTTGTTCCAATGGGTGTTTGCAAGGGATAAGTTTATAAATAAGATAATCTTACTTTCTTACTATGGAAACAACAAGGATGTCCTCAAAAGGCCAGGTCGTAATACCCCAAGATATAAGGCAAACGATAGGGGCTGAAGAAGGGACAATGTTTTCAGTAATGGGAATAGAAGATACTGTGATTCTCAAGAAGATAAAGGCCCATTCCAATGAAGAGATTATTAAAACACTGGATGAGATTGCTGCAAAAAACCAAAAGCGGCTCCAGGCAATGGGGTTTACAGAGAAAGACATATTAAAAGCCGCTGAAAGAGAGCGCGCAAGAAAAAAGAGCTAATACAACATCCTAAGCATGGCCAGCATTTCTTCCGGGCGCAGCATCTTAATGCCTTCGTATTCCTTAAGCTTAAGCAAGTGTTTGTTATAAGAGAGAATGTAAGTGGAATTAGAGGCAATTGCACATTCAATTATTCTGCCGTCAGTAGGGTCGTCTTTAACAACCGCAACCGTTACGGAAGGATGTACAATTCTGGCAAAAGAGAGTACTGTTGTCATGGCGTCTATAACTTCATTATCCATAAAAGCAAAATCCTTCTTTAAAACACGCTGGAACTCAACCATGATATCGGGCGAGGTATAAATTTCTGCTTTATAATGCAATAGTTCTGACACTAATTTTTTAGATACGCTATCTCTCCAAAGATATGCTGAAAGCAATACATTCGTATCAAGCACCACTTTCATTGCCAGCCGCCTTTTTTAGCCATGCCACTTCCATTCTGCCATTCTTAAAAAAGGTTTGCATTCTGGATTTGGAAGATTTACAGCAACGCCGGAAATCTTATTTAGCAATCTCAAGTAATTCTTTCAAAACAGAAGGAAGCTCTTTTATATTATCTGCCTCGCTAAAATGCCCCTTCTGCTTTTCAATTATAATCTTAGCCCCAAACTTTTCCTTGAATACAGAAGAGTTCTCCAAAGGCACAAAAGGGTCATTGCCAGAAAAGATGGCAGAGCATTTAGGCAAATGGTTCTTAACTTTCCCAAGGTCTATCGGTGTTTCAATCCACGGATTTGCTGTTTCCCATTCCTCATCTGATTCCAAACCTTTTAATGTAAACCAGCCTGCGACAAATACAGCGCCGCCTATTTGCACATTAGTATCTGCAAGATACCGCAAAATAGCCTGGCACCCAATGCTGTGCCCTACAAAATAAGTCTCTTCATCTGGATTTTTTACTGCTTTTTTTAAAAAATGAACCCCTGCTTCAATTACAGGGTTATCAGTATCAGGCATCTCGGGAATTTCAACTACAAACTCTCTCTTTTCAAGCTCTTTTTTCAGCCAAGGAAACCATTCTCCTTCCGGCTTCCCGCCCCAGCCATGAATAATAAAAACCCTTTTTGCCATAAGAAGAACAAACAATCAAGAATATAAAAGCTTATCGGAAACCTTCTTATAGAAAGCCTTAATAAATCCAAGTCATTCCATCTACAAAGAAAAAATCACGATTTAAACAACCTATATACTGCAAAACATAAAGGTATTTAAATAGTAATACACTATCATATAATAAGATAAAAGGCTTTAAAAAGGGGGGTGCAAAGTTGGGTATAGAAAATATTCTAGAAAGGCTGGTTTCACGAGGATCAAGGCTGACTCCGAAGCAGATGGAGCTGCTTGACAAAATACCAAAAGAAGGAACAATTCATACTTCTGCGCTTGCAAAAATGATGGGCATAAGCGAGCCCCTAGTAAGAAGAAGAATCAATACAATTGAAAGAATTGACGCAAGCATTATTGGCAAGAAGAAAGCAGAAAAAGGATTTAACATAAGCCTGAACTCTGCTTCACCTGAACAGAAAACAATAGAATCAAAGCTTCCTGACAACCTGCATGCAGTAAAAGTTAGAAATCTTTACATGGGCGAGATGGGTTTCGGCACAAAGGCATTTGACCCTGCGGCAATGACAGGGTTAAGATATTTTCTCCAATATAACGGCGGGGCAGACATTACAAATGTAATGATGCTCGGCGCCATGATACCAAGAGTTCCTGAATTCTACAGCGTGTCAGGCTCAGAGGATATGAGATTTTTGGCAAAAGATCCCACAAAGCCGGCAAGCGAGGCTGTTGAGATTGCAGTGCAAAAAGCAGAGCTAAGGCCCAGCGATGTTGAATATTTTAGAGAACATGTTGATGGGAAAATCAAGACAGGGCAGGATGCTGTAAATGCTGCAAGAGCAGAGCTTGAAAAGATTGTGGCAGCTATTCCCGGAGCAGAATGGCATTACCAGCACGGCGAGGAAGACAGGGAGAACATGAAGATAGCAAAGGAGCTTATGATTGCTGATGCAGCTGAAAAAAAGAAGAATTTCAAGCAGTATGCTGATGAAATAAAAAAGCTTGAGACAAAGCTTGGCAAGCTGCAGAAGCAGGCAGAAGGGCTTACGAATGAGCTGCCATTCATGCAGTACATGAGCAGAAGGCTTAAGGAAACCAAGGAAAAAACAGGGGATGAATTAAGAGAGTATGTAGGTTCAATGCTTGAGGCAAAGGCTCAGGAGTTTAGCCTGAATGAAACTGCCAAGGCAGAGATATTCAAGATGATAGCGCAGAAAAGCCTCACAACAAGGCAGCTGCTGGACAAGGCAGAAAGGCTGAAGGCGGCAACTGCGCAGCTCGGCAAGGAAGAGGAAGAGATAAGGCAGCAGATTGCAGGAAACCAGCAGAAGATTGACGGTGTCAAAAGGCAGAAGGAGTTCTGGGATTTCTTTAGGGGCACAAAGAGGCACAAGCTTGAGCCTGACGAGGAGGAAATATTCTTCAGGATTGCCAAGACAACCTATAATGATATGATTTATGGCGTTTTTCCTGAAGCAATAAGGGCAAGGTCGCATATACACTCAAGCGCATTTAATGAGCTTACAGACCCATTAAGCAATGGCAAGACAATATCAGACCCAAGTACGAACGAGGCTGAAGGCGCGCTAATCAAAAGTGACAACGGCTTGATTTATATGCTTGCGCACAACCCTAACATGCTTGGTTCAAATGCATGCACTGCAAAAGACCTGCAGATGATGAAAGATGAGGTAAAGAGGCTTGTAAAGCTTACTGACATCCTTGATATTCCGATACCTGACGTAACTTTATCCTCTCATGGAAGAGGGGGCTTCAGGTACCAGCCGCAGATGAAGTTCAGGGAAACAATAGTTGCCGGACAGAACAGGCTTATCCCTGAGACAGTATTGCATATCAAGCTGCCAACGCTGCAGTCAATGCCAAAGCTGGAAGTCTTAAGAAGGAAGGGGCTAAGGAATGTGCATACAAAGCGCTACAATGACGGCTCATATGCAACAGGCGTTGTTTTCCATACTGCCTATGAAAACGGAAGGTTTGAGGTTGAATTCCTTGATGAAAGCACACTAAGGTTCCTTTCAACAATAGGCAATGCAATTGACGAGACAAAGGCAGAGCTTGGAAAGGAAGGGCTTGCAGAAGATAGAAAATCAAAGCTGGATTCAGAGTTAAAAGAATTTGAAAAAATAATGAGATTCACAAGCGATCTGAGCAAGACAGAGTCTGACGGAGACAGCCATCTCAGCTCTGCAAACGAGCCTGGCAGGAGAAGCAATTATGAAATTGTTGACGCTGTGCAGAGATTCCAGAGAGCATATGGGCTGCCAGACATGGTTGTAATAAGCGAGGCAATACACGCGCCTATACCAGGAGTGTGCAGCACAAATGAGCAATACATGGGCCTTACGCCAAAGAAGTTCGAGCAAAGGCTTGAAGCGATTGCCAATGGATCTTACAGTCCAGAAGAAAAGATAAGAAGGCTCATGCAGGTTGGGAAGGAGCAGGTGTACGCAACGCCAATAACGCACATTGACGCCGCGCTTGGAGAATGGAAAGACAGGTGCCTGCCATATCTGCTGGAAGTGCTGCAGAATGGAGGCAGGGTGGCTATTGCATCAGGCAATCATTACAACAAGGCAGGCTCTGGCAGGGATGAGGCAATTGCGATTGCAAACATGATACCGCCTGGATTTGAGAAACAGGTAGAGCCTTTCCATGCAAAAGGGGACAGTATTGGCTGCGGAGAAACAGCACTCTTTGGCGGGAAAAGAGTCTATGCCACCCACAAGCTCAGGGGAGGAAATGATGAGCTTGTCAATGCGTTCAGGCAGATACAGGGACAGGGAATAGACGCAGACCTTGTATTGTTCTTTGACAGGCACCACGGCGGAGGCGGATTTGCAGACAACACTGCCTACACATTGGCGCCCGGCAGGCAGACCTGGAACAGGTATGTTGACCAGATTTCAAAGCTGTCAAGCGCAGCAGGCGTTGTAAACACACTCCTGCCAAAGGATGAAAGAATAAAATATGTAAAGTGGGAATGGGCTTTAAGCGACTGCCTTGAGCGGCACTTCATGGAGCCAAGGATTGATGACCAGACGCTTTTGGAGAGAAACCCGAATAATCCTGAGAAGCCTAAAAGACATAAATGAAAAGCCAGCCTCCGGCATAATTTTTTTATTCCCGTCTGGGTTTAATACCCCGCAGCTTGCTGCGATGCCAATAGGCTAAGCGACCACTTGCCACTCGACAAACATACGCGCAGAGCTTATAAGGATTCAAACCCTTTTTTAAAAATAGATGGCAGCAACCCATAAAGCATATAAATTTCGGTTGTATCCCAGCAAGAAACAAGAATTCTCGCTTAACAAAATGCTGGAGCTTGCCCGCTTTGCATACAATAAGCAATTGGAGCTTAAGATTTATGCTTACCAAAAAGAGGATAAAAATATTACACAATTTGACCTGAACAACAGCCTTCATCGTTTAAAAGAGGCATATCCCTCATTGAAAAAAGTTCATTCACAGGTTTTGCAAAATATCAATCAGAGGATTTCATATGCTTTCCAGAATTTTTATAGTCGGCTTAAGAAAGGCGGAAAGCCAGGGTTCCCGCGCTTTAAAGGGAAGTTCCGCTTTGATTCATTGACTTACCCGCAATCAGGCTTTCAGCTGGAGAAAAAGCTTTTTATCTCCAAGGTTGGCGAGGTTGCAATAGTAAGGCATCGCAAATTAGACGGGAAGATTAAGACTTTAACAATAAAAAGAACACCAACAAACAAGTGGCACGCTTGTTTTTGCGTAGAAAACGAGCCAGCGAAGAAATTGCCGCGGGAGCAAAAATCTATCGGCATTGACCTTGGGCTTGCTAACTTCTATGCCACCAGCGAGGGGGATACAATTGAGCATCCCCATTATCTGAGAAAAGCAGGGCAAAAGCTTGCTTTCTTCCAAAGAAAACACTCCCGGAAAAAGCCGAGGAGCAGCAACAGGAAAAAATCCAGGTTAAAGATTGCAAAGCTTCATGAAAAAATTTGCCAGCAGCGCTTGGATTT
>JAHJRD010000049.1 GCA_018830945.1 Nanobdellota archaeon | reverse complement strand
CTTCTTTGTAACTCTGCCTGAATTGCAATTCGGGCAGATAATTCCTTTCTTATTTTTTCCCATATAAATACCTCCTTTGGATTAGAAATAGATAAGACTATCTAATATTTAAAGATGACGATTATTTATCAATACCCTGCTCCCGAAAGGTTTATATAATCTATAATGATTTCTTATATACTAGATAAGTAATATTCAGGGCTAAAAAATAGAGGTGTTCAAATGGGAGAAGAAGTCAGTAACAAGCTTATGGTTGTTCTTGCGCTATTGGTTGTGATTGTTGTTGCAGTCAGCACATGGCTTACTGTAAGCAATTTAAATGCAGTTGATTCAAAAGAGACTAAAGTAATTCAGGTAACTGAACGGGTTGTTGAAGGTCCGCCTCAAGGCGGAAAAGTTTCATTGGCAATACTGCCGCAGCCAAAGGAAGGAGAATAAGATGGAAGGGGCAACATCAAGGACTCTTGTAGTGATTCTAGTTGCAACATTATTCATTTCAATATTTGGAGCTGTTATAACGCTTGAGAGATTTGGCGGGTTCAGGGCGCTGACAGGCTCGTGGGGTGAGCCTGGAAGCACTACATACGGTGCAACAAACCTCACAATAAGCACAAACCTTAAAATTAACTTTAGCGATGATACTGTAAATTTTGGTTCAGGATGGTTATGCCCGGCTTGCACAAGCGCAAGAATAGGCACTGACGGAACAAATGACACAACATGCAACTGCGGATGGAACCTGCCAAATGGCTTAATATTGGAGAATGTAGGAAACAGGTATGCAAGGATTAATTTAAGCAATACTGCCCAGGTAGGAAGTTTCCCAGGCGGTGCTGGAGCTGAATACTCATGGCAATGGAATAATGAAAGCGCTGTGACATGCACTGGAGCCAATGTAATGAACCTGACAGGAAACCAAACTGCAAAGAGTAACCTTACTGCCCCAATACTTACTCCAGGGCTTGTGCTTTGCGAGAGGATGAATTATTCACTAAATGACAATATGATAAACATATCATTTTGGGTCAAGATAATGCAGGATTCACCGGTTACAGCAAAGAACGACACATGGACCGCAGTTGCCGTAGATAATCCATAAACTGTTTGGTTTATTATATGCGCATGAATGGGATGTATTTTATCCTCATGCGGGAAATTAAATAAGCTGAAGAGAATACTACTATTAACAGTATAAAAAGCAAAGAGATGAACACAAGTGGAAAAAGGAGTAAAGGCATTAGTTGTTATTTTTGTAGTGACATTGTTTATTGCTGTTTTTGGCTCTGTTATTGCAATGGAAAGGTTTGGGGGGTTTAGGGCGCTGACTGGCGCATGGGGTGAGTCCTCAACTGTAACATACGGAGCAACAAACCTGACAATCACATCAAATCTAAGAATAAACTTCAGTGATGATACTGTAAACTTCGGCTCAGGTTATCTATGTGCAGGATGCGCAAGCGCAAGATTAGGAACTGACGGCACAAATGACACATCATGCAACTGCGGATGGAACATCCCAAATGGCTTATTATTGGAAAATATAGGCAACAGGTATGCAAGGGTTAACCTTAGCAATACTGCCCAGGTAGGAAGTTTCCCTGGCGGCGCAAACGCAGAATACTCATGGCAGTGGAATAATGAAAGCGCTGTAACATGCACTGGAGCCAATGTAATGAACCTGACAGGAAACCAAACTGCAAAAAGCAACCTTACTGCCCCAATATTATCTCCAGGGCTTGTGCTTTGCGAGAAGCTGAATTATTCAGAAAATGATAATGCAGTCAACATATCATTCTGGGTTACAATAGTATCCACTTCCCCTGTTGAATCAAAGAATGACACATGGACTGCAGTTGCAGTAGATAATTCATAAGAGCGTATTTTTTATTCTAACTTTTGCAGCTAGTATAGTTTACCGTAAATATTTCCCTTTTTCTTTGCACAGAATAGTTTATATATATTTTAGTGCTTTATAATATAGAGAAATGCGCCAATTGTATAAACTAATCTGCGCAATTCTCCATATAGAATAAAAAGAGTGATTTATAATGAGATATGAATTAAGCAGGAGAATATGCAAAGCAATAATCTTGGCAGTATTAGCGTTAGTTCTTACTAGCACTCCATTTGTTTCATCTATTGCAGGCATCAGCCCGTCTTACATTGAAGTAAACTTTTTCCCTAATGCTGAACACACTTACACGTTCCGCCAGGAAGGATATTCAGAGATGGACTTTGAGTACGGCTGCCCCTACATCTCTGCAAATAATGACAGCCTTACAGATGAAGACGGAATACGCTCGTTTTCTGTAACACTAAAACTGCCGGAAAAAATTGATGCCGAGCCTGGAAAATATGATTGCGGATTTTTACTGACAAGGCCCAAAAATCCAGATGCGCCTCCAGGCATTTCTGCGCAGACAATGGTAGCGGCAAGGATTATTATTAACATACCTGTCAAGGGAAGGTATGCGGCAATAAGCCTTTCTGCAAACAATGCAAACCAGGGCGAGCCTGTATTTTTTAATGTGGGCGTCAGAAACCTTGGCGAGGTGGATTTAACAGGAATTAGCGCTGTAATCGATGTAATGGACATTGAGGACCAAGTACTTGAAACACTGCGCACAGCACCAGGTGTTGCGCCCAGGTTTGGCAGTGTAGAACTATGGAAGCGCATGGAAACAACTGATTATGAACCAGCGCAATACAAGGCAAAAGCCATCCTGCTTTATGGAGGAGACAATCCAGCAGAAGCTGAAACAGAATTTTTAATCGGCAAGCTGTTTGTGAATTTCCTTGGCATTAAAACAAATGCATCTGCAGGGAGGATAAATCCTGTAACTATCGATGTAGAAAGCTGGTGGGGCAATCCTATTGAAAATGTTAGGGCTGAAGTTAAGATATATAATCAAAGCAAGGTGTTTAAGACTGATTTCAGGACAGAGAGCACTGATTTAACGCCGTGGCAAAAAGCCACACTGCAGGGCTATTGGGACGCATCAGAGCTTGAGCCTGGGAATTATACTGCCAATATCACTCTCCTGTACAAGGGAGGCAGCACAGAAGCAAGCGCATTGCTTGTTTTGCATGAAGCAGGCACATTTGGTGAAGACTCGATATTCATTAAGGCAAAAGATGTTTTAACCAGCCCGATCTTCCTTGCCATGCTTGTATTAATCCTGATAATCAATGTCAGCATATGGCTGCTGAAGCAGAGAAAGACAAAAAAACCACCAGAAAGCAAAACAAGCGAGGCAAAACCGAAAAAACCTGAAACCCTGCGAGCAAAGCGAAGTGGGGTTAAGAACGATAGTGAACAAAAAACGAAAAAAGCAGGCGGCCTTTGAGACAATGAAAAGAAACAACGCAATCCTTATTATTCTTATACTTGTATTTGGCACAATAGGAATAACATTATTGCTTTATAATTTAGTTACCACGGTTGAGATTCGAGACCTTGAAATGGACCTGAAAGTTGGAAACAGGATTGGATTTAATGTTGCTAGTGACAAGCTCTGGTTTGGCATGACTAATCCCGGAGGAACAGCAACAAGGGAAATAGTAATCAGCAACAGCAATACATTTCCCATCATTGTTAAGTTTTTTCCTCTTGGCGAGATGAAAAACATTGTAAGTGTTTCTGAAAATAATGTAGTTTTAGAAACAAGCGCTGAAAAAACAGTCAGCATAACAGCTTCTGTGCCTTCAGACATGCCTTACGGCAATTACACAGGAGTTATGCGAGTAGTGTTTAAGAAAGCCTAAGGTATAATCTCAGGCCCTGTGTATTTCTCGTATTCAAACTGCCTTTCTGCAAGTTTTCCTTCTTTTATCATTTCTTTTATTTTGGGCATTTTATCTTTAATTGCATTTATCAAGTATCTTACTGTATCGCAGATTAAATCCTGCCCCTCTTTTGGCCATAGGTTTGCCTTGTTTGCATACAGGCATCTTCCGCCGCACAAGCCGTAAATATCGCAGGATGTGCAGGGCTCTGAGACAAAGATTTGGTTTAAATTATCAGGATTGCTTTCCTTAATATCCCCTACCTGAAATGCAGTTGCATCGTGCATTATTGGGCAGGCTGAGATTTTGCCGTTTGTTGCAATTGTGTAATTTGCAAATCCGCTTCCGCACCTTAGCTTTTCTGTTTTATTGTAGTATAAGCTTTCGAAGATGCCTAAGAAAGGATATATTTTCAATACTTTTCGCTCTTTTTCCATTGTTTCAATCCAGTGGTTTAACAAAAGAGAGACATTTGCATTGTATTTCTCGCTGAATTCCTTAAAACTCCTGTTCTTGAAATCGCTTTGGTAAAATCCTGCGTCAATCTGCCAGTGCACTGCATTAAACCCGATTTTGAACAGGTGCTTTACATTTGCCGGAAGGCCTGTTTTTTCTGATTCTTCATCAACAACCATTCTTGCTATTAATTCTCCCTTAAAGCTGTTATTTTTTATGGATTCAATGTTTTCAATTACCTTGTTATAAGCGCCTTCCCCTCTGTTGAAGTCTGTCAATTCTTTATCTCCGTCAATTGAGATTAATATTATTTCAAACCGGTTTGCATATTCCTTTGGAAGCTTGTTCAGCAATAATCCATTTGTCTGCAGCATGTACCTTGCATTGATATTGTCCATGGTTTGCTTTATTCTTTCAATGTCCATCAAGGGCTCTCCGCCGTAGAAAGTTAATACAGGTTTTTCTTTTGCTTTTGCAATAAATTCTTTTAGCTCTTGTATGCTGTATTTGATTTTTGGAGGCATTGAGAAGTCAAATTTGAATATTGTGTTCAGATCATTGCCAAAATCATTGCAGCTCTTCTTGTAGCAGTACCTGCATTCTGAGTTGCATTCTGTTGATGTTATTATGTGGAAGTACATGGTTATTTTGTGTTTTATGTTTAGTTATAAAGCTATCGAAATGGATTTTTGGTAAAAAAGAGAAGGCCGCTGGCAATACTAGCCATAGAATGGTTTTTAAACCTTCCAGGCATTTAAGTAAGTATGATTACAGGGATTATATTATCTGCTGTTGCTCTTGTTGTGCTTTTGATAGCAACATACACTGACTTTAAGACAGGAGAGGTGCCTGACTGGCTGAGCTTCAGCTTTATTATATCTGCTTTAGGTGTGAGATTGATTCATTCTCTTGTATATTCTGACTGGCTTTATTTCTTGTATGGCTTGATTGGGTTTGGAGTGATGTACGGATTCGGGCTTTTGATATACTATTCAAGGCAGTGGGGCGGCGGAGATGCCAAGATATTAATGGGGTTGGGTGCTGCTTTTGCAACAGCGCCATTTGCTTATTCAGGCAATTTCCCTTACCTGCTTGCGATAGTAGCCAACATCTTTATTGCAGGCGGGGTATACGGGCTCTTATGGGGATTTTATGTATTTTTTTCAAGGTTCAGCAAGACAACAAAAGCTGTTCAAGATAATTTATTGCGCAATAAAAAGCAGTATATGCTTATGCTTGCTGTTTCAATTGCTGTGCTTGTTTCATCATTCTTTTTTAAAGGCAGTTCAAGGATTATACTTATGTTTATTCCAATCTTATTTATTGCTTACATGATGCTTTATTTGTTTATCAAGTCAACTGAATCAGCTGGCATGTATGAGAAGGTTTCTGTTTCTAAATTAACAGAAGGCGACTGGATTGCAAATGATGTCAGGGTAAAAGGAAAGCTGATTTGCAGCAAAAAGGATCCTGGAATCACAAAAGAGCAGATTAAGGCTTTGAAAAAAGCCAAGATTAAGAGCGTTGTTATCAAGAAAGGCATAAAGTTCCTGCTTGCGCTTCTTGTTGGAACTGCTGTTACGCTGATTTTCAACAACATTGTGGTACTGCTGTTCCTGTAGCATATTCTCCAGTATAGAAATCTATAAATACCACGCAAAAGAACATATCTGCTATGGAAAACAGCCCAAAGAAGAAGCACATGGAACTAGTCTTGACAAAAAAGCCAAAAAGCCCTATAATAATTGAAGGGTTTCCAGGGCTGGGGCTGATATCCACAATTACTACTGAATTTCTTATCAAACATCTTAACGCAAAGTCAATTGGGCAGATATGGTCTAATAAATTAGTGCCGATTGCCGCCATTCATGACGCAAAAATCATACAGCCATTGGAAATATTCTATGCAGAGAAAGAGAATATAGTTATCGTGCATGCATTGAGCGATGTCAGGGGCATTGAATGGGATATCTCAGATGCCATACTTGAGCTGTATAATACGCTTAAGGCAAGCCAACTCATCACAATTGAGGGCATAATGTCAAAAGGCGAAACCTCAAACATATTTTTCTATACAAACAATGCCAAGCATAAGAAACAGCTTGAGGATGCAAAAGCCCAGCCATTAAAGGAAGGCATTATTGTAGGGGTTACTGCCGGGCTTGTTCTAAAGGAAAAAGAAATGAATATTGTAGGCTTGTTTATTGAAACGCATTCAAAGCTGCCTGACAGCATGTCAGCTGCAAAGATTGTTGAAGTGCTTGACTCTTACCTTGGGCTGAAGATGGACACAAAGCCCTTGGTTGAGGCTGCTGCGCAGTTTGAGGAAAAATTAAAATCATTGTTTGAGCAGGCAAGGCAGACAGTCGGGCAAAAGCAATCCAAGGATATGAATTATCTGGGATAAATAACTTTTATAAACCCGCTTCTTTCTTTTTTGCTTATGGAACATCCATTAATCCAAAAGCAGTGGAAGAAAGGCATTAATTCGCTTGATATTGTTTATCCTAATAAGAAGTTTGGCGGCGCTTATAATTTAGGAATTTTGATTATTTACAACCTGGTTAATAATATTCCAAACTGGATTTGCAACAGGGTATTCTTAGATGAAGGCAAGATAAGCTCTTCTCTTATCGGCTTTACATTCCAGTATGAGCCTGATTATTATAATCTTCCAAAGATGCTTTCAAAGGCGGGGATTGCTTTGGAAAAGGAAAAGAGGAGGCAAGTTGTTTTCGCAGGCGGGCCTTGCGTTAATGCAAACCCTTCTGCTTTGTCAAGATATATGGATTTTCTTGTAATGGGCGATGCAGAGGAGATTGTGCCTAAAATCCTTAATGCTTATACAAGGGATAAGCCCAAATTCCTTGAAGCTATTTCAAAAATCCCGGGAGTGTTTGTGCCTGGGCTGAATAATCCGTCGTGCTCCTATGTCAAAAATCTTGATGATACGCCTTACCCATTGTACCAGCCATTGCCTGTTGACTTGCCGAAAGAGTATGTGTTTGGAAACGCTTTTTTGCTTGAAGTTGAAAGAGGGTGCCCTTTCTTTTGCAAGTTCTGCCCAATGCCTCTTCGCGGAGGCGTAAGGATAAGAAGCCTGGAGAAGATAAAAAAGATTATTGACGACGGAATTGCATTGAACAAGAGAAAGAAAGTTATTTTGTATACTGCTTCATTCACTCATCCTGAGAGAAAGGAGATTTTGAAATATTTGCTTTCTAAGAATATTGAGTTTTCAGTGCCTTCTATTAAAGTGGAGCTTGCTGATTCAGAGTTTCTTGAGTTGATTAAGAAAGGAGGGCAAAGGACTTTGACAATAGCTCCTGAATGCAATGAGGAGTTGCGTTTTAAGATTGGAAAGCATGTAAAGGATGAGCAGTATTTCAAGTTTATAGAGAAGGCGAATGAATTATCTTTTGATACAATCAAGATGTATTTCATGATTGGAATACCGGGCATGGATGAGAAATCTTTGAAAGAGATGGCTGGTTTTATTGCTAAAGCAAAGAAGATGTGCAAGGTTGGGCTGTATATTTCTGTTAATCCGTTTGTGCCAAAGCCAGGGACAGCGCTTTCATCGCACAAGTTTGACGAGAAAATAGTGAAAAAGCAGGCAAAGTTTTTGCAGAATCTGCTGGGGAAGGCAAATATAAGGTTCAAGGTTCAAGGAACGCGGCAGGCAAAAGAGGAATGGGTGTTAGCGCATACAACGGAACTTGTCTTGAAGTAAAGCATAATGTTTATATAGAGCCTATAATTGCCCGTATGCTATGAGAACAGCTGGTAAAGTAGGGCTTGGAATTGCAGCGGCCTTTGGATTTATGTATGCAGGGTATGCAACCAAAACAAATTCTAATGATTCCCCTCAAAACCAGCCATTGGAAGAAACTGTCTGCGAAGAGGTTGACACGCAGGCAATATATGGCAAAGGAAGAAGTGAGGGCTATCTTAGTGGCTTGAGAGCAGGCAGGAGTGAAGGAGGAGTTATAGGAGAAAGAGAAGGAAGAGAGGCTGGATTTGAGCAAGGAAAGCAGTATGGGCTTAATGCCTGTGATGAACGAAGATATAATGAGGGCTTGGAAGAAGGTAAGCAAAGAGGCTATGAAGAAGGGCTAACTAAAGGAGAGCAATTAGGGCTGGAAGAAGGAGAAGGAAAAAGCAGGCTCTTGGGTTCTGGCACTTTATTCATAAGCGAACCTGGAGAGCAATATTTTGTAACTAGAAGACAAAATAGTGAAGGCGGTACTACAAGCATGGGCGTTGAAATAGAAGGGGGCTGTATAAAAAGATATTTATATATAGGGCGGCCAGAAGATTCTATTTTTTTGGAAACGAGATGCATGTACGGGGAAGAATTAGTATATATCATAGAACTGCGACATGGTTATAAGGTGGACAGATTAGGGGATAGCATTGATGATGCCAGAAGCATACCTAATCCCCTTAAATATGGGGTTAATTTATTGCAAAGGAGTATAGATTTCCAAGAAAACCAGGAACTCTTTCTCTGGGCTGACCAGAAGATGAGGGAAGAAATACAAAGGTTTTCTCAGCCAGTTGAAGATATCTTTTAACCAAAACAAAAAACTATTTAAACAACTAATTGTTTAAAAACTATAAAATGCAGGTGCAGATTTCTTTTGACACGGAAAAGGAAAGCCTTGATGACTTGAAAAAGCTCATTGCAGGGCTTCAGCAGATAGTTGATGAAAGGAATAGCGGTCAAAACCATGCGCAGCCGCAGCAGGCACAGCAAAAGCCTGTACAAAAAGAAGGCAAGACAGCAGGCGGCGGAAGAGTCGTGCCTTATGAAGACTTAAGCGGCATGATGGACAAGATTTTCTCAAGCACTATAAGAAAGACTCGCTAATTTGCTCGGCTTTCTTGAGTGCATAAAGCCAGGCTTTATACACTATAAGAAAACGCTAAGCTTTAGATTTATTATCTTCCTCTTCTTCATCCTCGCTCGGCCATTCAATAAACTGCATTATCTTTAAAAGAAGTATTATCAGCAGCGAGAGCGCTGTCACTGCAAGCGCAGTAATATAATCAAGCTGCACCTGGCCGTAAACAATCACAACAAGAAAGATAAGTATTGAATTTACAGTCATGCCTGAAGAAAGTGCAAATGCAAATGATTTTGGGAGGGCGTGCAAAAAGTTAAGCAGCATCAGTAAAACCCCCTCCCCCATAACAACAGCCACAAGCATTGTATATGTATTAAAACCAAGTAGCTCCCTGCCATGCAGATGACGGAACAGGTCAACGCATGCAAAAAGCATGACAATGCTGTTGCCAAACGCAGTGTTCCATCCAAGCTCCTCTTTCTTGTACTTGCCGAAATAATACGAAATAAGAACCATTGATATTACAACAGGGGTTATAAGCCACAACATTTCAGGATGAGTATAGACAGCTTTAAGAATTACCCAAATCCTTGCCACCACCTCATGATAAAGCGCAATGGCGCCTTCCTGAATCTCTATTGGAATAAAGCTCACAGCAGTGACACCCCGTACATTATGAACGCTGACACTATTGGAACAAGGATGTTGTCATTAATAACCTTTCCGAAAAGCCGTATTTCCAAAGCCTCGGCAAGCATTGCAACAAAACTGCCTAAAAAGGCCGCTGAAGCGCTGACAAAGAAGACAGCCCCGATAAAGCCCGCTATAACGCCAACTATTGTACCCTCAACTGTCTTGTCGCCCATCTTGTGCTTTCCAAAATACTTTCCTGCTATTGTCGCCAATGAATCCCCTAATGCAAGAATCATGATTGCTGCATATGCAATATTCTGAGGGAATAATCCGAGCACAGCAAAAGAGCCAAGCACAAAATATATTGCTCCCTGCCCTGGATAAGGAATGTCTCTTCTTTCAAAATTTTTAAGAAACCATTTTATCCCTGGCAATTTATACCTTGAAGACACCATTGAAAGCAGAATCCCGACGATAAGGATGATAAAAAGCCCCCTTGCGCTGAGAATCTGGTATTTTGACAGCAATATAATCGCAAGCCCAAGGCAAATATGAAATGCCTGCCTCCTAAGTTCAAAGAAAGGGTATTCAGTCTTCTTCACTGGTTTTTTCATGCTAATATGTCCTTTAATTGAGGTTAAATATTTTATGGTAGCGGCCTTTTAGGAACATATAAAAAGGCGATTGGCTTTTTGAATATCATGAATAAAAGAATGTTCGGGCTAAAAAAGCAGGCAAAGGAGATATCAAGAGAAAGAATTGAAATCCTTTTTAATGAGGCAAAAAAAGCAAAAAATCCTGAAACAGCTAAAAGGTATGTGCAGCTTGCAAGGAAGATATCAACAAGAACAAAGACAAAAATGCCTGCTAGTTTTAAAATACAGTTCTGCAAAAAATGCAATGCATACCTTGTTCCAGGCAAAAGCTGCACTATAAGAACAAGAAACAAGAAGATTGTTTATACATGCCTTGCATGCAATGCCAGGAAAATAGTGCCTTTTGCAAGGGAAAAGGCGCAAGAAGCGAAGCAGAAACATTTAGCTCATTGACATTCGCAACCTCACGATTGCCATCGCAAGGTTTATAAACCCCTTCGGTTTCTCAATCTTTCAGTATAGAGTCAATTTTAGGGAGAAAATACCATGGTTCAAAGAGTAGGCGGCTTCAGGCGAAAGACAAGGAGCAAGCTCAGAAAAAATGAAAGCCAAAAAGGCAAAATAAGCATAAGCAGATATTTCCAAAGCTTTAAGGAAGGGGATGCAGTTATATTAAAGCCAGAGCCGGCTGTGCAGAATGGCATGCCTTTCCCGAGGTTTCACGGCAAGAGCGGCATTATAATCGGAAAGCAGGGGAACTGCTACAAGGTAAGCATCAAGGATGGGAATATGAAGAAAATGCTTCTTGTGCATCCTATTCATCTGTTGGAGGTATCGAGATCTGGGTCTCGGACCTCCCTTCACGAAATTCGGGAGGCAAAAAAATGAGCGAAATCACAGTCTTATCAGAAACAGCTTTGACAATGGCAGAGCTTAAGGAAAAGCTTGCAAAGATAGAAAAAAGGGACAAGGAACTTGGCTTCAGGGCAAACAAGACAAAGGAATACCTTGCAAACTTTACAATCAAGGAAAAAAACATTGCAGCTTTGAAAAAAAAGTTTGCAGCCCTTGAAATCACAAGAATGAGGGACAGGCATATTGCAAAGCTCATTGATTTAGATCCCAAAGATGCAGACAGCATCAAGGTAATTCTCTCTGGAGAAGCACTGACGCTCAAGGAAGAGGATTATGCAAAAATATTAGACGTGCTTCAGGGTTAACAATATGGAAGAGAAAAAAGAAGAACAAGCAATTATATTGGACTTCCTGCCAAACGGATATCCTTTTGACAACAGGCCGATGTTCAGGAAGACTGCAATAGCGCAGGCGCTGGGCACTGCGCACTTTTCACTGCTTGAGCTTATACCAAAAAGAGATGTTTCATTACAGGCAGGACAGGAAGTTTACATTGGAGAAGGCAAAAGGGACATAATTCATCATGTTGCAGGCAGGCTGCCGCCTGAAAAAATGACTGAAACAGCAAAGCATGCGCTTGAAGATGCTGTTGCTTTATTGGTAGGCAAGAACAAGCAGATGTTTGTTGACTTTTTCAATAATTCAGGAGCTATCACAACGAGAATGCACCAGATTGAGCTCCTTCCAGGAATAGGAAAGAAGCATATGTGGGAAATAGTGGAACAGAGAAAAGAACAGCCGTTTGCGAGCTTTGAAGACCTCAGGGCAAGGGTAAAGCTGCTGCCTGACCCTGCAAAATCCGTTATCAAACGAATAATCAGCGAAATCAACAACGAAGACAAATACAAGCTGTTTGTCAAATAAATGAAAAACTATTTAAACCAATCAGTTTAACAAAAACAAAATGGCAGAGGAAAACGAAGGCATAAGGCAAATGGTCCGTCTTGTGGACAGGACTATCCCTGGCGCAAGAATGCTTCAGCTTGCGCTTTGCGACCTAAAAGGAGTCGGGTTTAATATGGCGCATGCGATCTGCCATGTGCTGAAGATTGATGAAAAAACCAAGATTGGAATGCTTTCTGACGAAGACTTGCAAAGAATAGAGGAAGCTGTAAAAAATCCGTTAAAATATAATATTCCAAGATGGATGCTCAACAGAAGAAAAGATTATGAAACAGGCGAAGATATGCATATTCACAGCGCAGAGCTGACATTTAATGTTGACAATGACATAAAGCGCATGAAAAAGATAAAATGCTACAAAGGCATAAGGCATGCCATGGGACAGCCGGTAAGAGGGCAGAAGACAAAAGCCCATTTCAGGAAAGGCTCGTCACTTGGAGTTTCAAAGAAAAAAGCAGTAAGCGGAAAGAAGTAACATGGGAGACCCTAAAAAACAGCGGAAAAAGTACGGGACGCCAAGGCATCCCTGGAAAGCTGAAAGGATAAATGAAGAGAATAAAATCCAGGAAGAATACGGGCTCAAAAACAAGACAGAGCTCTGGAAAATGGATTCCATCCTAAAAAAGCTGAAAGAGCAGGCAAAACGCCTTATCAGCGTGAGCGGCGAGCAGGCAGAGAAAGAAGAACAGCTGTTCAGGAAGAGGCTGGAAAAAATGGGCCTGATTTCAGAAGGCGTTAAAATCGAGAATGTGCTTGATCTCACAGTCAAGGAACTTCTTGAAAGGCGGCTTCAGACACAGGTTTGCAGAAAAGGCTTTGCCAAAAGCATTAAACAGGCAAGGCAGTTCATAACCCACGGCCATGTCCTGCTTAATGGAAAAAAAGTAAATGCGCCTTCTTACCTGCTTTTGCATGGAGAAGAGAATATGCTTACGTTCAGGCCTACATCAGCGCTTTCTGATGCAGAACATCCTGAGAGAAAATTAAGCGAAAAGAATGCTGCAGGAAAAGCAGAAGAAAGTGAAGAGGAAAAAAATGATACAAAAGAATGAAAAGCTGAGATGGGGCATAGCGCACATATATTCCTCGTATAATAATACAATAATTCATATAACAGATATAACAGGCTCTGAAACAATGGCAAAAGTATCAGGCGGCATGGTTGTAAAGGCCCACAGGATGGAGCCATCACCATCAGCAGCAATGACAGCTGCAAAGCTTGCTGCAGAAGGAGCAAAGGAAAGAGGGCTCAATGCCATTCATATTAAGGTCAGGGCGCCTGGCGGCCATAATGGGCCGACAAGCACAGGACCCGGAGCGCAGGCAGCAATAAGGGCGCTTTCCAGGGCAGGATTAAGGATAGGAGACATTGAGGATGTAACCGCTGTCCCGCACGACAGGTGCAGGAAGAAAGGCGGAAAAAGAGGGAGGAGAGTATGAAACTAAAAAACCTGCATTCTGACAAGTACACAGGAACTTTCATAATTACAGGAACAGCGCCTGCTTACATAAACACATTAAGGCGGCTGGTAGTAAGCAAAGTGCCAGCCATGGCAATCGAGGATGTTAAATTTGTTGAAAACGGTTCTGCGCTTTATGATGAGATGGTGGCGCACAGGATGGGTTTTGTGCCTTTCCATACAGACCTTAAATCATATTTTGTAAAAGAGAAATGCAAATGCAAAGGAGCAGGGTGTGCAAGGTGCCAGGTTGCAATGACAGTTAACAAGACAGGCCCTTGCATTGTATACGCAGAAAACATAAAATGCAAGGATCCGAAGATTACCCCTGTTTATCCAAAAATGCCTGTTGTCAAGCTATTTGAAGGGCAGACATTAAAGGCAGAAATGACTGCATGCCTTGGCTGCGGCAAAGATCACGCCAAGTTTTCCCCAGGCGCAATATTTTTCCAGGGACACCCTGTTTTCAAGATTCAAGAGGCAAAAAATGCAAAAGCCTGCGTTGATATATGCCCTAAAAAAATATTAAAGCTTGACGGCAAGAAATTAAAAGTCACTGATGAGGCAAAATGCGATCTGTGCCAGGCTTGCAGGGATGCCTGCCCTGATGCAATACGCGTTGAAGGGAGTGAGGAAGATTTCATAGTCAATGTTGAAAGCTGGGGGCAGCTTACTGTAAAGCAGATGCTTGCAACAGCAATTGAAGTATTTGAAAGCGAACTGGATGAGCTTGATGCAGAAATAAAGGATGCAAAAGCGGAAAAGTGATTTGGTTTAACAGCTGAAAGCTGTTTTATCATGATAAGGAGCAAACACCCGCGAGCCCGCACTACGGGGCGAGCTATGGGGATTGCAAACGAAGCGAGCAATCCACTGGGTTGATAAGGGCAAAGCCCTTATGCGGGGGTGGCAGAGCCTGGTCAAATGCGCTAGGTTGAGGGCCTAGTCCCTTAGTGGGTACCCGTGTTCGAATCGCGGCCCCCGCATTTCCGGAGAAAAAATGGACAGTAAAACAGCAGACATTGTGGAAATTGGGCAGAAAGACTTAATAAAGATTCTGCTTCCTTTGGCAACAAGAGAAATGGATCATGCAAACCTCAGGGCAAAAGTAATGGGTGAGTTTGATGTTACTGAAGAGAATGCAAATGACATACTTGAGCTGTTACAGGCGCAAGATTATATCCAAGGCGCTGGTATTAGTGGAGGCTATGGCTTTCATGGGGCAAGCCCATATGGATATACATTAAGCGATAACGGCAAAAAATTACTACAGAGGAATGTTCTCTAAAATGGCAAAAAGAACAGGGCCGACAAACATACAGCTGCAGAAGCTGATTGTAGAGCTTAAAGAGCTTGCAAGAAAGCAGAATGCATTAATCTGGAAGCTTGTTGCAATGGAACTTTCAAAACCCACAAGAAAGCGAAGGGAAGTTAATATTTCAAATATTGACATGGCTGCTGAAGACAATGAAACATTACTTGTGCCTGGCAAGGTGCTTTCAGCAGGCGAGCTTACAAAAAAGGTCACAGTAGCTGCATGGAATTTTTCAGCAGCTGCTAAGGCGAAAATTAACAAGAAAGGCAAGGCAGTTTCAATACAGGAACTTATGAAAAGCAATCCAAAAGGAAGCAAAGTGAGGGTAATAGGATGATAGTTGATGCATCTGGATTAATAATGGGACGATTGGCTGTTTTTGCAGCCAAAAATGCTTTGAAAGGAGAAAACGTTGACATTATTAATTGCGAGAATGCTATTGTCACAGGCAACAAAAGGGATGTCATTGAGAAATACAAGCACCAGCGTGGAAGAGGAGGGCCTTTTCATGGTCCTTTTATCGGAAGGCAGTCCAGCAGGCTTTTAAAGCATGTCATAAAAGGCATGCTCCCAAACAGGCAGGCAAGAGGCAGGGAAGTGCTTGCGAGAATCAAGTGCCACCTTGGCATTCCAAAAGAGCTTGAAGGCAAGAAATATGAAACAGTAAAGGGAGCAAGCTCTGAAAAGCTTGAAACCACAAAGTATTTAACACTCAAGGAGCTGTCGTACGAGCTAGGTGCAAGATGAAGGTAACACACACATCAGGAAAAAGGAAGAGGGCAATTGCACGAGCAACAATTACAGAAGGCAAAGGCATTATAAGAGTAAATTCAAGGCACCTTGACACTATTGAGCCAAAGCTTGCAAAGATGAAGATTACAGAGCCTTTGGTGCTTGCAGAGGAAGTTGCAAAAAAGATTAATGCTGATATTGTTGTTAAAGGCGGTGGAGCTATGGCGCAGGCAGATGCTGTCAGGCTTGCTTTGGCGCGAGGGCTTGTTGCTTTTACAGGCAGCAAGACACTAAAGAAAGAATTTTTAAACTATGACAGGCACTTATTAGTCGCGGACGTTCGAAGGAACGAGCCTCACAAGCCAAACGATTCAAAGCCAAGAGCTAAAAGGCAGAAGTCATACCGTTAGGACGTGATAAAAATGATGATACCAATACGATGTTTCAGCTGCGGAAAGCCGATAGGGCACCTGTGGGAAGAGTTTAATGCAAGAATTGCCAAAGGCGAAGACAGGAAGGATGTAATGGATTCTTTGGGCTTGAAAAGGTTCTGCTGCAGGGCGCAGTTCTTGGGGCATGTTGACTTGATTGATGACATTGGGAAATTTAAGAAGAACTAAGTTCTTGAGAAGGCCGGCCTCCGGCGTGATTTGTTTGTTTTCTATCCTCGGGTATTAATTGCTTACAGCTTTTCAAGAAGCTCTTTCATCATTTCAAGAAATCCTCTGCAATCTCAAGGGTATGCTCTGCAGTATCCTCAGAATATGAATAATGGTAATCCGCATCCTCCCTTGAAGATACTGCTGCATTAAAATAATTGACAAACTTTGATTCCAGCTTTCCCTTCTTTGATAAGTCTTCCAGTACAACGCCTATTGCAAAATGCCTTGTTTCCTTTAGCCCAAGCTTGAACAAAACAGCCCTTGCCGCATGGAACATGCAGTAATAGGATTTCACTATTGCCCATTTCCAGTCCTTGTCTGAAAATGCCTTTTCAGCGCTTTCATAATCATAATCAGCTTCGCCAAGCTCTTTCTTTACCAAGTCTGGAGCAGGCTTGATTTTTGCCAGGAACCTTTTTTCAATGCATCCCCTTATGTCCATTTACAATTCCGCCTTGTCTTTTTCAACTCTTTCATAAAATGCCTTGTCTTTATTTGCCATTTGCGCCCATTCCAGCGGCGAGAATATCTGGATGTTTATATTCCTTTTGATTTTTTCTGAAATCCTGTTTATGTCCCTTATGATGTCTTCCCTGTTAACTTTTCCAATAAGCAGAATATCAATATCGCTGTCTTCAGCATCCTCTCCCCTTGCAGCGCTTCCGAAGAGATATGCAGCTGAATCATGTTTTTCAGCTATTGTCTTTACGCCTGAAACAAGAAAGAGATTATCCAGCATTTTGAGCCGCTTTATTATTGCATTCTCCCTTTTTAATGAGTATATTTTCGTGCGCCCGTACTGCGCAAATCCAATAAGACCCTGCTTTGCAAGCATGTTAAGCCATTTAATCAGCGTCGCCTTTGCTATCTTAACCTCTTTCTTAATGTCCTGCTGATGGGCTTTCATCGTCGGGTGCCTGAGGAAGAACACAAGCAGGCTTGCCAGTTTCTTGTTCCCTATTAGTTCAATTAGTTGTACCATTTGTTCAATTAATTAGACAGTTCGTTCAAGTATTTAAACCTTACGATTGGGCTTTAGAGGCTTTGACTGCTTCCACATGATATCGAAGTATGCCTTGAATGACTTTGCTATTGACTCGCCGTGAAGGAGAATTACCAAAGGCTCCTTTTCTAATAGAACAATGGCTGTCTTATTGCCATAGATTAGGGTTTCAGAAGGGGTAGTGAATGAAATGTACCTCACTTTGCCTGTCTTCTCAGCATTTGGAATATTGTTCCTTGCCGCCTCATTGAAGATAATATGCGCCTTTAGCTGTTTTTGAATCACTTTCCTGTTAAATTGGCTGTAGAAAGCCCTTGTCTTTTTTTCATCCATACCCTTGCTTGCGCCGAATATGTAATATTCATCCCCTTTCTTCAAGGACTCAATAAGATTGTTGTAAACAGCCTGCATGCCTTTCCATCCGCGATAAACCTCTGCATCCGCTTTTTTTTCCATTATTTTTTGCATTGCCAATAGGCCCGGAAGTATTTTCCCCAGCTTTTCTTCTTGGGCTTTTAACTTTTCTTCCTTTTCTTTCAAATAGTCCTTTATCCTTGAAGCAGGCGCTGCATTGAAGTATTTTACATTGCCCTTTACCACATAGCTTGCAAGCCCCTTTTCAATTAACTTGTCCATAACTTCGTATATCTTTGATGAAGTGATGCCCGCCATTTTCACTATAATGCCTTTTTTGGCGCTTCCTGTCTCCAGCAATGCAAGATACACCTTTATTTCAGATTCAGTAAGCCCTATCTCCTTCAGTATTGCCGTGTCCATGGCTTTTGTAAAGAGTTTAATGCTTATAAATGTTATTATCGTTCCACCCCAAGGGGGCGCTTATATTTATA
Source organism: Nanobdellota archaeon (assembly GCA_018830945.1). GTDB lineage: Archaea > Nanobdellota > Nanobdellia > SCGC-AAA011-G17 > GW2011-AR17 > UBA9640. The sequence continues at coordinate 8,610 of JAHJRD010000049.1, read as the reverse complement.
TTGCTGATGAGTGCTAATACATAGTAACATATTCGAAATGCATAGCATTTCGGATATGGGAAAATCAGCAGATTTTCCGTAAAGCCGCGCGGGCTCAAAGCGCAGGGGGTAAGAAAATGGAAGAAAAAAGCTTGGAAAACAGAATAACAGCAGGAGACAGAATACGAAGGGCTGCAGGCAGTGCCTGTCTTGCAGCGGGCGCGCTGGCTCCTGTAACATACGGATTTATACAAGGGTATACGGGGTGCTTCTCTGAAGGAAGCGAAATAGGGGCATTAGGCGCATCACTTGCAGCAATGGGCGCCGGAACCGGGCTTATGAGCACACACAAGGACTTTGAAGAGAAAATAAAAAGGGCAGAAGAACGACTAATGAAATGCAGGACCAATGACGATGAATATGCATGCGCTGTTCGTGAGCTGCAGGATTTAGAAAGGATGAAATCAGAAGGGCCTGTTATTGAGACTGTAGGACAAACCTTGCTTGTAGGGATTCCATGGTGCGGTGTGACTTACATAGTAGGGCGCACACTCGGAAAGCTTGCCTCAATTATAGCATAAATTTTTATTTTTTAGCTTGTTGCCACAGCACTTCAAAGAACACCTTATATGTCTGCGCAAAGCTTTTGTCGTGCATCAAAAGCCCGTAGGGCTCTTCTGAATATGTGACAAGGAAGAAATAATCATTTAAAACGCCATATTCTGTCTTTGTGTCTATATCCAAGAACCTTACTTCGGTAAGGGGCATTTTCTTTCTTATGCCAGCCCACTTTGAGCTGTTTCTGTTAATTATTATTCGCATCTTTACCTTATCCTTTATTCTTTTTTTATGCACAACGTCAAGGAAAAATCCCTCAAGCTTCCTGAAGGACTCCAGAGGAGCGGATGCAATGCAGTACTCATCACCCTGCTTCCATGAGTTGATTATTTCCATGTAAAGGGATTTTATGCCCCTGACGCCCTGGAAGTACTTGAAGTCGCCCACCTTTTCAGGCTTTTTCTGGAATGTCTTAAGCTTTGAGATAAAATCAAGAAGCTCTATCTTCTGGCTTTTTATTTTTGCTTCCTTTTCCTCAAAGAGATTTGCCAATGCATCAGGCTCTGAAGCATAAAATACCTTTGTATTGTTCACAATCTTATAGCTTGCAAGCCCCTTTTCCATCAGCGCATTAAGGATAGAGTATATCTGTGAGCTCGGGATTTTTGTCCTTTCGCATATCTTCCCTGTCCTGCTCTCGCCGTTAAGCTTCAGGTCAAGATAAACAGTCGCCTCTTTCTCTGAAAGCCCTGCTGCCTTTAATGCTTCTGTTTCTTTAGCCATATTACTACTAATAAGAATAGTAGTGAATATTTAAATATGCGTATTAATGAATAAATAGTAACAAACAGCCGTGCGGGCTTTAAGCGCAGGGGGTATTGAAAATGGAAGACGGAATTGACGCGTGGATGAAGATGGAAGCAGTAAATGAAATGGAGAGGATAAAGACAGACGCAATAAAGGAAAGGGCAAGATACGAGCAAAGAATGAAAAGAAGACATGATTTGTGGGAAGCGGGCAAAATCGCAGCATGCGGAGCGGGTTGTTTGGCAGCTGTAGGCGCAATGGTTGCACCTGCTATTGTGTTCGGGAAAGACCCTAAAGGAATAGAAGCAATCTGCAGGGCAACAGATGAGCAAGGTACGTTCATAAGGGATCTTGATGGAAAGGCGTACCTGCTCAAGTGCGAAGAACACAAGCCGGTCCTCTACGAGATTGGGGCAGAAGGCAGGGGGCAGTAAAATGAAAGACAATCCGGAAACACGAGCGCAAAAGCCTGTAAAGATGATATCCTTATGGCAGCTGCTTATGGGCGACCATGAGGTTGGTTTCAGAGTTGGGGAAGACGGCTATGCAAGCGCCCTTATTATGAGAAAGAGAAACGGCACCATATACGAAGTAGACGGAAGGAGCGCGGAGAGAATGCATAAACTGGACAAGATATACGAAATGCTAGGCTTGCATGATTAAGAGCAGGAGGCAAAATGACAGCTAAAATATTGATAGTAGAGGACCAGAAGCTTCCGCTTAAGGCGCTCGAGGGCGCTGTAAAAAGCGCAATGCCCGGTGAATCTTATGATGTTGCAAGATGCTATTCAGGGGCAGAGGGGCTTATAGCGAATAACAATTACAGCATTGTGCTTCTGGACCACAGGATGCCTTACAGCGATATAAGCGGCTTGGAAGACAGGGATTTTGAAGCGTTTAGCAACACGCTTGAGGATATAGGATATGGCCTGATTCCGCTGATAAAGCAAAGAAATCCGAATGCTGTTGTCATAGGCACTTCCTCAATGGAAAATGCAGAAGGCGCGCCTGAATACAGGATGAGGAAGGGCTTTAGGGAAGCAAAAGAGGATTTGGAGATGGTATTGAAGGAAACTCTTATGCCTTAGCGGCTTTTTTCAGCGGCTTTGCAATCTTCCAGAGCATTTCAAAGTATTTCCTGTATGCGTCATAAGTCTCTGAATTTGCTATCATGACTGCCGTGACAGGATTGCCCCAGATGATATGCGCTATCTTGTTCCCGTAAATAAAAGTAGGGTTGGGGTTGAAGAACTCGGGCTTTATAAGGCGGTATTCTGTTTGCGGGCCCTCAAAGTAGATTTTTGCGCCCTGCCTTGCAATAATTCTCTCTTTCATCTTCAGCTTTTTTATCTGGTTAATATACTGCTTTATCGCTATCCTGTCCTCTTCCTCAAACTTCTCCTCATCAATGCCAAGCCCCATCAGGCCGGCGTGCTTTCCACTCAAAACCCTCACAACATCCCTTAATATCGCCTTAATAACATTCCTGCCTTTCATTACCTCAACTATTGTTTCCTCCTTTGGAAGCTTTGCAAGCCTTGAAAGTTCAGGCATTGCTTGTTTCACAAGCTCCTTTTTCTGCTCAAGAAATTCAAGCAGCTTTTCAGGTTGTAATGCCCTGAAGAGCTTTTTGCTGTTCTGCACTGTATAGCTTACAAATCCTTTCTCTAACAATCTCTCTAATGCGTCATAGCATACCTGCCTGTGAAGCCCTGACTTTTCCCCTATAACGTTCACTGACAATTGGCCTGACTTAAGGAGGGTTAAATATATCTTAATCTCATTGTTTGTCATTCCTATTTGTGACAATACTTCCTCAATCATGTGAAAAAAGAGGATGTTTTGGCTTATATATTTTTCGTAATAATTATTACTACACTAATTTAAATATATGCTTGTTTCACTACATAGTAACAAATTAAGGGGTTTCCTGTTCCTCTCAAAAAAGCAGGAGGGGGTAAACAAAATGAAAGACAAAAACTTGGAAAGGAAGATGAGGGTATTTAGGCTCACCACAGTGGAGTTTAAAAATCATATTGGAACTGTCGAAAGGCATGAAAGGTGGCCGGAAATAGAGCCAAAGATAGTCAAGGGCTACATAAAGAGGCGCGCGGGCGAGCCGTTCAGAGACCGCTTTTGCTATTTTGACAAAACAGCCATAAGAGTTGAGGGAACCGACGGATACCGCTATATCATAGAAAATCCGCCTGAGTATTACACGAAAAGGACAGACGAAGAAAATGAGAGATGGAATAAGAAAGTTGGAAGACGCGGACTATTGCGCGGAATTGCCTATTCATTGGCTAGGCTTGCCGTTGGCGCAGCTCTGCTTGGAGGCGCCTGCTATGGCATTACAAAGGCATGCGATAGCCCGAGTACAGAAAAGAAGCGCACAATAACCCTTGAAGACAAGTGCGATGACTTGAACAGGGAAAAGCCTATGCTGAGACTTGTTGGGCAGCAGAGCAACAGTGTGATTCCATGGGGGAGATACACATTGGAGTGCGACAAGGACGGAAATCCTGTGCTGTACGAGCATGCAGGGGAGGGGAGAAAATGAAAACAAAAATGACACTGATGGAACGGATAAGGTGCTGCACAGCCGGAAGAAGGCAGAAGAGGGCAGAAGGCATAGAGCGCGATATAACGGCAGCTATACACGAGGCAAATATTGAGTGGTGTGAAGACCGCACCAAAGCAGGAATAGCTGAGAGAATTCATGAATTAATTAAGAACGGAGCGCCAGTGCCTGAGGGCATTGTGGAAAAAGCCATAAACTTGTATTGGAATCATGGCTGCTCTACTGAAGGTTACTGTAATGAACAAAGCCATATTATAGCATGCGCCGAACTTGCAAATTATCTTGGCAAGCGCGAAGATGAGATGAAATTCTACACGCATGCGGCACGTGAGATGATTTATAGGGCCCAGATATGTACACAAAGGGGGTTTTATCCTAACTGGAATAGGACTCTCGCACTTACAAAAACCTACTTCCATGCCGCAGCAAAGGCAGCAGAAGAAATAGGACAGCCCGAGAAAGCTGCCAGGCTATTTAAGAACGCTGAAAAAGTAAGGATAATCAATACATGCGGCGCATATGAAGACCCACTAGTTGCATCCCGCTTGAAGGATGCATTAAAAGAGCCAATCAACTCAGGCTACTTATTCAGCTTACAGATAAGTAGGATGTTTGATGTATATACAAGATATCCGGTTCTGAGAGATTTTGATTTCGAAATGGACTTGAAGCCTGAGTTATTGCGCTAAAAATACAGGAGGAAAGAAAATGAAAAAACAAAATCTGGCGGAAACCATAGAAATAGACGACGAGCAGGAAACAGCAAAGATAGAAAAGGCAATAACGCAGATGGAAAGGGCTGCTGATTTAAAGGAAATCGAAACAGCTAAGTTTACAGCGGAGGATATTATGGGCGACCATTTGATAAGCGTACAGCAATGCATCCGAGAGCGAGGATTAATGCGCTCAGGCTACAAAGAAGTAAGTGATGGCAGGCAGGTGCTTGAAGAAGGAGGGGTATACAACTTTTATGAGGATCCCATTAAATGGGGCTGCTCTGTTAGCCCCTTGGATAGAGATTATCTTCCCTACGGCAGGCAAAGATACTGCTTTGAGGAGTGCCTTGCTTTAGAGGGAATATGTGAAGATGTAAGCATACGGCTCTTTACCAGAGAGAATGGCAGCAGGGGAGCACATTATCAGGGCATTGTAAGGCGCGATAACGGCGAAAGAGTGCCTTTCAGTGGATACGGCATCCTCGAAGCAAAAGCCATCAGGGAGTCCGCGGAAAAAAAGATTCCTGTGGATATGTTTTGTACCCTTAGCGCAAAGGTTGTAGTAAACGAAGGAAGCATGTGGAAAATAGAGAGTATACATATCGATGACAGGGTGCGAATAACAAACAACTTCGACCCGCAGCGGTCTGGCGGAGACATTAGGCTTGCTAAGTAATGCATTAGGAATAGAACTTGCAGGCTACGCGGTAAGCAAGATGGCGCGGCGGCATAAGCCACTTCTTTTCTTTTTTCCATTATCTTTTTATACCAGCATTCTATCTTTTCTTTATGCGAGACAATGTATGGCTTACTCTTCGTATGAATCAAATCTGGGAAATGCTCTTTCCAGAGGTTGAAAAGCTGAATAATGTTTCCATAATATTAACTTAAAGATAAACAGCAACCTATAAATAGGGGATATACTATACTATACTAAAGGTGAAACCATGAGAAAAACAATCATCTGTCTTATAGCCGCGATGTTAATGCTATCAATTGCTGTTCTTGCTGCTGAAAGCGCCCCTGATGCGCAGGGCAATGTTGTGTGCAGCGGGGAATACACAACAAAATACAACCCTGAAAAGCTTAATGCAATAATGACGGGGCTCAGCGATTCTTTCACGGCAAGCGAAAACGAAGGCAGGGAGCTTCTTGCCCAATGCATGGAAATCGGAACAGTAATGCTCGATTATTACATTACTGGCGGAGGCTTTGTTCCATTTGCAGAATTATACGGCACTGTCACGGCAAATACTGCAACTAATAAAATAGAGATTACTGACGGAGCGCTTATGCCGCTTGAGATGCAAGAAAGGCAGCATGTTTTAAACCCGGTTTTAATCAGGGGCAAGTCAATAACACTGCAGTTTATGAAAGACGCGCAGCAAAAGATAAAGCCGATGTTCAAGCTGTCAAAAGACGGCATTTATGTGTTAGAAATCGGCAACGCCGGAGTATTTTTTGGCTGTGAGGAAAAAGATGCAAGCGGAAGAGCGCTCAGCTGCGCAATGTCAGGGCAGCTGTACAAGGAAGGGGATGCTGAAGCATACCTGACAATTACAGGCTCCGGGTTTGTAAGTGAAGATGTAGGTGGTTTTAGCAGCAGCAGGCTAAGCAGTGTATACGTTGGACCAAAGAATATTAAAGAGGCAGGAGAAAGTCTTGGAGACGAAGTCCCTGATGATCTTGTTGCCATTCCGCTTCGTGATTTAAAAGAGATAGAAGTTTACACAGCGCCCAGTATGAGGACCGACTATGCCTATCAATTGCAGGCAAAAGCGCAGACAGATACAAGTATGATTGATGATATAAAGGTTAAATCAAATAAGGAAATACAGGTTGTTAACTTTATAGACAATTACAAGCCAGACGATGGCAGCATAGGGCTTGTAAAAATAATGGGGATAGACAATGTAATGCTAAACATAGACTCCGGGCGGATGTCAGAAGGCATGCCTTTCATGGCAACTCTTGCAAGCGAAGGGCCAGAAGCACCCTTCCATAGAATATCTGTATTTAGGGCGAGAAGCAAGCTTGCTGAAAGCAGCCATGAAATTTATGTATTCCCGGAAAGCGCAGAAGCAGCATATGATTTAATAATTAATTCAGGTTCTGCCACACCGCCTGATTCCCTGCTGCTAAAGCCAAGCACGCATGAAATGAAAATCTTCTCTGCGTATTCTGCGCTTGAAGTGGCACTTTTGCCAAGCTATAATACTGTGACAATAACCCCTTCCCTTGAGAGGGGCATGATGCAGGGCTCTGTGAAAGTCACTAACCCCAACAATAATGCTTGGATAATGTATGAAAATGAAGAGCTTACATGGACTCCTGGAAAGACAATAAGCCAATTAGGGTTTAATTTCAATGTAAACCTGAATCCAGCGCTTGGGGAGGCTGAAATGCTTTCATGCGCCACTGACGGCACATGCTGGCTTGGTAGTACAATGGTTATAGCCCCTGGCGGGCTTACGCAGGAAAAGCTTTCTGCTGCAATGGCCCCTGCAAGAGAAAGAAGGCAGGCAGAAGAAGGGCAGAAGGCTGCAGCCGGATGCGATTCAATTGAGGATTGCCCAACAGGAAGGTACTGCGACTTAAGCATGGACGAGCCCGAGTGCAAGAGAATTGGAAGAATATCATGCTCTGAGGAAGAGCTGTGCGTTGCAGGGTTATATTGCGATGCAGGAAGATGCAGAGACATAAGAGGAGTGTCTTGCGAGAATGATGAAGAATGCCCTGAGAATTATGCGTGCGATGCTGAATTAAAACTGTGCACAATGCCGTCAGGGCAGATGAGCTTTGGAGTGGAACTTGGAAAAACCCAGCCGCAGCAGGTTTCAGGGGAAGAATTTGGAGAAGAAAAAGGAATTTTCAGAAAAGCATGGAACTGGATAAAAGGGCTGTTCGCCTGATAGATATATATTTTTTCCATTATCTTTTTATACCAGCAATCTCTCTTCTCTTTATGCGCGACAATGAATGGCTTGCTTTAAGAATGAGCCGGATATGGGAAATGCTCTTTCCAGAGGTTGAAAAGCTGAACCGAAAAGTATATATACTGATGTCACACTTTTTGTTACAAGTGTCATAAAAAAGGTTACAATGAAAACTTATGAAACAACATTGCTTTACCTACTAAAGCGCCCGCGGGACGAGCTGCATGTAAGGGGATTGGAAAGGAAGACAGGGATAGCTGCGCAGGTCATCTCAAGAAACCTTAAAGAAATGGAAAAGCAGGGCTTGATTAAGGTTAAAACAATAGGAAACCAAAAATTTGCCTCATTCCTGTTTAGTGAAAAATCAAGGTCGCTGGCAGCTTACCTGCTGGAGAAAGAAAAAGAAGAGGCAGGGGCGGAGCTGCAGCCGGTTATAGACAGGCTGAAAGATATAAAAGTGAGAATTATAATCTTATTTGGAAGCAGCATAAGAAGCATGGCAAAAGCAAATGATATTGATGTATTCTTTACGGACTGCACTCTTGATGCAAAGGAAATTGATAAGCAAACAACAAAACTTTCCGGGGAGCTGCCAAAGCCCGTAGTGCCTTTAATGCTGGAATTAGGGGATATAAAAAAAGAATATGAGAAACAAGCGGTTCAGGATGCCATTGCAGGAATCGTAATAAAGGGATTTAAAGAATATATCGAGCTAATGGAGGAATTGCAGTAAACTATAACATGGCAAAGTCTATCCCATTCACAGCAAGCTGTGGGGCATTACGCCTTTGCAGTTATTTGCCTCTAGACTCTGCTTCAGTTCACCTTGCGGCGCTTCAGCTTTACCATCTGAGGCGTTTGGCTGGTTTACAGCAGCCTGTCGCTCAACCAGCATGGGATGAGCGAGATTTCTCGCAGCATTCAAGTCAGCGCTGAATGAGGACAAACCACAATGGCAGGAAAAACAGCCTTTGGAACGAGAACCCAATTTACCACATCTATGGCAGATTTGGGAGGTATAGGCAGGCTTGAT
>JAHJRD010000048.1 GCA_018830945.1 Nanobdellota archaeon | reverse complement strand
CTTGACAGCAGCGGCTATCTCTGGAGTTGCAGTAATCTTGATTTTTGCTGTAGCAACAATTTGCATATGGGCAATAGAGCAGTAAAGGTATTTAAATCATGCGCGCATCTTTGTCAAGTGGCAAGTGGAGGTGAAATGGGCGGCCGCAGCAAGCTGCGGGGTATCAGACCCAAAGTGGAATGAACGCCTCAAAAATGCTTAAGGCGGCTGTTAAGGCAGGAGTTTCCGCAGAAGAAGTACTTGCAGAGCTTGTTTCCTGCAGGGTTGAGATAGAGTCCAAGCACAATCTGCTTATGATAAAAATTGTCCTGAAGAGCAAGAACAAAGATATTGCGCCGCAGGTGCTTTGCGTGCCAAACATAAAAAAGCCGAGCCCTGCATTGGCTTGTTAAATAATGTCGGGGCCTTTTTTTTAATACTTCACCCTATACCTCAGCAAAGCGCCAATCCCGCCAAGCCCATCAAGCTCTTTCCCGCCTTCGTGTGATGAAGAAACAATAACAACCTCGCCTTTTGCATTATCCACACCCCTCATTATTGAGTCAATCGCAGCAAACTTTCCGTCTGCTTTTGCCTTCTCAATGAATTTGCCAGTAACCAATAAAACAGAAACAGCGCCTGCCTCAGCAGCATCTTTCACATCCTTTAATCCATAAGCAGCATTATCTTTCCCAATCTCCTTCATCAAATTCTCAACAAACTGTATCTCTGTTGCGCTTCTCTGCTCTAATAAAGCTGTTTTTATCTCAGGCCTTTTAAGAACCTCATTCACGCCTTCCTTGCCTGTTGTATTGCATGTTGCCAAAACTGCTTTTTTTACAATCTCGGGATTTTTCTTTTTCAAGACTTTCATGAACTCATCCTTCCAGAATGCAGGCGAAGCAATAACAACCCTTTCAGCGTTATACCGCTTAACATAATCAGCAAGCATCGCTGCTGCCTCTTCATAGAACTTTGGCTCTTTTTTCTCATCAAAATCCTTTTTGCACACATCACCTTCAAACTCAGAAAGCCATTCATACCCATATGGTTTCAATAATGCAAATCCTGCCTCGCCCCTGTCAATTATGCAAATTAGCACAGCTGCTTTTTCTTTTGTTGATTCAACAACCCTGTCTATCTGATACTTGAGCCACTTTGGCTTTGTAATCTTTATTATTGTGTTTTCCTCAACCTCTATTGTATGGTACGAGCCAGAAGGCACATCGTCAGGCCCTTGCCTTACAATGCCTGCCACCCTTAATGTGTCAGCATTATACTCTGTCTTCTCAACTTCAACAGCAAGATTCACTGTTTTTTTGACAACAGACACTTTCTGCTCAGAGCCGCCCAGCTTTACCTTTCTTGTGCTTTTCCCTTTAACCAAATCTCCCGGCTCTATAATCTGGCTTAAAACCCAAAGGTCATCCTTGTTCTCAGCCTGCGCCTTGAGCTCCCCTGATTTCCAGTCCTTAAATATGATTTTCATGTTTTTTTGTCCCAGCATACCGCCAAAGGCGGCTTGCTAATAGTGTGAGCATTGCAAATGGCTTAAAAACCTATGGGCTTTAGCCCATTTGGGTTGATAAGGGCAAAGCCCTTATATAGAAAAGCTTTAAATATTAATAAAGGTATTCTCTAGGCTATGAAGCTACATAAAAAAGGCAGTTCAGCAGTAGACATCTCAACATTTGTTATTTTGCTAGCCCTTTTTCTCATACTTTATGTAATTCTTCTGCCGCCAGGCGACAGGGATGCCTTGCTTGAAACAGGCACAAGCAGCTCTTCAACAGCAGGAGAAGTTGAAGTTGAGGAAGGCGCGAAAGTCCTTCTTTCAGAATCACCAGGGCCTGTTTTTGCATACTCAAAGAATGTGCAAAATATCAAGATGGAGCCTGTGCACCTTTATTTGAAGGATGACACAATACAGCAGAACCTTGTAAAGTCGCTTGCTGTATCAAGGAATCTTCTTAAAGACAGCTACAAGAACATAATGTTTTCAATAGATGATGCAAGCAAGCTAAAGCAGGCAAAGCTATTCATGGCTGTCAGTGAAAGCAGGGGCCAGCTTACAATAAAGCTTAACGGAAATATTGTTTATCAGGGTGTTTTAACATCTGACCAGCTGCCGATAGAGCTGCCAAAGGAATACCTCAAGGCAAGCAATACCTTGGCATTTTCAGTAAATTTACCTTCTGCTTCAGAATTCTACAGGTCAAACTATTACTTGCTGCAGGACATAAAGCTTGTAAAGGTTGAGTCTGTAAAAAAGACAGAAGCGTCAAGAGTGTTCTTTGTTGATACAGAGGCAGGCGCTGTTAAGAAAGCTGATTTAGGATATTCAGTAAACTGCAATGCTTTGGAGCCGAGGGGAAGCTTGTCAATAAAGCTGAATAACAGGCTTGTGTCAAGAGACACTGTGTTCTGCGACTTCCATGATGAGATAAAACTGCCTTTGGACAAGAGCTCGTTAAGCGCTGACGGCAGGAATTTGCTTTCATTCAGCATTGACAAGGGAGATTACAACCTGGACCAGGTAAGTGTGCGTGTAGAGACAGGAAAGGCAACATACCCATCATACACATTTGATGTTAGCAGCGAGAATTATGCTTTAATTAGGTCAGGAGACAAGAAGCTTTATTTGAAGTTCAAGATGAGGGAATCCGGAAGGAAAAAAGCTGCTGTTTCTGTGCAGGACTCTGAATTCAGCTTTGACACGTCTGCTTCAGAGTATTCAAAAGACATTTCAGCAATGGCTGATGACGGCGCGAATTACGTTAAGATAGTGCCTAAAGAGGATTTTGAGATTGTTAATATGAAAGTTGTTCTTGAAGACGCGTAAAAAGCAGTTTTGAAGATAAGCAAGAGTTTTAATGCTTGATTGTTTCTATCGCTTTATTTGTTATAATTCTTCTTAATTTGTATGAATTTGCGTGCATTGCATACGCATTCCAGCCTTGCAAAGAATCCATCAGATGTATTGTATTGGTTCTATTTTCTTGGCATAATAGGTTAAATGTTTCAATCTTTTTCTGCATCTTTCTTATGTTTTTTCTGCGCAAAATGCGGAAGTGAAAAAAGCATTTGAAGCCGAGCAAGTCAATGCCTCTGCCAAGCGGCAGGATTTTTGATTTTTGCGGATGAAGCTCAAGCAAAAGCTTATACTTGAGAAACTCTTCAATCTGCCGCTTCCATTTTCTTAATTGCAATCTTGACTTATGAAGTATTACAAAATCATCAACATAACGGAGATAGTATTTTGCTTTTATCCTATGTTTTATGAATTGGTCAAGCTCGTTAAGATAAACATTTGCAAAAAACTGGCTTGTGAGATTGCCTAACGGCATGCCTCTGCTTTTCGATTTTATGTTATGATTGCGGAGTATTTTCCATATCAATTTAAGCACAGCTTTATCAGCGATTTTTCTGCTGATAATGTTCATTAGCGTTTCATGCGAAACATTGTCGAAATAGCGCTTTATATCCGCCTTAAGAGCATAGCCTTTAACATAATTGTCATCCTGCGAATTTCTTATTTTTCTGCCGTTGCAGGACACTTTCCGCTTGAAATAGTCAAAGCGCTGTATAGCTTTCAGATTTCCTTTCCCTTTTCTGTTTGCGTAGCTGTCATAAATGAAATAGTTTTCAAATATAGGCTCAATAATATTGCAGACTGCATGATGCACAACCCTATCCCTGAAATCGCTTACTGAGATTTTCCTTGTTTTTGGGTCTCTTAAGATAAATTCATTCAATGGCAAAGGAGTGTATGTATCTGAGATAAGCTCATGATGAAGGAATTGCAGATTTTCCGTGAGATTCTTCTCAAATTGCACAACATAAAGCTTAAGGGTTTTGTGCTTTCTTGCTTTCCTGAAAGCCAATTCAAGGTTTTCAATTGAGCAGAGCTGCTCAAATAGATGTTTGTATGTTTTCATTTGAAGTGTATTGTCCGAACGCAGAAGGGCTATTCCGAAGACGCGGCCGTTGTTGTAGTTGAGGTTGTTGTTGCCATTAACAGCTGAATTGTTGTTGAGGTTGTTGACCCAGAGGCCGCGGCTGTGTAGCTTACCAACCGATAATAATCACTGGCGCTTCACGATTTTGCCTTTGCAGGATACTCAGTGTTGCGCCTGTATTGCACCCTAACGCTAAATAACCAATGCGCTAAGATTGGCAAGCGTGTAGCCCTGGCGCATGCTTGCGCTGCGCTCGGACAAAAGATAAAGAAAAAGAGAAAGAATAAAAAGCTTCGCTTTTTAAGTGCAGAAATTATTCGAAAGCCGCTGCTTTCGGATATCCGAAAATGTTTGGCATTTTCGAATATATTGCGATAATTTCCACACAATAAAAACTTTTGTATTTACTTTGCTTTGCGATATAGGCTTGCAAGCTTTTCCTGCAGCGCTTCCATATTTGGGCCTACTGTAAACTCGCCTGCAACAGCCAGCACCTGCTCGAGACTAGGCGTTACTAAGCCTGCATTTCCTGTGGAAATTTCCGCGCGCTGCGGCGTGCTCCGCACGCCTTGGCTCGCAGCCTCGGGCTGCTCGCGTACCCCGAAGACACGGCCGAGGCTGTAGAAGAGGCTGCCGTCGCCGAGAATGGCGGAATGGTAGTTGAGGCTGATGACCCAAAGGCCGCGGCAAACTGCTTGTTTCTGCTTCTTAACATGCCCTGCATCAAGAAGATACAAAGGAACCACTTTTATCCCATAATCGCTCAAAAGCTGGCCATAATTCTTGTCCCAACCGAATAAATCAGACACAGGGTCTTCGCCAAATGCTTTAGTTGAAATCCCTGCTTTAGCAAGCTTGTCAGCATCCTGCCTGCTCATATTGCGGACACTTTTATCACTTATAACTCATGTTTGACATATTCCCCTGTTTCTCTTCGATAATTCCTCAAAATTGAACCAAATCCATTTATAAAGAGCAAAAACAAAAATTAATGCCCATTCCCCCTAAAGAGCCTTGT
>JAHJRD010000047.1 GCA_018830945.1 Nanobdellota archaeon | reverse complement strand
TTATCTTGGTTTTCCATGTGCCAAGATCGCCCGCATTGTACACATAGCTGAAGTTCGCCTGGGCCCAGCTGCCGCAGTTCGCGCATGTCCAGTTGCCTATCTGGCTGTAAGCGGCAGTGCCTTTCCTGTGCCAGGCAATCACAGTTACATTCCTGCCAAACCTGTCCATGGTTAAGGCAGTGAAGTTGTAGCTCTCGCCCCAGCCGCCTGTCCTTACGCTGGCGTTGTTGCTTATCAATAGCGTGAAGTTGGTGTTCAATGGGATATAATCATACACCTTGACCTTGATGAAAAGGTTCTGCGGCTCACTGAACAGCCTGCCGTGCTCCCAGGTATATGCAATTTGGCTTAATGTAACATTCCCTGATTTGCCTGCAGAGCCGTCTGTATAGCTCCTTACGCCAAAATTATGCTCCTGCTGGATAAACGCGGATTTTTCATTTTCTTCCAAAGTATAGTTAATCCATATATTTCCCCCGCTGGGATTAAAGCGGTAATCCTGCCATGCGGGCATTGCCAGGCCATTATCATCAGTGAAATTTACAAGCCCTTCGCCGATTGTCATGCCCGTGGCACTCCAATTATAATAAACATAGAAGGCAATATCCCTTAATGATTCGTATGTGGGGGAAGCGGGCTTGCTCAAGGTATAGGATTGGAGAGTTGAGCAGCTTGAGCCTGTGCATCCTATTCCTGTATTATTGACATAAGCGGTTGTCTGGCTCGTGTTTCGTATGCCCTCGGCCAAAAGAACCTGCTTGCCAACGGCTGTGCAATTCAGTGTGAAATTAAGGTAAGCGCTGGCATAAACGCCTGAAGCAGAAAGGTTCCATTCTATTTTTCTTGTTGCAGCCGCCCATGCGCCGTTCTGCATTGCAGTAATAAAGTCGCATGTTGGCGGAACGAGCAGAGTAACATTCCATCCTGATGCAGCTATGTCACCCACATTGGTAACTTTAAGGCTGTAATTGTAAAGCTTTCCAAGCTGGCTGCTTCTTGGCTCCAGCCATGGGTAGTTCGCAGTTTGCTGCTCCACTGTCAAGTCAAACACAAGATGGCTTTCGCTTGAGTAATTATATGTTTGCAGCAGGAATTGCTTTGGCTCTGACAAGCTTCTTGAACCCCACGCTGTATCATATTCCAATGTGGCTGTTGAAGGATAGGATAGCGGGGATTTTAGCTGGTATGTCAGCACAGCATACTTGTTTACGCCAATGCTTCCCAGGCTCCATGTCAGCAGATTGTTTATTAAATCAGTTGAAGATGATTCAAGTGTTATGTCCCCCCTTAAGCTCGGGTTTGCAGGAACCCATCCCGAAGAAACCGCTTCTTGGACAGTTGTTGTTCCCGCTGTGGCTGCGCAGCCCTTGTTATGCACTGACAATGCAAGGCTGAATACTTTGTCAGGGCCGACAACCATTGGAGCTTCCCTTACTATTTCCAATATTGGAACCGCGCTTCCTGATTCTATAGCTTCAGACGCGTTTTTGCTTCTTAAGCCTGCAAAATGAGTGTAAGCCAGGCTTGCGTTAATTGTTGCATTTTCATTGTTTTGCGAGGATGTGAGATTGAATTTGTAAGTGTAATTCCCTGCATATGTCCTGTTTATAATAATAGAGGAAGGGACGCTGCTCCAGCCGCTTGGCATGGAAAGGCTGAGATTATAGCTTACTTTTTCATTGAAGGGGTGGCTTATTGTCACATTTATGTATTCAGTAGTTCCATTGCACATGTAATTTGGCGCAAGAGAGGTTATGTTTATTGTCCTGAATGCAAAGGTTTCTGTCTTGGATGCTGTAACTCCGTCTGAAACATACGCTTTTAAGTAATAATCGCCAATTGCCCAGCCGTTTGTGTCAATTGATGTAATATTAACCTGCAGCTGGCTGCTTGCAGCTAAAGTAAGCCCTGTAAACTTGGAGGAATTCACAACATATCCGCTTGAATTGGTTATATTTAATGCAACATTTACTGTGTATTGTGAAGGTAATGGGTTTTCAATGATTACCGAAGCATTGAAATACCTGTCTTCCGGCTCTATTCCGATTGTTGAAATGCCTGCCATGCTCGCATTAATATCCCTTATCTTTACCAATGGCAGATAATATGCCTGCAGATTAAGATAATCAACAAGAAGCCCTGCTTCGCCAGTTGTCTCTATTTTAAACTTGCAATAGCCTTCGTCAGGCGCCATCTGCCCGCTTAAGATTTTCACATCCAGCTTTTGCGCATTGTCAGTGACTAAATTTTTGTAAATGTTGTTGTAATTAGTGCCGTTAAATGCATAAACCTTTATTGAAGATAAGCTGCCGTTTCCTTCTGCATATATTGACAGATTGGAATAATAATAATCCCCTGCTTCGCACGCAAAAAAGGCGGCAACGTATTCATTAGGGGTTTGCCCGTATGTTATCTGCGCTTCTGCATTTCCATCTTCAAGCGAGCCTCCTAAAGTCACGTTTAAATTTGAAACTTTTGTTAAAACATTGCATATGTTATCTGAACATCCTAAGTTTCCTGAATAATCGTATAAATCAGCTTTTGCAGGAGCAGAGCCTGTTTTCCATTTATATACTGATATAGAGGCGGTTGTGGAGTCATTAAGCCCTTCTGTGTTATTGGCGCTTATGTTCAGTACAATATTTTGCCCTGAGTTCGTTGGCGTGACTGTCCATCCAGCCACGGATTGTGAGTTGCCTGAAATATTTCCCAAAGCAATTGTTTTACTCGGAGATACAAGCCATCCGGCAGGAACTTCGATTGTTACATTTGTGTTGGATGACTGGTCTACAACTGCCTTGATTGTCGCATTAATCACAAATGTATTGTTCTGGAAAGCCCATGAAGGGTTTGTTGTGCTCAGTATCTGCAGGTCCGCATAGCACTGCAGGTCCATCTGCAGGTCAAGTGAGGCATTTGCAGAGTAGTTATAGGCAAGGCCGTAGCAGGTGTCTAAAGAAGTGTTAATGAAGCCGCGCCAGTATTGGGGGCCTGAGGTCCAGTCGCAGGATTCAGGCGATTCCCAAGTAAATGTGGCATTTGCAGTGCTGAGGTTTGTCTGGTTTTTCCCGACATAATAAAATGCAGAGGCTTGGCCGCTTTGCGTGATTTCAAACCCAACCCAGCTTACAGGTGTAATATTGTAATTGTTTCTTGCAGTGTCTTTTAATCTTACTACTAATTCTGCCGGCGTGGCCGGGGTTACAGTCAGCCCCTCTCCTGACTGGAATTCCACTGCAACAGGGTCTTTGGTTAATGTGGTTGAAAGGAAAAGCCCGCCTGTGTCAGCGGTTGTTGAGACGCTGCTTGTCATGTTGAACTTGTAATACCACTGGGCTTTGTCGTCGCATCCTGAGAAATTATAGTTCCAGCTCATTGCAGCGCACCCATCGCCTGTGCAGGTTTGCTGCGTGCCGATTTCTCTTACTCCTGATGCAAAAATCGCAGACTGGCTTATGTAAGCCCTTACCCATACTTGTGTGCTTTCGTCTCCCGCGGCAGGGGTTACTGAGAATGTGTGCGGCGCGCCCCATGGCGCATTAGCAGGGCTTATCTGCGGATTTGACAACGAAGGCGAGCCTGTTGTCTTGAACCAGGCTGTTTCTGTTGTATTGTATGGGTAGTATTGCTTTAAGCCGGAGAAAGACACATTGTACCACCCCAAACCGCCTTTTGTTGAGTTCCAAGTGCAGTTATAAACTCCGCCTGATTCCACCCATATCCCATAGCTGGCGTCATTTGAGGACTGGTTGCAGACATAAGAGGCGCCGTCAGGGTAGCCTATTACAAAGCTCATGTTTGCCCCGGATACATATCCTGACGTGCCATAACAGCTGTCTTTGATATTTCCCGAGAGGCCTATTGTCCTTGCATTATCGGTATTTATCCTTGTGTCATTAGTGGGATATGTTTGAGTAATGGCAAAGTAGTCAGTAATGTTGGCGTAGTATTCATCGCTTTCTTCTGCATAATAGCATTGCTTGCCGCCGTATTCATCTCCTATTCCTGATGTTGTAAACTTCCATTTTTGCAGGCCCATTCCAACAGTGCAGTCAGGGTCAAATGAAAAGCTTATGTTGCCGCCTGGATGCGAGGTGTTTGCATCACCCCAGCCTGAGAAAGTAGAGCTGTCTTTTGTCACCCTCAGAGACACAGACAGGTTGCTTAAGACAGCAGAGTTGTTTATTGTGTCATTGCCGTAAAGCATAAGCGCAAGAGAGCCGCTTCCCCTGTCTATTGCGCTCATGTTGCCTTCCTTGTATACAAAGGTAACATTGTCCATGCCTATTGCAAATGAGTATGAAGAGTCAGGACCCCATGTCTTTCCCCAAGGGCCGAGGTTTGCTGTTGAATTGTCAGTTGCATTGAACATGTAATAGTTGGCAGGATATATATCTCCGCAGGCAAATCCCTTGTATGTTATTGATTTCTGTGTATAAGAGGAACAGTGTTCACATGTGGCAGTATTGCCATAAATCGTATTTGACCAGCCTACTGTTTTATTGATTCTTAGGGTTATGTTAACCTGGTCACTGTTTGGATCTTTAGTCAACACGCTGAAATTAAAAGTCGAACCCCAGCCCTTGCTTGGGGTTGAAGTAGACACATTTATCAAGTAAGGCCTAACATCCACCCAGCACCATGTATAGTTCTGGTTAAAAGCATCAGTCGTCAAAGCCTTTTCTCCTGTGTTGCTTGCAAGTGTCCAATATCTGTCAGTAAAGCCATCACCCAGTGAAAGAGAACAGGTTTGAGTCACTGTGCCGCTGCCTCCGGCAGGAGGTGCAGCAAAGCCGCCTGTATAATTATTGCAAACCCATGCAGGACCGTTTACTCCTGTAGCATCCGTAACTGTGGTTAGGGCAATAAAATAAAAATGCGTTCCAAGGAGTGTGCCGACAACATCACGAGCAAGGTTTGTTTCATCAGCCGCAAGCCCAGATTTGTTTGAAATAACCCAATAAGCGCCGTCAGTGGTAATATACTGTGTGGAAGAAGTAGAATATCTTACCTTAAATGACAGATTCGCAATATAACAATATACCCCTGGATCCGCCCCTAAATCAGTGCAATTTTTTTCCATGGGCCAGTTATGTTCCATATACTGGAAACCTAATTTTTGCCCTATATTTTGGAAAAGCGTGCTTTCAAGATAGCTTGCGCAAGGCACGCCATTAACAAAGAATATCTGGCTTGAAAGGCTTGGGACATTAAACCTGAATTTATCATTCTTGCCGTTGCCGTCACTGTCAATTTTCTGCACATTAAAGCGCGGATCTTTTGTAATATCAATTGTGCTTCCGGTTTCCCTGTCAATCCACTCAAGATTTGCCCAGCCTGCAATAGCTTCAGGAAACTCTGCCTCTGCTTCTATGTTTTGGTAGTGCACTGAAGAGCTTATGTTTATCTTCTTCCTGTAATCTGACAAATCAGGCTTTTCAACAATAAGCTCTTCTTCCTTTACCGGCGCAGGGGTGGTATAAGTTATTGACACACCTTTTGCAGTCAACTGCCATCCAACATTCTTTCCAACGACTGCCTTTCCCTGTATCTTTTCGTAATCTTCCGGCATTGACATAAAACGGGTTTCCTTCATGGTTAAGGATACGCCGCTTATCTTACTGCCATTATATCCGGAAATTACCTGCTTTTCTGATTCACCTTCTACCTTAAGCAGCTTGTTGCCCTGCTCTAAAGGCATTTCAAAAGAAACATTCTTGTAATCTTGATTCGAGCTTTTCAGAATTTTTGATTTTTTAGAAGTCCAATTAACTCCTCTCAGCCTTTCGCGTTTGGTATTATCATCAAGCAATAACAAATCCTCTTCTCCTATGATTATAATGTTAAAGGCTTCTTCTGGAATAATGCCTGCCATGTCAATAAACTGCTCTCCATTCATTTCAAAAGAAAGCGGCGTTGTTTCATATGTAAGCAGGAGTTCTATTTCTTTCCCTTCTTCTATAACAGGAATGACTACCTTATTGGAGCTGGAAACTTTTTCCTGCCCTATGAACACTTCCACATCTGATGCATCCGGCGGCATATCAAGCACCACAGTACCGTTTTCCATCTTTCGCCATGCGGCATCCGCTATATGCACTTTCTGCACCCATTTGATAGGTCTACCTATCTCAGCCTCGCCCTGAACCGGAGAGTCATAGCCAACAGCCAAGCCTTCATCTGTAAAGGATTTCTTGAAGAATTCCCTGTCAGAATATGCTGTCTTCCTGGCTGCGGCAGATTTTCCGTTGCTTGAATAATCCTCAAGAGAATCTATAGCAGGAGAGTATCCTGTCAGCTTGTTTGTATCTTCCAAAACAAGCAGAGAGCCAAGTGCAAAAATGACTAAAGAGGATATTGCAACAGCTAATGTAATCTGCCCCTTACTTCTTTTAAGCTTTTTCTTATTCTCTTTTTGCATTAATATCTTCCTTAAAAGTTTCTATATCAGATAGTATGTTTGATTGCTCTTTTGACATTGCAAGCCTTGAAGTGGAAAACTCAAGTTTAACATTATCATCGGTAATTTGGGCTGCATTATAGGCATACCCTTTTATTTGATTCGCATAAAATACATTCAGGAACATTATGTTGTCAATAGCGCCGATTCCTGCATCATACAAGTCCTTTCTATTGCTTTCAGGGAATTTTGCCAGTGATTTTGCAAGATTAGTTTCATTTGTTTCAATCTGCGATTTTGAGCCAATGAGTATCAACTCAGAGGGCTTACTTTTTATAGATATAAGCTCATCTTCCCTTATGTTAACAAACCCTGCTGTATAAGGAAACACTGAATTGAATGTCTTGTAAAAGCTCCTGAAATCTTCCCTGCTTATTTCATATAAAGGCACCCACTGCAGATAAAGCCCATTATCGTTAAGGTGTTCTGCGGAAAGTTCAAGAAACTCTTTTGAAAATAAGGCTGCTGAAAATGACTGCCACGGGTCTGACGGCTCAGGAATAATTATATCATACTTTTCTTTTGATTTCAACAAATAATTTCTTCCGTCTGAAATAACTATCTTGTTTCTCTTGTTTTCCAGCACACCATGGTTCATCTTTGAAAAGTGGTCTGCTGCATCAAGTATTGCTGGCTCTATTTCAACTGTTGTCACATCAACAGATTCTGCAAGAAGACCGGACGTTGTTCCTGTCCCTAACCCTATGACCAATGCATTTTTGCTTTCCGGATTGTAGATTAAAGGAAGAGATGCGAGAAGAATATTTACTCTCCAGTCATTTGCCATATTGCTGCCCTGCCCCTTGCCGTTAATAAACAAAGCAAGGCCTCCGGTATCTGTAAACTTTTTTACTGCAATAGTGCCATAAGCGCC
This sequence comes from Nanobdellota archaeon, assembly GCA_018830945.1. GTDB lineage: Archaea > Nanobdellota > Nanobdellia > SCGC-AAA011-G17 > GW2011-AR17 > UBA9640. The sequence continues at coordinate 3,317 of JAHJRD010000047.1, read as the reverse complement.
TTCTTCATAAAATATAACCTTTCCTTTCTCAACTTCCCCTTTTGGAGCCCCTGCATAATAGCCGCTTGAGTGCATTTCTTGTATATCATAATGCACAAAAAAAGATATTGCAAAGAAAAGCAGGATAGCTGCGGGCACAGCTTTCTTTGCCAAACTTGGAGCTGCATTAAACAAGATGGCAGAAGCTACAAATAAATTAAGCATAGCAGCAACAATTATGCTTGATTTTATTCCGAGCAGAGGAACCATAAGGAACCCTGCTGCCAAGCTTCCGATTATTGCCCCGATATTATTGGCTGAGTAAGCCAACCCTACCCCTTTTCCAAGTGAATCGCCTGTAATATATTTTGCTATAAGTGGGAATGTTGCCCCCATTAAGGTTGTAGGTATAAGTATCAAAATGAAAACAGCAATTCCAAGTATTGCTTCAAATAGATAGAAATTTCCGCTAAAAGAGTAAACAGCCCTGTAAGCATCAGGCAAAATATTGAACAAGGGAATAAGCAATATGCCATAGAGCCCAATCCCAATTTCCATTAACCCATATGCCGCGAGAGGATTTTTTATTTTCTCAGAATACCTTGACATGATTAAGGCGCCTAATGCAAGCCCAAGCATGAATGCGCCAAACAGTATTGAAGCAGTATAAACAGTTGATACCATTATCATCTGAAGAGGCCTTGTCCACGCTACCTCATATATCAAAGCAGCAATGCCTGATATTACAAAGCAAACCAATGCAAGCTTCTTAAGTTCCATACTTCTCCCTTCTTTTTAATGTAAAAACCAAAATCGCAATTAATATGTTCAATAACGCTGCAAGGATTAGTGTTTTTGCCAGTCCCAGCAAAGGGATTATTACAAATCCTGCCGCAATTGCGCCTATTGCGCACCCTGTTGAGTTTGAAAAATAAATAGTGCCTGCTGTTTTTCCATGGTTTTTGCCTGTAGAGTAAAGCATTGTAAAAACCGGCCAGGTTGCGCCAAACAAAGTTGCTGGTATGAGCACAAAAACAAATGCAGCCATAAATTGCATCACTGTAAAACCAGGAAGCCCGAGCATGAACAGATATAAATTGGGCATTAATTTAACTAAATAAATTGCCAATAAAGCGTATGCTCCTATTCCTAATTCAAGCAAAGCAAAAATATTACAGGGGTTTTTGAATTTGTGAGAGATTTTTCCGAAGAGGTAAGCACCGAGCGCAAAGCCTGTCATGAAACCGGCAAGCAATGTGGAGAATGCATAAATCGTAGACCCGAAAATCACCTGCAACTGCCTTGCCCATACAACCTCATAAACAAGGGCTGTGAAGCCTGACAAGGCGAATGCTATGAGCAATATTTTCCTAATTAAGGATGATTTTTCCCTTCCCTCTTTTAACATATTTTTAGTTGTCATATGATATAGATTCTACATAAAACCAAATTTTCATCGCCAATTTTATGCCTTCAGGTTTGTTATATCGCTGTTTATCCCTTTGATAACTTCCTTGTCTTTCTCAATAGCGTCCTCTACAGCCCTCTGCAGATAGTCGCTTAGCGTCTTGTTTGTAAGGGCAGAAATGATTTTTGCCTTTACATGCGTCTCTTCTTTTATAGCTATATTTACACGCTTCATGCTATCCTCCTTTTTTATCCTCTTTTATGATATGCATTTTTGCCGAATGATTGCCGAATGACATAATATGCTGATTGTGTTTTTGCCTCTTTTTTGTTTGACATTTTTGTCCTTCCTTTATTTTGCTTTGAATTTTATGTCGGGTTTATGTCGGGTTTATGTCGGGTTAACACATATTTTGTCTCTCTGCCTGTCACGCCAATTCTTTGAAAAACCCTTTTTTCGCAGGCAGCATTTATATCCCTTAGAGCAGTCCTGTCAGTTATCCCAAATAATTCCCTGTACTGCTTATTGGTTATTTCTCCTTTTCTTTTTGCCAGCGCCACGGCCTTTACCTGCCTCTCATTTAGATTGAGGCTTTTTACAGTATCATTTACGCTATCAACAAAACAATAGCATCCTGTCTTTGCTGAACCTACACCCATAAATGTCCGATAAATGTCCGATAAATGTCCGATATGTTTAAACCAATACATAATATCTGCCCTTCTTTTTACCAATAGATTCAATAATCCTTTTGGCCCACTAGCTTTTTCTATTAATTTCAGCAGTTCTTTTTCATTCATGTTTTACCTCTTTTTTAAGCCGTTTATCGTTCGGTTTATCGTTCGGTTTATCGTTCGGTTTCAAAATATAATAAGTATGCGCCCCTAAAGACTTTTTGATTAAAACACCCTTTCTTAAAAGGCCATTAATATCTTTCCAGGCAGTTTCTTTAGAAATTTTATTAATTTCCCTGTACCCCCTAGGTGTTATTCTTTTATTAGCTTGAAGATATTCTACTGCCTTTTTTTGCCTCTCATTAAGCACCCCTAAAACCCCTTCTTTAATATAGCTTGATTCCTTAATCCGGGATTCAAATATAATCTTTGTTTCAATGGGATGCAGCTCATAATAAGGCTCTTCATTGCCCCATTCCTTGCTCAAGCTTTTCATCATTTTGATTCCAGAGCCATACTTTTCAATAAAGCCAATGTCATAAACTAACTGGCAAAGAATTTCATTAACCGGCTTATGCTTTGGGTTTTTTGGTGAAACACCTTTGGGGAAAGTCCCGGGGTTGATTACTTCAAGCCTGTTATCAAAAATAAATACCCTTACATCCCCTGTTTCAAAATAGTTTCTGTGTATCAAAGCATTAATTATTGCTTCCTTTAAGGCTTCCAGCGGATATTCAAATTTATCTTCCCGCCTAAAGCTTTTTTCTGTTCTTGTCCCTAAAAGCCTGATATTTTTTCTTATGAAATCCTCAGCAATATCTATCATTTCCCAAATTGTGCCTTCGCAATTTGCAGTATCCAATGTGGGATTAACCACTTCATTTCCCTTAAACCTGACAACCCTTAATCTTGCATTAGGAAAGAATCTTTGGGGGCACTTCCCAAAAAACAGGATTCCTGCATTTGTTGGTTTGTTGTCTTTCAATGCTTTTATATTCTGCAGCAGCCTATAAATGGAAAGTTCTATTTTTTTGGATACTTTTCTTGCGTTTTCTCTTTGTTCAAGATACCATCTAACCTTGCCTTTATCAATATCACCCAAGCCCGCCTCTTTACAAATCAGCTCATCCCACTTTATTTTTCCTGCGCACTTGGCAAATTCAACAACCTCTTCCGGCGATAAGGGCTTGTCATGGCTTGCAATTCTCTTGTAGGCAATGTTTTTGAAAGAATGCAGGCTGCCTGATTTCGCAATT
>JAHJRD010000005.1 GCA_018830945.1 Nanobdellota archaeon | reverse complement strand
GATATGGATATAAAGTAACGTTAAGAGATTCAACTTCGGATCATGAGTGGAGCACTTATGTGCCGCTTGAGCCTAAGCAGAAAAAAGTTTTGGAAAAATTGGGTGTTGTGTATAAAAAATAGGGAAAACTCAGGTAAATAGTAACAAATTTAATGCTTTTAGGGAGTAAATTAAAATGGCAATATACTGCAGGATTGATGAAATACAAAACTTATACGTATTCAGCAAGCCGATAGACACTGTCCGGAAGACCTTAGAAAGGTTTGTAGGCATGTTTAGGGAAAAAGGCATATGGGCAAGGGAAGATATATATGATGCCGGCAATGAATTGATATGCAGCCCAACTCTTGTACAGCATATTTATTCTTTAATCTTGAGTGCTTATGGCGCCGGCAATGAGCAGAGCACAGCCCATATGGATTATGATTACAGAACATTGAGATTTCCTTCAATGGCTGCTCACCCGAACGATGTAGAAGGATTTGTAGGGGCAGGATTGGCATCAACAGGCACAGCAGTTAACATCTTGCTTAATTCTACGCCATTTGAACGCTATTTGCACAGCCATTATGTGGGAATAATAGTGGAACCGCCGCTGTGTGGTTCTTCATCACACCTTGGCAGCGTTAGGGCATCAGCCCTTAAAGACAGCAAGTTGTTTAGCTGGCTTAGGGAGCAAAAGCTGGAAAAGTATTCCCAAATCAGGACCGCAGTCGCCAGGGAGATGGGGGATTCTGTATGTTCAGAGCAGGAGCTTATACAAGAGCTCGGCATGCTTACGCATGAGTACAGCCCTGCATTGGTAAACACGTTGAAAAATTTTAAAGGCGAAAAAGAGGATTTGCCGGCGGCTTTGCTCGGTGCAAAGAAACCCGGCACATTCTGCGCATCATACACATGGGAATTAAGCTGCGTCCCTGTCGCCGGATTAGAAACAGAAAGCGGAACTCAGGAAGGTTATAGAGCCCTTACCGAAAGCGGAAAAAGCAACGTGATAGTTCTAAAGAAGTATTCCCCTAATATGCCGGTTCCTGCTAAATTTTATGATGAAACCAGCGGCGCGTTTTTAATGGCAGGCAGCATAAGGAATCAGTGCGATTGAATTTGCAGGGTCTTTTTCTCATGCAATAAAAACAATAATATAAAACAAGCGCCAACTGCATCCGCAATCATGTCATAACCACTGAAAACTCTTTCAATAACAAACAATTGATGCACTTCATCTAAAATCCCATACAATGCACTTAAAACAATTGCATACACATACGGCCTTTTGAAAGAAGAATAAAGAAAAGCCCTTAACAACAAAGCAGACAATACAAAATACTCCAATGCATGCAATATTAAATCCATATATTTATAGCCTGATACACCAGCAGGCAATGGCTGTGACAATGAAGACAAATAAAATATAACAGAAGCATATAACACAACAGGAAGCCAATATAAAACAAATCCTTTAATCTTCATTTCTTAGCCTTTTTTCCCTTAGAAGCTTTTAACGGCTCAACAACAGCATTCTCAGAAATAATAGCAGAGTTGCCTGAAGGGTCCTCAATAACAATCTTCACAGGAATATCACCGCACTTCGCCTTCCATATCTTCTTCAAAAGATTTTTGCAGGCTGTCTTCACCTTGTCATCATCCTCATCAGCATTCTTCTCAGACTGCACAATCTTCTCAAACTTATCAAGAATCCCTTCAACATTGGATATAAACCCGATAGAAGCAGGACCAGGAGTCATCTCCATCTTAAAAGGAATAACCTTAACAGTTGCCTCAGACGACTTCACAACACGAACATTCATGTCCTTCACTGTCTTTGTCTCAAATGTAATCCTGCAAGGCTCTTTTCTTTCAGCAGCCTCAACATCAGATTTATTAAAGCCGCAAGCAGAACAGCTCATTGAAAAAAGAAAAGTCTTTCCAAAGTAAGGCAAATCCTGCTCATCCTCAATGAGTGTTAATTTCTTCTCGCCGCACATAGGGCATGTCTCGCCTTCAAGCTTGTCCATAGCATCAAAAAGAATATCAGGGATTTATATAGATTATGGTAAGCTAAATCACAGCCCAAGAGCGGACATATACCGGGTTATCTGCTTTGCAATGCCGTGGTCCTTCTGCTCAATAAAAACGCTTCTTGCCGTATTAAGGTGCTCCCGCGCTTTTTCAGGCAAGCCATAAACAGAATGATATATCCCTATGTTAAGGTGGGCTTCAGCGATAAGCAAAGCCTCAAGCATGAACGCCCGCTCTGCTCCCTTTAAATCATTTGCCTTCATCCGCTCTGCAGCATGCTTCCTGTGAACAGAAGACAAATCAAGGTTTGCAACTGCCTCATCCAGCGCAGCTGTCTTAGAGCCAAGAACCTTCTTCAGCTTCATCTCCAATAATACCATAATGCTGAGACAAAGCATTGCTTTAAATAGCTTTTGATGGCTAACCCCTAAAATTATCAGCAAGCCTTATAAATAACATTAAAACCCCAAGATACCATGAAGCGCTTAATCCGCACAACAAGGATAGTGGATTTCCCTTTTACAAACGAGTCACTTCCTGCTATAAGGCAGGGAATGGACATTAAAAGAAATGACAGGATATGCGCAATATGCGGCTCCCTTGACCAGGCACTTGCAATGCTTGAGTACGCAGCTGAGGTTACTGCAGTTGACTATGATGCAAAGCAGGCTGCATTTGCAGACTATAAGGCAGGGCTCATAAGAGACGGCAATTTTGAAGAGTTTTTTAATCCAATGTACCATCCTGACCATGCTTTCGTAAGGGATTCTGCAAGAATCAGGAGAAACGAGTATTTCAGCAAAAAAGGAAGATTAGAAAGGATACGAAAAAGGCTCAACAGGCTTGAGATACGTTTTGAGAAAGATTTCATCCATGCCTTGACTCCGGGAAGATTCACAAAGGCTTACCTTTCAAACATATTAGGCCATCATGGCTTTAAGGAAAAGCCTTCTGAGCAAAAAGAATATGTAAAAAAGATTATTGAATGCCTTGAAAGCCCAAAGCTTATCTACATTGCAAATGACCTGTCAGCGCAGTTAAAGGATTTTAATGACATTCTTGAAAGGGACAATGGGCTTACTGCAAAGGCAATAATGCTTGAGCCTGTGGTTGATGTGTTCCCATCTGCAGGGAAAAAGCACAGATGGCATCCTGCTGTTTACAGGGCAATTTAGAAAAATAAAAAAATAGAAAAAAAGAAATTAAGCAGTAGGCACTATCTTCAGCACAGCGTACTGCCTTTGCTTGTAAAATGCCCTTAATAAAGTGACTGAAAGCCCGTTAACTGTAACAGTACTGCCAAGCTTTACCCAGTACTGGTAATTGCCTGCATTGAAATAAGCAGACACCCCTGCGCTGCTGTCATACTTGACTTCCCCGAGCGTAAAAAGCTTTTCGCCCACAGTAAGAGTTCCGCTTTTCTCAAGCAAATATTCATTCTCTCCAAGCACAAACGGTTTCAGCCTGAGCATGACTTTCGATTTTGTCTGGTAGTCAGTATTGTCTATTATCTCATATTCCACGCTGTTTAATATTTCAGGCTTGCTTATGCCTGAAAGCTTAAGCGTATATGCATCTGCATCAAATCTAATATACATCTCGTTGCCTACATTGCGTATGTCTTCAACAGTGAATGTTGTGTCTTTATATGTGACTGAATCTCCTTTTCCAACCTCAAACGTCTGCTCGTCTGATGGTGCAGGTGTTTCCACAACTGGTTCAGCAGGAGCTTCTTCTACAGCTTCTTCCGCTGGCTCTTCAACTGCTTCTTCTGCAGGAGCTTCCACAGCCGGCTCTTCAACTAAAGGAGCAGGCTCTTCAACAGCCACATCCGAAGGAGATGCTTCCTCTGCCAGCTTTTCAACTGCGCATGCAGTCAAAAGCAGCGATAACAGCACTAATATTGCGAATAGTTTTTTCATTATATCACCTCAATTTTGTATTATTAAAGTGTCATTAAGGATATTTAAGCGTTTCCAAAGCTTAAGAAGGCCGGGCTTCGCCGCGCTTTTATGTTTTTAGGCTATTAACTCGAGTTTAGCAATTAATCTGAGCACCTAAATAGGGTAGATGGGATTTCTCGTCGTCAAAACCGCTTTGTTAAGCATTCGTTTAAACGAAAAGTAGATACCAATATTAGCAAAATTCTTCAAGCCCAAGCACTTTT
>JAHJRD010000046.1 GCA_018830945.1 Nanobdellota archaeon | reverse complement strand
ACCCTTCTTTGTAACTCTGCCTGAATTGCAATTCGGGCAGATAATTCCTTTCTTATTTTTTCCCATATAAATACCTCCTTTGGATTAGAAATAGATAAGACTATCTAATATTTAAAGATGACGATTATTTATCAATACCCGGAAAGGCAACAAAAAAAAGAAGCTACACTTCCCATGACTTCTCTTTCTTTTCAAGAACAGCTTTTACATCCTCTGCCTTAAGGGTTTTTCTTCCCTGCACAAACATTTCTTCCTTCATGGCAGGAAGTGCAGCCCTTACATTCCCCTCAATGGTTTCTTCAAAGGCAGAAAGCGCTTCCTCGCTTACCCGTTCTATCCCTGCCTTGTTCATAAGCGCAAGCAGGCCTGAGCTCTTTATTAATGCATTATGCTTTTTCATAGTTTTTGCCATTTTTTATTAATGTATTAACATATAGTGCTTTTTATATTTTATCCCCTGGGCCTTGAAAAACCGTTCAAAAGCAGAGTCTTTTTCTGTTGGCAGCAAAAACACGCCGTTTGCCAGCCATTCCCCGCCTTCTTTTTCAACCATCCCCTCTTTTCCCCTCAGCATGTTGACAGCCATCACTTTAACAGAGGGCTTCAGCCCTGACAGCTCATAATTGAACAAGGCTTTGCCGGAGAACCTGTAAAGCTCTGCAAGGGGCTTATTATTTTTCAGGCTGTATCCTTCTCTTAATAGCGTATGCACAATTGTAGGAGGATGGATAAAAAATTCTTCAGGCTTCAGCATGCTTACGTGAAATCCCGGAATCTCAATTTTTCCTTCCCCTGCCTTTATCACTGCAATATCTATGTCATTCGGCGCTGCTTTTCCTTTTGCAAAAGAGCCGAAAACAATTATATCGATTATATTCTTGTCTGCAAGATAAGATTTCAGCTTACTTTTTATTAATGACATGCTTTCTAAGCCCATCTGCATACTCCTGAAGGATTTTTGCCTTGGCCTCCCCAAGCCTTAAATTGTAAGAATCAGTATAAGTGCTGAAGAGTGAGGAGACCCTGCTGTAAATTTCAGGGAAATGAGTTTTTAGCAGCGCAAATCTTTCGTTATGGTTCTTCGGCATTATCTTTATTTCAGTGTAGAGCAAGTAGTCAGACAGGATGACAATTGCCTTGAAAAAATCAGATACAGCGGCATTAAATCTATGCTTTTTCATATCCTCCTTTCCTGACTCAAGGAATTCATCCGCGTTCTGCAAAAGCTCTTCCATTAATGTATTAATGGAATAACTTGTTTTTAAGCTTTTTGGTTAATACGTTAATTGCCGCCTTTGGGAAAAGCTTATATTCACCCCTTTCATCCCAAGACCTATGAACAAAAAGAACATAGACTTTTGGGAGGATGTTCTTGCAAACCAGCCTGCATCCTACCGCAAATGGTTTGAAGAGGAGAAGAAATATCTGCAAAAAATAATCACCCCAAATGCAAAAGTCCTTGATGTTGGCTGCGGCGACGGGAGAAGCATATTTGACATTATAGAAACAACACAGGATGCTGTCGGCATTGACCATGACCAAAAGGCTGTTGACGATGCAAGAAGGAAGTTCGCAGAATATCCTTCTGTAAAATTTTTAAAAGCAGACGCGGACAAGCTGCCTTTTAAAGATGAAGAGTTTGATTTTGTGATTTGCATGGGCACATTCGCGAACTTTGCAGACAAGAAGTTTGCAGTTCTTGAAGAAATGAAGAGGGTTCTTAAGAAAACAGGAAAAATTATAATCAGCGTTTATTCAGAAGACGCATTTGAGGAAAGGATAAAGGTTTACAGCGCAAGCGGCACAAAAATCAAGGAAATCAAAGGAGGCAAGGTTATTTTTGATGAAGAGCTTGGAGACAACACCTCTGAACAATTCAGCAGGGAGGAATTAGAGAAAATTTTCTCCAAAGTACAGTTAAAGATTGAAGACATGACTAAAGTGAATATTGCTTATTTATGCAGGCTGAGCAAGTAAAGGATATTTGAAAGTTGCAAAATAATCCGGTTTTTCTGTAAAGTTTCCATATAAATTGGATGATCTTCGGAATTTTTGAAGATTTTACACATTTAGCTTCCCCATCGCCAAAAATCAAAGAAACGCTTAAAAACAGCAACCATATCCAAAAAGGCATGAAAGGAGGAATAGGGGCAAATGTATACGAAGCGGATATCTCAAACCAGATTGAAAACCCATGGAATAAGGAAACCATTCTTGCAATAATAAGCCGCGACAGGGCATTCAGGTTTACAATAAAACTGAATGGAGAGGATAAGATGAGCCTTAAGAATGAATTCTGCCATAATATCCCGAAAGGCACGCCCTATCATGAGTTCCATAAAGAGAGGAATGCCAACAGCATTGTAATAACCATTATCCATGCTTATCTTATTCATAAAATTGCAGCGCTTAACCCTGAAATGGAAGGTACATTAATTGTCTGCCCCGATGCCAGGCCAAAGGAAAAAGTAGAGAAATATTTTTATCGCGCCTGCAGGCATTTTGGGAGTGGCATTGAAAAAAGAATAAAGGTCAGCTTCAGGAAAAGCTGCAAAAAAGACGGCTTGCTTGTAAAAGCCCCGCGCTCAATGGCTAACCAGACTGCGCGCAGGACATTGCGGAAAAAGTTAAATCCTAATTATTCTGTTACAAAAGAGGATATAAGGGAACTTAAAGGATTTATACGAAGCAATTACCAAAAGATGAAGTTTAATTGAAAAAAGTTGAAGGGTCGAGCCAAAGCTCCGAGCCCAGCAACGCCGTTTTGGGGCAAGCCCTACTCAGGCGATACACTGGAGTACCCTTCTATGAATTAAGGTTACAGGCTTGTTTAAATAGCTTTCTGTTCGAGGGTCTGGGGACAAAACAGGGAAGAATCGAGCAGGCGGTTATTCCCCAGCCGCCTTTCCCCAGGCACAATATATTTAAGGCTAATCCTTATCTTCTATTCCATGGCAGAACAAAAGGAAGACACGCAAAGGGAAAGATTCAAGGCTTTCTCCCACGTGTTTGATGAAGGAACATTAAGGGCAATACACAAGGAATCCTCAATAGGCAGCTTTGAAGCCCTGCAGAGCCCTATAAAGATTGGAAAGGAGGCAAATGTGTTTACAGCAGTTAAAGGCGATGAGTTAAGGTGTGTCAAGGTTTACAGGATTGCCGCCAACTTCAAGAAAATGTATGAGTACATGGCTTCTGACCCAAGATACACTGGCTTGAAAAGGAACAAGATGTCAATCATATACACATGGGCAATAAAAGAGTACAGGAATCTATTAAGGGCAAGGGAAGCAGGCGTAAAAGTGCCAAAGCCAATCCATGTGTTCAAGAACGTGCTTGTCATGGAGTTCATAGGCAACAAGGAGCCTGCTCCTCAATTGAACAATTCAAGTCCTTCAAACCCTGAGAAGTTCTGCGAAACGCTTATAAGCAATGTAAGAACGCTTTATCAGAAGGCAAAGCTTGTGCATGCTGACTTGTCAGCCTTTAACATACTTAACCACAATGAAAGGCCTGTTATCATTGACTTGTCGCATGCAGTTGACTTAAGGTATCCGAATGCAAACCAGATGCTTGAGAGGGATATCAGGATAATGTGCGAATACTTTAAGAAGATGGGCGTTAAAAAGGATTATAAGGAAGAAGTTGAGAGGATTATTGCAAAATGAAAGCAAAGAAAGAAGCAAGCAAGGTGGCTAAGAAAAAGGCCCCTGTGAAGAAGGCGGCTCTGAAGGCAAAGCCGGCTGTTAAGGCAGTTGTGAAAGCCATTTTACCGGCTGTTTCAGAGCCTGTAATCTTTACACAGGAGCTTAAAATCCCAAAAGACAGGGTTGGGGTTCTTGTTGGCAAGAAAGGCGAAGTGAAAAGATGGATAGAGCGGAAAGCGGATGTCAAGCTGATTATAAGTAAGGAAGGGGATGTGATTATTTCCGGGAAGGACAATGTGATGATTTTTGATGTGAAGATTGTGGTGCAGGCTATTGGCCGCGGGTTTGCCCCTGAAAAAGCCACGCGCCTCTTCCATGAAGAGACAGCGCTTGAACTTATAGATATAACCGGGTATGCAGGAAAATCCAGGAAAAAGCTTGACAGATTAAGAGGAAGAGTCATTGGAGAGAATGGAAGGGCTAGAAGGTCTGTTGAAGATCTGACAGAAACAGACATTTCTGTTTATGGCAAGACAGTTGCGATTATCGGAGAGATAGAGATGGCTGCAATCGCAAGGAGCGCAGTTGACATGCTTTTGTCAGGAGCTCCGCACGGAGCTGTTTACAGGATGCTTGAGAATAAACGCAGAGAGTTCCATAGGAGAAGAGTTGAGGCCTTGGCAAAGGCTTAAACAGGCGGGCCTCCGGCGTGAATTTTTTGTGCTTTGGCGACATTAGTTGTTTATTTATTGCAACCCCTCCTTCTCAAAGATAGTTTTAAATAACAGAAAACCTATCAAATACCTATCAGAATGAAAAAAGAAGTCTTAAGAAGGCGTTTGGGCAATATACCTCCTCACTTTCCCTTAAGCGCAATCCTCTTCCTCTTTTCAGGCTCTGCAAGGTAATTCTCTTTGGACATTACAGAACGCCCAAGCTCTTTCTCAGTATCCTTTCTTGCATTGCCAGCAGCCCTTCCTCCCCTTTTGGCTGCGCTCTCAACCTGATTATACCCATGCGCATCTTCCTGCTTTGTAAGCTCAGTAGAAACCTTCTCTCCAAGCATATTGAATATAAGCTCAAAATCATTCATGTGGTCGCGCAGGTTCTCATGCTTTAGTCCCTTGAACTCTTTATATTCTGAAGGCGTCATGCCGAATGTGGCTTTTGATATTTCAGCAGTAAGGATTGCAAACTCTTTCTCTTTTTTAACGCCCCTTTTATCCCATTCGTCTGTCAATTCATCACGTATTGCAATCCCCCTCACTCTTTTCTCAATCCAATCATCAGAATATCCCTTTGCCTTGTATATTTCTCTCATCCTCTGCATTGCAATCTCAGGATTCTGTATCTCCTTTACCCTTTCATAGCCGACTTTTGCCAGCCAGAGCTTCATTGGCTCTGCTCTAGGAGATGGAACTGACTGAATTATACGAAATGCTCCTTCTGTATTTACGCAGTCAGTTTCCCTCAATTTACCATCTTCTGCAATAAGCTTCAACTGGTTACAATTTGTAACCGTTTCATTTGCGCCTTCCTCATTCAGCCTGTGTTTAAGCACTTTCCAGTAATTTCTCGGGTCATCGCTGTTGGTCAAAATCCCAACAATATCAACAACAGAAAACCACCACTCATTGTTATTCCATGCCTTTCTTATCTCTTTTCCTTCAAATACCGCCAGTGAATTGTTTTGCTCCATATATATCACCCCATAAAACAGAATGTTAATTCCCTTTATAAGCCCTGCGCGTACGTGTCAAATGGCAAGTGGATATGCAGATTTCCGGAGAATATAAAAAGATTTTAAAAGAGATTAAATTCTTACGAAGAGGTATTGGAACGAAATTCCAGACCCCATCGTTCTGAGGAACGACAGGGTTTGGGGTTCCCCCAACCTCCTTTCTCCAAACATTTATAATCTAAAAGCAATTATTTATTCGCATGGACAAGCAGGAATTAATCGCTTTAATCAGGCAAAAAAGAGAATACAGGGACATTGATTCACTATTTGTTGAGCGAATGCTTGCCTCTTCCTTAAAAGAAAAGAGTGAACTGCTTAAGAAGAAAGACATTGAATCAGCTGTAAAAGAAACAAGAGCCAAATTAAGGGAAGTGTACGGCGCCTTTTTATCTCCAAAATACTTCCAGAGAGAGAAGTTTTTGAATGCTATTAAAGACTTGAATGATGTAGAAGCACATAAGAGAATATTAGGATTGCACTTGTCAACAAGAGAGCGTTTGCCTTTCTATGAAGAGGTTTATTCACAAATATTCCAAATAACAGGAAAGCCATCTTCAATTTTAGACTTGGGCTGCGGACTAAATCCCTTTTCAATTCCATTCATGCATTTAAGCAATATTACATATTATGCTGCAGAGCTTGTGAAAGCAGACGCTGATTTTCTGCAGAAATACTTTGATAAATTTCAAATAAAAGGAAAAGCATTCCAGATGGATCTGACAAGGGCTGAAAATCTTCCACCAGCAGACATCTGCTTTATGTTCAAGGTAATAGACACGCTGGAAGCAATTGAATGGGATGTTACAGCAGAACTTTTAGCAAAGATAAAAGCAAAATGGATTATTGCAAGCTTTGCAAAAAAGTCATTGGGCGGCAAGAAAAAGATCAAAATGGAAAAAAGAGCATGGTTTGAAAGGCTAATACAAAAGAGAGAGCACAAAGTGTTTGAAGTTGAGAATGAAGTGTTTTATGTGATAAGAGGAAAATGATGAAATACAAGCTAATCTGCTTTGACATGGATGGCGTGATATTCCAAAAGAAGAATTTCTGGATGGAAGTGCATGGGGCATTCGGCACTTTGGAAGCAGGAAAAGAGCTTACAAAAAGATATTTGCATTCTGATTATGATAAATTAGTTGAGGAAGTCGTCGTAAAGCTTTGGAAAGGAAAAGACGCAAAGCCATACTACAAGCTTGTTGATTCATTAAAATACATAGATGGCGCAAAAAAGGCAGTTGAAGAAATAAAGAAAAGAGGGTATATCACGGCTATAATAAGCGCAGGAAGCATTCATGCTGCAAGAAGGGCGCAGAAGGATTTGGGAATTGACCATATATTTGCAAATGAATTAGTCATAAAAAACAACAAGATAAGCGGGGAATTTTTATGGCCGATAGGCGCAGGCAAAGGAAAGAAAGCGGAAATCATGAAAAGCCTTTGCAAGGACTTGGGCATATCAACCAAAGAATGCATTTATATTGGAGACAGCGACACTGATATTGCAGCTTTTAAGGAAGCAGGGCTGTCAATAGCGTTTAACCCAAAGTCAGAAGGATTGGAAAAGGCGGCAACGCATGTTGTTGATTCTGATAATCTGGCTGAGGTATTAAAATATATCCCCTGACAGCAAAAGGCCGCATAAAGCTTTATAAATGAGTAGAGCAATATAGAATATATGCTTTCAAAGAAAGGTTTTGCAGTGAGCCCAATTGATATTATAGCAGGGACTATATTGATGCTTGCCGGCATTGTCACAATATTAGGCATGGTGAACCTGGGAGTGGTGCTTGGGGGCATAGGGCTGCTGATAGAGGGCATTAAGATAGTTGTGAAATTCGGGTTTTGAAAAATGGCAGATGCAGTAAATATCACAATCGGAATTGGAGTGATAGTATTAAATCTCATCCCATTTGTGCTAAAAAAGCCAAAGCTCCTTTTCCTTACTGCGCTTCTTTCGCTTTTGATGCTTTTTGCGCTTTCCACATTCAGGTAAGGCCGCATAAACATTTAAATATAGAATATAGCTTCTTAAAACGCATAAAGCCCCGTAGTGTAGCGGCCAATCATACTGGCCTTTGGCCACTGGCGACCGACAGCGAGGGTGCCGCAGCGCAAGCGAGGTGCCCGCAGCAAGGGAGCACAGTGGGTAAGCGCAAAAGCTTCCAGTGGAAGAAAGCCAGTGACAGCGGTTCGAATCCGCTCGGGGCTATAATGGCTTCGCCCTTATCAACCCGAGCGGGCATCAAGCGAAGCCTGAGCCCGCAAGTGCCATTCACTTCGCAATGCCCTTACACTTCTTAGCAAGCCGCCTTCGGCGGTAAGAATTACTTCAGCAATCCCTCATACCCCTTCAGATTCTTTATTCCATACACATCTATCAGTTTCTGCTTTCCATTTGGCTGCTTTAACAATTCCTTCCAGAATCTCTCTGCCTTGTCAAACTGCGCATTGATGAACTCAGTGTGAAGCTTTTTCCATTTGTCAGGATTCTCTTGCATGAATTTTATCCATCTGTCAATCTCTTCGCTCATAATCTCAGCTTCCTTATCATCTTCTTTATCTCTGATATCTCCTGCTCATCAACCATCTCAGAGTACACTTTTCTTAAATGCTCAGCGTCCTTTAAATCCTTATCTGATTTCAAAGCTTCTTCCTTGAATGCAATATTCATATTAATGCTGCTGAACCATATGCCAAGCCCTGTCAAAGGCAGCTTTATCCTTGTCTTTAGCTGGTAATCATCCAGGGCATCCTTTGCAAACTTCATTTCCATTTGAGGCAAAGCCCTGTCTTTCATAATGTATCTTACAGCAGTATTATGCATAAGATAATCAAATATTTCATCTGCTGATTCAGACTGGATACAGCTAAAGCCGTTCTTAAGCAAGTCAGAATGCAATTTCTTAAATTCCTCAATAGGAATCCTCTCAATTATCATGTCAATGTCTTCAGTCGCCCTGGTCCTGCCTGAGCTGATTGCAACAAAGCCTGAAACAACTATATATTTGCAGTGCTTTTCAACAACAGAGCAGAATTTAATGCAAAACTCATCCAGTATGTTTTTATCACTTATACTCCTCATAAAAATAAGAAAGCGCGGGCATCTTATAAACATTTTGGGCAGAAAACCATATAAAACATAATGCGCACAATAATAGCATGAAACCATGGCTGCCTCTTTTGGGATTACTGCTTTTGCTCAGCGGATGCGTTGCAATGACAGCCAAGATGACACCGCCGCCAAAAGTGGTTATAACAACAGAAACAATGACTGTTGAAGAAGCCTGCATAAAAGCATGCAATGAAGCAATTGTTTCATTAGGCAATGGCCCCTGCCTTCTTAATCCAATAGAAAACACTGAATGGGTATGTGATGTTGCGCACATGCCAAGGCAAGACATTGACAATCAAGTAGAAAACCAATGCAGCGCATTCAGGGAAGGAACAGCAAAGCACTTCATTGAAGTAAATGAGAATTGTGAATTAATAAAGAAGCTTTAAAACGGCCTTTTTGCGTTAGTTTTATATACCATTAGCGTTTACAAAACAAGAATGACAGAGCAATTATGGCTTAAGGACTGCTATGAAAAGGAGTTTGAGGCAGAAGTTATAGATGTTGCAGGAAGATATGTAATGCTGAACAGGACAGCTTTCTATCCAGAGTCAGGCGGGCAGCCAACTGATAAAGGAATATTTGAATGCAACGGTGAAACATACAATGTATTATATGTCAACAAGGTAGGCAATGACATAAGGCATGAAGTTGACAAGGAAGGCTTGAAGATTGGAGACAGGCTAAAAGGAACAATCAACTGGGAAAGAAGGCACTTGTTCATGCGCTACCACACAGCAGCTCATATCCTAAGCGCAGTAATCAACAAGCATACAGGAGCATTAATCACAGGAAACCAGATTGCAGAGGAAAAGGCAAGATTGGACTTTAACCTTGAAAACTTCAATTCAGAAATGATGAATGAGTTTGTGAAAGAAGCAAATGAAGAAATTGCAAAAAGCCTTCCTGTAAAGATAAGGCTTATGGAAAGGGATGATGCGTTCGAGATACCTGCCATTGTAAAGCTTGCAAAGCTTTTGCCTGAATCAATAACAGAGATAAGAGTGATAGATGTTGAAGGCGTTGACCAGCAGGCATGCGCAGGCTGCCATGTAAAAAACACTTCTGAGATTGGAAAGATGGAAGTCCTGAGCTGCGAAAACAAGGGTAAGAATAATAGAAGGGTTTATTTTGTTCTGAAATAAAAAGAGGTAGGGGGCACCCCAGAACCCCGCTACAGATTTGGCGAGGGACATAAAAATTACCTTCCGGCAACTCCGGAAAAATACCTGTTTTTGCATTAATTTCTGCAATCTTTTCAATACAGTATCTCCCTTTTCCGGGTTTTGTGAAAATACAATCGTTTTTTAACAGAAAACTTTATGAATAGCTGGCAATAATTGGTTCTGCCAATGAAAATCATGAAAAAAGAAGGTTATAACAGGCTTGTTTCGGATATAGGATTGCTATTAGAAGAAGGAAGAAGAAGAGCATTGCAGTCTGTAAATGCCGTTATTGTGCAAACATACTGGGGAATAGGCAGAAGAATTGTCGAATTTGAACAGGAGGGCAAAGTAAAAGCCGATTATGGCACGAAACTGCTGAAAGAACTGTCTATCGACCTAACACTCAACTATGGAAAAGGCTTTGGGAAAAGCAATATATATTCAATGCGGCTATTTTACCTGAATTATCCAAAATTCCAGACACTGTCTGGAAAATTAAGCTGGAGCCATTATGTAGAGATATTAGGCGTCGCTAATATTAATGAGAGAAGATTTTATGAGGCACAATGTGTAGAAGAGCAGTGGGGAATAAGGGAGCTAAGAAGACAAATTGCTTCAGGATTATTCTATAGAATTTCAGCACACAAAAATCAAAGAGGGCTCTTGCAGCTATCTTACAAAAAACACATTGTAAAAAAGCCAGAAGATATAATAAAAGACCCCTATGTCTTTGAATTCCTGGACTTTTCAGAAAGTTTAACTTATCCCGAAAAGCAAATAGAAGAAAGGATAATGGATAACCTGCAAATGTTTTTATTGGAATTAGGGCAGGGGTTTGCATTTGTCGCAAGGCAATTCAAAATGGCAATAAGCCATAAGAAATTCTATGCTGACCTTGTGTTCTATCATAAGATTCTCCGCTGTTATGTGGTTATAGACTTAAAAAAAGGCGCATTGACATCACGGGATGCCGGCCAAATGAACCTGTACCTAAATTATTTTAAAGAAAATATGAATAAGGCAGGAGATGCATTGCCAATAGGAATCATAATGGCAAGAGATAAGGAAGAGATTGAAGTAAAATATACACTCGGAGACATGAACAACAGGATATTTGCCACAAAATACCGGCTAAGCCTTCCTTCTCCTGATGAGCTCAAGAAAGTGGTTGAAGAAGCAAAGAAAGATTGAGAAAAGTCAGAGCCCAAAAGCACGCCTAAAATCCGAAGACTCCAAACTTACTTCTGGATTGCTCCTTTGCAGCTGATGTCCGAAGTCCAAGTCACACCAACACCGAAGCGCCAATGTAACCTAAATTCTCCCGCCAACTACCAGATTATAATATATTATCCCCTATATATAGCTTTCGACACTATTGTATTGTTGTAAAAAAGAGAGTTCTATCTTATTTTGGTTGCACAAAGATTTAAATATCTTGTTTCTATCTTTATTCGCTATGCGGACACATAATTGCGGTGAATTAAGGAAGAAAGACATAAAGAAAGCCATAACTCTAGAAGGATGGGTCCACTCAAGAAGGGACCACGGCGGAGTAATTTTCATTGACTTAAGGGACAGGTATGGATTAACTCAGGTTGTTTTTGACCCTTCACACAATAAAGAATTGCACCATAAAGCAGAGCATTTAGGCAGGGAATTTGTATTAAATGTAAAAGGCAAATTAAGGGACAGGAAAGAAGGCATGGTCAACCCAAACATGCCTACAGGAGAAGTTGAATTATTAGTTGATGAATTAGAAATACTTAATGAGTCAGAAACACCTCCAATGGAGATAGATGACAGGAAGCTGCCAAATGAGGATGTAAGATTAAAATACAGGTACCTTGACCTAAGGCGCCAGTCAATGCAGGCAAATATCATCTTAAGGCATAATGTTGTGCAGGCGGTAAGGGAATACCTGAATAAAAACAATTTCCTTGAAATAGAAACACCATTATTAGTAAAGGCAACCCCTGAAGGAGCAAGGGATTACATTGTTCCAAGCAGGGTTAATCCTGGCCAAGTTTATGCATTGCCGCAGTCCCCACAATTGTACAAGCAGATTCTAATGGTATCTGGCTTTGACAGGTATTACCAGATTGCAAGATGCTTAAGGGATGAGGATTTGAGGGCAGACAGGCAGCCTGAGTTCACGCAGATTGATGTTGAGATGAGCTTTCCAACGCAGGAAGCAATATTCGAAATAATGGAAGGAATGGTTGCAAATGTTTTTGAAAGTGCAAAAAAGATAAAGCTGAAAACGCCATTCCCAAGATTATCATATGCAGAAGCCATGGCAAGGTTTGGCACTGACAAGCCTGACATGCGATTTGGATTGGAATTAATTGACGTTACAGAGATTGCAGCTAAAAGCGAGTTCTCAGTTTTCAAGGATGCTGCTGCAAAAGGCGGCAAGGTAAAATGCATCTGCGCAAGCCACGATTTCCCAAGAAAAAGAATGGATGAATTAATAGAGTTTGTAAAAGAGCAGAAAGCAAAAGGAATGGCATGGGCAAAGGTTGAAGGCACCAAGCTTGAAAGCTCGATTGTCAAATACCTAAGCGATGATGCGCAGAAAAAGCTTATTGAAAAAACAAAGGCAAAGAAGGGAGACATGCTGATGTTTGTTGCTGACAAGGAAAGCATTGTTAATAATGCATTGTCAGCATTAAGATTAAAATTAGGAAAAGAATTAAAGCTTTACAAGGAAGAGGGATTTAATTTTGCATGGGTTGTTGACTTCCCATTGTTTAAATCCAATGAAGACACTGAAAAGCTTGAGCCTGCGCACCATATGTTCACAATGCCTAACAAGGATACAATGAAGTTTCTTGAAAAAGAGCCTGCAAAAGTCATTGCAGAGTGCTATGATTTGGTGTTAAATGGCATTGAGTTAGGCTCTGGCTCAATAAGGATTCACAGAAAAGATATTCAGCAGAAAGTGATGAAGGCAATAGGCATTTCAGACGCAGAAGCTGAAAAAAAGTTTGGATTCTTGCTGGAAGCATTCAAGTATGGGGCGCCGCCTCACGGAGGCATTGCATTAGGGCTTGACAGGCTCTGCGCATTAATGGCAGGCACAAATGACATAAGGGAAGTAATTGCATTCCCGAAGAACAAGGCTGGTCAGTGCCCGATGGATGGATGCCCTTCAGCTGTTTCTGACAAAGAGCTGAAAGAAGTTCACTTGAAGTGGAATCTTGTGAAGAAATAATCGCCTAAATTTTTACTGTATGAAAAACATGCTGTGTCCCAACAACCCATTCTTTTCCTGCATAAAGCGCTTTAAATTCAAGCAATAATTTCCTTTGTTCTTTCAGCTTGTCAAGCTCTGCTTTTGTTTTTAGAATCCGGCTTGTACGGCCTAGTCCAGTGCCTTCATCCTTTAAACCCAATTCAAGCTTTTCAATATCAGAATTCACAGAAGATAATGCGTACTCATGACTAAAGCATGATTCAGCCGCATGGCTCATCTCAGCGGAGTGAAATTTTAGAATCTGCCCTCCCGCATCTGCTACTGCCTGCTTTACCTCTTCTGGAGAATAGGTAAACCCCCCTGTTACAGAGAAGTTTCTAAGGGGCAATCCGAGTCTATCTTTATATTCTTCCTCTTTTTTGAAGAACAAATCCAAAGGCTCCCCTTCTATATTTGCATTCGCCCAGTCTTCAACAGTAAAGATAAACCTCCTGCCCTTGCCAAGATAAGAGTAAATCTTTTCCAAAACCCCCGCAGGATTCTGCATTACAACAAAAGCCCCGCTGGCAAGGATAACATCCGGCTTTTCCAATTCAGATGAGATTAAATCGTCTATTGTTCCTTCAATCACAACAGCATTTTCCAAACCGCCGCGCTTTCGCATTATATCCAGCATTGGCCTGGAAGGGTCTATAGCATAGATAACAGGCACTCCTTCCTTTGCAATTTCCCTTGCCACGTATCCTGTCCCGCAACCCAAATCCGCAACAATTCCTGCTGAGCCTAATTCTGATTCAGCAACTAATTGCCTGCAAAGCCTGCTCCAATAATTATCAATGCCAGTATCATAGGATGCGACATAATCAGGGTCAAGATATAACTCAGGGTCCTGTAAACTCATAATTTTTAAGGCTGTCATTTTTTGTAGTGGAAGAAAGTTCTCTTTAAAAGCCTATCTGCCAATCCAGGGGAAAAATAAATCACCCAAAAACTCTCTTGTATTGTTCAGCAAACTCAGGAGTCATCCGGAACTGGCTCAACTGGTATGCGAAAAGAAGCTCGCGGTTCCTAATCCATCTGTTGTGGTATATCGGCCTGTAAATCTCTGACATGCCCTCAACCATCGAGGATTTAAAACGCCAGCCGCTTCCTTTTATTGCCTTGTGCCTTTCAGGCCAGTCTTTCACATGCCCCACAACCATCCGCGGGATAATGACATGCCCAATAGTCTCCCAGTTGCCATTCTCATCAGGGTCTATGCACACAGGCAGCACATTTTTCTCATATGTATTAGAGCACGGATGCCTGAAGCCGTTAGGCTTGTACCTTATTGTCCATTTGTGCCTTCCCTCAACAAGCTCAGGAACAAGGTCATACTTAAAGCGTAGCATTTCCTCTGCGCTATGCACCACTTCACCAAAATCAGCAATAATCTGCTGTACAGCCGCATCAATGGTCTGCTGCCTTTTTCCAAGCCTGTATTCCTTGAACATGGAGATAAAGAGAGATATAAGATTTATAAGGATTTATATGATATAGGCAATAAAAGGCCCCAGAATGTGTTGATTTTCTTTAGTTATTTATAAGCAGTATCCAAAAGTATATTCTCCAGCACCGAAATGTTTATAACTATATATACATATAGTTTATAGGGAGGAGGTGTTATTTATGGGATATAAAACAAAAATCCAATT
>JAHJRD010000045.1 GCA_018830945.1 Nanobdellota archaeon | reverse complement strand
CTTAAACTCATCTATATCGATGCTTCCTGTGTTTCTGAGCGTGAAATTCACAAATCCATAAGAAGTGCCGCTAAGCCCCCTGCAGGCAGATACAATCTCAAAGCTTATCGGGTCGTCGCAGGTAGCCGGGGGCAATGTTTCACCAACACTGCATTGCGCATCTGTTGTGCACACAGTCGGCGGTTCAGCAGCCCCAAATTCCCCGACAGGGCACACATCTTCCTTGTTTACCTCGCACTTGCCGCTTACGCATTTTACAGCGCCGCTAAAACCGCACTCAAAAGCTGTCAATATCGTCAAATCCGGATTTAGTTCCATAGAGCATGAAGGAAGCCTTAGCCTGTTAAGCATTGTTAAAGGCAGCTTTGAGCATATTGTATCTTCAAGCTCTGTAAGGTCATCGTACTGCGTGTTAAGCGCAAACAGATAGCTAGAAAGGTCATCGTCTGCAGAGCCTGTATCTGGTGGTAAATCAATATCCAAATCATAGCCAGGAAAAAATGGTATCTTTCCTGTAACTTTTGTGAAAGCCCCTGAAATTCCAAATATATTTTTAATCCTGTCTGTGAAACTCCTTTGCACAATAGGGAGCGGTGAAACTTCAACTATCCTTTCTTCTATTCCTGCATTCTCTTTCAATTCCATTGATTTATCATGAGTGATTATATTCTTGCTTTCAAGAAGATCTGTAATTGCTTTAAACCTTTTTCCCACGCATTCTGCATTCTGCTCAACATCTGTATCTGTTATCTCCCCAAAGCAGCCCGGGTTCATTGCGACAAGCTCTGCTCTTGAATCAACAAGCCTGTCTTGCACAACCTGCTGCTCCATGGCTTCCAGCATTGGCTCCAGACTGCTAATCTCCGCCCTTACCTGCGCCTGCACCTCAAGGGGCAATGCTTCAACAACTGCCTCTTCAACAGCTTCTTCTTCTGCCGCCTCAACCTTAGCGCAGTTTTTGCCAAACCCTAAAAAGCCGCCTGCGCATTCAAGGTCTGCTTCGCATTCTTCATCATCGCCGCAGGATTCCCCTTCCTGCTTTTTTTCTGCTTCAGTGCAGCCGCATTCCCCATATCCTGTTTCGCATTCTGTCTCGCATCCTGTGCTGCTTGAGCATTCATCTCCGACTTTCTTTGTTCCCGGCACTTCCCGCCCCGCAGGGCAAGCGCTCCTGCACTGCCTAACATCTTCCCCGCAGGCTTCAAATCCTGCATCACAGCCGTCAATGCAGCCTTGCAAAGCCTCAATCGGCTCGTCTCTCTGCCTGCATCTTGTCTGGCATTCATTCTTTGTGCTTACGCACTCGCTTTGCTTTTCATTGCATTCCTGCATGCAGGCGGAAACTTCCTGCCCTTGCCCCATGCATTCCTGGCTGCATGTTTCAACGCATCTCTCTTCGCAGGTTAATAGCAGGGTTTGCTGTCCTGATGGGCTCTCAGCGCAAACTTTTCCCGGCCTATTACAATAACCGCTGCTGCATTGCGCATTATTTGCGCATGCAATGCCGTTTGCCCTAAGCTGCGGAGCATCCGGCGTGCCGCATATTCCTGATGAGCATGTTGTTCCTCTTTCGCAGTCAGCGCTTGTCCTGCATGTTGCGCTGCATAATTTTTGCGCAGCTCTAGTGGCTGTTGCTGCCTGCAGGCTGCAAATCCTGCTTGTGCATTGTGAAGGCGTTGTACAAACAGCTCCATTGTCTGGCAATACAGGCGTTCCCGCAGGAGGCGGAGTGATTATGCCTGTCGGGGTTTTAAAGCCAGAGATGGAAATCGCTCTTGCTGTAAAAGGCAGCTTAATCTTAATTCCCGTAGATAATGTTCCTGAGCCGCTTGCAACAGTAAGTGCGCATATGCCTCTTCTTGCAGAACCAGTTGTAACCATATTAGCGCAATTATTGCTTCTGCAGTCTGCATTTTCATCGCAAAGACCCCCTATCTCCCGTAAGGACCAGCAAACACCTTCATTTACCCTTGCTATGAAGCATACCCCTGCGCTACACTGGTTGTTTGAAGTGCAAGGTAAGGTGGCTGTGCCTGAAGAATCGCCTGTTTGCGGCGGAGGAGTTTGCCCGGACGAAGCGCATGAAGCCGTGCACCTCGCAAGGCATGCATTGCATGCGCTTGTTCCTGTGTTAGAGCCGCTTCCTGCGTTTGCCTGCGATCTTGCGCATACGTTGTTAGTGCAACTAAGCCCTGCTGCGCACGGAAGGTTTGCAGAGCATGCCTCGCCAAGGGCTTTTCCTGCAGAAGGCAGCTTTAATGTGCCTGTTGATGTTTTAAAGCCAGGGATGGAAATCGCTCTTGCTGTTGGGATTTTCAGCCCTTTCAAAGTTAGAGTTTTGGATGAGCTAGCGGGTGTTTCAGCTGCAGGCGTTGCTGTTGTGGTTACTGCGGTCGGCGTTGGCCTTTGCGCGCACCTGCACACGCAGTTCCCATTCGGGCAATCGCTTTGGGACACGCACGCTGCGCCCGGGCTATTCTGTCCTGCTCCTGTATTTGTTATTGTTTGAATTTCGGATTGCTCGTTTGAGCCTTCATTACTATTGCTTGTATCTTGCGCATCAGTATTTGTCCTGGCAGCCATCTTGTCATATAATATATTGCCCAGGCTTGCATAAGCCCCTGCCGAAACTATTGAAGCAACCATTAGGACTGCTATTATCAGCGCGATTAGTGTTTTTCCTTTCATTTTATATCCTCCCCACTCTTGCTTGCATGCTTGCTATAAGGGCATTTATTTCAGCTACGAGCCTGTCGAGCGCAGTTGGAGGAGAGCCGAGCCTGCTTGTTGCTGTTCTGCATTGCCCTGTTGCAGTATTGCATGCCTTGCCTGTTCCGCAGTTAGCATCTGTGAGGCAGGAGCTACAGAGCCTCCCAAATTCACTAGTAGGACCACAGAAGCCGCTTTGGCATTGCGCATTGCTTGTGCATGCAAAATTGTTGGCAGTTAAGCTGCATATTCCTGTTGCAACAGTGCACGTTCTGCCTGTGCCACATTCCCTATTTAAGCACTCACATTTATTACTTAAGCATTTTCCGTTTGTACAATCTCCATCAGCAGTGCATAGCTGCCCGTAGGCTGTTAGTGCAGATGCCTCAAAAGACAGAAGTGACACCATAAAAATCGCGGCTATCAAAAAGATGATTAATTGGCTCTTTTTCATGCTATTATTGAAAGCAAGGGATATATTTAAGCTTTGCTGAAGGCCATTATATATATGCCGCTTTTCTTTTTACTTGGCTCTGGGAATTTTAATAACATTTTTAAACAAGCACGCACATTAAATCAGCATGGAACAAAAAAGAATAATGGGGCTTCTTGCGGCATTCACTGCTTTTGCATTTGCATTAAGGTATGACAGGCAGATAATACTTTTCTTCCAGACACACAGGAATCTTGCATTAGACATTTTTTTCACTGCATTCACACACATTGGCACAATGATTGCAGTATTGATAATAATTGCTTCATTATTCATGTGGAAAAGGCACAAGCAGGGCTGGATTGCTCCTCTTTGGCTTTCAGTGGGCTTTGCTGCTTTTATCACTTACCTTATAAAATATATTGTGCTCAGGCCAAGGCCAGAGGCAATCGGCATAGCAGCAGCCATAGCTGCAGCAGGGTACTCTTTTCCAAGCGCGCATTCATCCACTGCGTTCGCGGCATTGCCTGTAATGGATAAAGTCTTCGGCAGATTGCGCTATGCATGGATATTGCTTGCCTGTGTAATTGCGCTAAGCAGGGTTTACCTCGGGGTGCATTACCTCAGTGACATAATCTTCGGCGCAATTATAGGATATTGCTCAGGATGGCTTTTTTTGGAATTGAAAAACAAGAAATGGCTCAGGAAAGTAAACTTCCTTGAAAGGTAAAATATGGACACTATTACTCACATGCTCTTCGGCATTTTCATAGCTGCCCTTATAGCTGGGAAGCTTGGCTTCAAAAACCTAAAATGGCCTGTTGCTGCGGGAGTAATAGCCGCATTAGCGCCTGACATTGACATTATTACATTGCTTTTCAGCCCCGGCATGTTTTATGAGTATCACCGCGTTGCAACGCATTCAATAATAGGCGCATTCCTTATTGCAGTTATTATTGCCATATTGTTCAGCAGATTAAAAAAGAGCTTTATAAACTATTTGCCAATCACCCTGCTTGCTGTTGCATCGCACCTTTACCTTGACTTTATAACTTCAACAGGCATACAGCTGTTTTACCCTTACAGCACAGCAAGGGTTGCATTGAACATGGTTCCGTTTGTTGATGTTTATCTGCTTGCTGTTTTGGCAGCCGGAATAATCTTTATCAGGCTTTATCCTGCAATAGGCGCAAAAATCTCAGCATTAATCCTAATTATTTGCATAGCAGCTATAGGCGCAAGAATAGGGCTTGGGGTAATTGCTGATGCAAAAGTCAATAATATTAACGATGATTCATATATTTCACCGCATCTTTTTAATCCCTTCAAGTGGGCTGTTGTAAATGAGCAGCCAAATTCATATATTCTTTCTGATTATAACTTATTGACAGGCATGAAAACATCAGCTTCAATACCAAAGCTAAATGATCCAATGGTGGAAGCGTCAAAAGAGGCAAAAATTGTAAAAACCTTTATTTCCTCATCAACATTCCCGTTTGCTGTTATCAAGGGCGATACAGTGATATGGCATGACCTGCGGGTTTCTTTTGACGGCAGCAGGGGGTTTACTGCCTCTGTTTTGCTTGACAGCAACCTGGCTATTATACAGGAGAGGATGGGGTTATGAAAGTGAAAAAATTCTGCCCTCCGCACACATTCCCGCATACATTGCCTTGGAAAGACAAAATAGCAAATGAGCCGTGCCATACGCACAAGAACAAGGCAAGACGGTTTTTCCATGATTTTCACTGCTGGCTTATGAGATGCCCTCACAGGCAATGGAAATAGCTCAAGAAAAGCTTGAAAAATCTGTTTACAGCAAGAAGATGCCTTACTATACAGTGAAGCGCATAATAATCAATAGCCACCAAGATCTCTACGGTCGTTGGGCACATCAAGCCTTAACAATTCCCATAACTGGGTTACATCTTCGCCAATTACTTCTTCTGTCTTTTGCTTAACGACTTCGTTGTTTATATTTGGGTTTCCTGCAGCCCATATTTCCCAGCTATCTTTTTCTTCTATTGGAAACCTGATTGGAGGTATTTCTATCTCCTCTATTTTAGGCCTTTTAGGTTCAACTATCTTTGGTTTCATATCAGATAGCTTCCTTATGTTCAAAAATGCACCAGTGACGATGGGTATTTCTCCTTCACATGCCGGACAAGGTTCTGATTCGTCGGGAGCAAATACTATAAATCTATTTAGAGAGCAACTCGCCTGTCCGAACAGACAATTTTCATGCTCATATTCTCTCAAGGCAGTTACTATATCTCTTACACAGAACTTATCGCAGTCGTAGTCTTCCTTCAGCCCCATGATGAATAATGTCCCTATTATATGTGGCTTGTTAAACTCATCATCAGACAAAGAGGTTTCACCATCCCTAAGCCGCCTGTAGAAATTGTAATTTAAGTAAGTGCCATCATCCATATTTATTCCGCCTGCATCTCCTTCTCTTTCTACAAGGTAAGTATCACCCCATGGTAACTCTTGCGGGTGACAGGCTAGCCTTTCGTTTGTTTGAATAGCTACAGCTTCATTAAACCAGCTTGGAACAGTGTGGAGCATTGAATAAACAAAATAATGTGTGGTTTCGTGCTTGTCAGCGTAAAGCTGCTCTGGCCTGCTTGGATATTTCATGCCATAGTCGAAGTCGCCGCTTAAGCCTTTAAATAGAACCCCTATACCATGGTAATGAGTCCCTCCTTCATAACCCCGGCACCCTTCAAGGTTTGAACAAATCAGTTCGTCAGTAACGTTGGGGTAAATCAGATAAGGTACCCTCTTAGGATTATAATCAAAGTAGTCGCTTAGGCATTGTACAACTTCAGTTTGCATCTCGAGTAAATCATCAAATAAATCAGATAGCCCGCCGCATCCCTCACAAGGCCCTCTTGCCTGACCCTTACCCACAAATCAATCCCTCCCTTTGAAGCATAACTCCTTTTTTTATTCCCAGAAAAAATTTCCATCCTTCCCAGATGCTCTGCCAACCCGGATTCCCATCACTTTTCCTGTTAAGGAATCCGCCCATCTGGGCAATATACCTTAAGAATCTGTCGATGGTCATCTCCTTATTTTCTATTTTGTAATATGCCTTAATAATTTCCACATCTTCTTTTTCCACATACTCCTTGGCATCTGCGTTTGGATCATTTCTTACGATATCTCTCAATTGTAAAAGTTTTACAGAAGAAACCGCTATAAATCCTAATAAGTTTTCTATTCTCTGAAGTGTTTTAAGCTGTGTTTCTTCGAGCCTGAAACCTGTTTTCATGCATTTGTGGTATTCTTCTATTATCCAACGAAATGAATAATATTTCACTATTTTTAATGCATCATCGAGGGTTCTTACATCGATTGATGTAAGGATAAACCATTCTAATGGCTCTTTATCATCTTTACATCCATCTTCAAAAACATGGACAATTGAACAATTTATAGGGGGATTTTTTCTTTTATTTTCTGTTTGAGGCAAGGTAATTTTTGAGAAAGAAATATTGAGATTTGCTGTTCTCTTCTTTCTCCCATTATTCCCTTGTATTTCCAATAATGTATGACCCCTAACTGGTAATTTCTTTGCAAAATCAAAGAGATAGATGCCTTGCTTTTCATTTAAAATCCTATCATGATTTGCACGGATAATAAATTCATGATTATATTTTAACGATGCATTCATGACAGCTATGATATCTGCCCCTCTATCCATAACATCAATTATAGAAGTGTTTGCAGGTGGAATGCCAACTGATTCTATTCCGTCTATCCATAAGATACTGTCTTTATTATCTTTATTACGCTCTTTTTTTATTTTTCTTTGGAATACCTTTTGATGAATCAATCCTTCAATAAACCCATATTCTTCTTCAGGAATAACGGAGATAGTGTTATGTATTACTAATCCCATCGTTTCACTAATTTTATTTCCCCCAATTGGATATGTTCCTTCTATTTCGTAATTTCTATCGAGGGATATAGTTATTGAGTCTTGAATTGCAAGAACAGTCTTATGCCCTGCAAGTTTCTCTTTTGTCTTCTCAACATGAGACGAAATGAGTTTCTCATGCGAGACCTTATCTGAGTCCATAAAGCGATAAAATGCCTTTATTGCTTTAAAGCTTTTCATCATTTTTGGCGGGGATACAAACGGGTTGTTCAAAAACTCAGTGCCAATCATAATAGCACGTTCATTTAATCGCCTATCTCCTAGCTCAACATCAAGCCAGTCTTCTTTTGCCAATTCAAAATACTTTGCATTTGATACCATGGTATCACCTCACAAAATAGAAAGGTTTAAATATATATAAATATATCTTAATATATATGAAACGAACAATAAAAATTGGCAAAGGAACAATAGAGCTAAAAGACACATACGAGGTATTAATCGAAAGGACAGTCACAAAATTTGGCACAGGTGCCAAAGTAGACTGCCCAAAAGAATACCTTGGAAGGAAAGTTTACCTATTGATTAGGTAAAGATATGGGTAAGGGTCAGCCTCTTGCCCTTACACATTGCGACAATCCTGCAATAAGCCCATATTCAGGACAGATGCAGTAAATATTCGCCTTAGTGTTGCAATATCGAGATTTGCAAGGCGCATCGCAATCAGCTAAGCAATATCTGTCAACATTTCCATCTTCGCAAACCTCGTCTCCACAGATAATAGTAGGATCCTCAACACATTCGTTTATTCCTTCCGGGCAGGCAGTGCCTTCAGGGCATTCCATAAGTTCTGATTCCGCCCTTATTCCAGAGCAGTAAGCCTCATACACTTCACCCCCATCTGATGAACATAAATCCCTGCGTTCTATCTCATCAGACTTGGCAGCGCCAAACCTTAAAGGATGCTTTCCTCCATCACTTTCCATGCAATATTTCTCTTCTTCCTCTCTAGGAATGTCTATTGGTGGAATTGCTCTTACTTCTTCTGCGGATGAAGGCAATATTTTGATTTCTGGCTTTTCCCTGGAAACTAGCGAAATCTTTCTCAGAAGATCTATTACAGAAAAAGAGCCAGTATATTCTGCTTGGGATATAAAGATAGCGGAGATAAAGAAAATTACAACAACTGTAATAATAATTGCTTTTTTCATATTTTGCATTTCTTATTTTTTGAAATATTCTTGCCTCTACTTATAGAGTAATACCCTTTATATATATATATATATATCGGTTCATTTGCTTTAAGGCAATAGAAGGTTTTATAAAACAAGCAGGGCTTTTCTACCCTATGGAAATCACATTTTTAGGCACAGGAGCAATGGTGCCGACAGCTGACAGGAACCACTGCTCATTCCTTTTGGCATTCAGGGATGAGGGAATCTTGTTTGACTGCGGCGAGGGAACGCAGAGGCAGCTTAAGAAAGCTAAAATCAGCCCTGCAAAAATCACAAAAATACTAATCTCGCACTGGCACGGCGACCATGTATTGGGCATTCCCGGATTAATCCAGACAATGGCTGCCTGTGAATACTCAGGCACGCTGGAAATATACGGTCCTTCAGGCTCAAAGGAATTCTTTTCAAGGATGTTCAATTCATTTGTCCTTGAGTCAAGAATCAGCGTAAATGTGCACGAAGTGAATGACGGCGTCTTTTTTGAAAATGAGTGGTTTAATATAGAAGCAAAGCCGTTAAGGCATTCATCAAGGTGCATTGCATTTGCATTCATTGAAAAAGACAGGCGCAGGATAAACATCGATTATATTAAAAAATTTGGTTTGCAGCAGCATCCTGTATTAAAGCAGCTGCAGCAGGGAAAGGATATTGAGTGGAAAGGCAGTAAAATAAAGGCAGATGAAGCAACATTTGTTGTGAAAGGAAAAAAAATAGCTTATGTGGCTGACACTGCCATGTGCAATAACGCTGTTGAAATTGCAAAAGATGCAGACCTGCTAATCTGTGAGGCAACATTAGCCGAGGACATGAAAGACAAGGCTGAAATCTCAAGGCATTTGACAAGCAGCCAGTCAGCAGAAATCGCAAAATCTGCAAATGCAAAAAAGCTTGTGCTGACCCATTTCAGCCCCAGATACAAGACAGTAACACATATTAAAGAGCAAGCGAAAAAGGTTTTCAAGAATGTGTCCTGCGCAAAAGATTTTATGAAATTAACATTATGATTTTCTTGCATTATAGCTTTCAAACAAGAACAGCCCTGCCCATACATTATATATAAGCCTGACTGCAAAAGCTGCGATTGCCCCTGTGAATGAAACAAGGTAAATTACAGTAACCCCTGTAACCAGTTCCTGCAGCTGCGCAAAAACCATGCTTGCCAGCGCGCTTGCTATCCCAAACAGTATTGCCATGCCAAAATACACAAGCCAGCTAATCAAAACATGCTTTGTGTGCTTTGTAAAATAATGGAATGAGGCCCTTACTGTTGTCGCTGCATTCTTTCCTTCAAGAAACAAAAGAGGGTAGCGGAACAAAAGCCCGATAGAAAGTATAACAAACAATGCAATCCCAATTCCTGCTGAAACCCATGCTGCAAATGCGACAAGCCCGTCGCTTATTGAAAACACAAACGATGCAAGCAGCATCAGGCATAATGCAATGGCAGATGCTATAAGATAGATTATTACTTTCATCCCAATAATCCTGTAAAAATCAAATGCCCTGCCTTCAAGAATGTCGCGCATATTGACTTTCTCTCCCTGGACAACCATCTTTATCATCCGGAACTTTATAGTTTCCATGCCAACGCCTAAAATAAATGTCACAAATATGAACACTGCAAGCGAAATAATTATCTGTGTTGTATAGTCATGTGCAAACGCGCGCAGGAATATTGAAGGGTCAATCCTCTCCCCTGATGCAAATGCTATTTTCACAAATTCAGAAAGCCCGCTGAACCTGTAAAGCCCCAGTGTCAGAAAATAAGTCAGGATAAAAAGAAGGACTTCAGGAAGAAGAAGGACAGGATGCTCCTTAATGTATTGGAACCCTCTTTTTGCAAAAACCATGTAGCGCATACAATAAATATGCGCTAATGCAGTATTTAAACATTTTGTTATAATAAAAAACTATTTGGCCTTTTCAATAATCGCAGACAGTGCATTGCTGAGCGCAACAAACACATTCTTGTCCTCGGCTTTTTCCTCAAGAACCCTCGCCCCTGCCTTTGCATGGATTGTGATGGAATCCCCTGATAATTTTACATCAAAAGCATCCAGGCTGCCCATGGCGACGCCTGTTTTTTTTGCAAACAGCCCAATCATCTTTTTTGCAACAATTACCTTTGCAGGCTCCATCCCTTCAAAGCCTTCAATGCTTATATTGCCGCCAAGCTGCACTTTTACCATTGTTTCTCCCATGTTGGGCGGTCCGGAACAAAGTTCCGCCTGCCGCCAAGATTAACCATTATATGTCTCTCCTTGCCGCTTCAAGCAACAGCTTTTTTTCAGCTTTTGCAACCACGTGCCTTATCTTGTCAACTGAATCAGCGTTTGCAGATATGCTGTCAATGCCAATCTTGACTAAGAACTCCGCCATCTCAGGCCTTGAGCCTGCCTGTCCGCAGATGCTTGTCTTCACCCCAAACTTCTTGCAGGTTTCAACAGCATATTTTATCTGCCTTAGCACAGCCGGATGCATTTCATCATAAAGATTCTGCACATGCGCATTGTTTCTGTCAAGCGCAAGCGTGAACTGTGTAAGGTCATTTGTGCCGAATGATATAAAGTCAATGCCAACCCTGCACATGTCTTCAATTATCTGCACAGAAGCAGGCGTTTCAACCATTACCCCAAACTCAACATCCTTTCCCGGAATCAATCCAGCCTGCTTCATTATTTCCTTTGACTCAACAACCTGCTCAACATGCGTTACCATTGGCAGCATTACGCCCACTGTATGAAAGCCAAGCTCATGCACTTTCTTGATTGCCTCAAACTCTGTCTTCAAAA
Source organism: Nanobdellota archaeon (assembly GCA_018830945.1). Lineage (GTDB taxonomy): Archaea > Nanobdellota > Nanobdellia > SCGC-AAA011-G17 > GW2011-AR17 > UBA9640. The sequence continues at coordinate 20 of JAHJRD010000045.1, read as the reverse complement.
GCTCTTTCTGGTCCAGCCCT
>JAHJRD010000044.1 GCA_018830945.1 Nanobdellota archaeon | reverse complement strand
TGCGAAAAATATCCGGGTGCCTGAGGAATGAAAAAGGAATAACAGCCAATGAAACTATTATGAGCCTAATCACAACATGGAAGCAAAAGGGCTTAAATCCCTTTACAGAGCTTAGAGCCGCCCTCTAAGCTTTCCACATACTATGAAAAAGCCGCCCTGCACTAATCACTTCTCTTTCCTTCCGGAAGCAATCCGCTTCTCATCAGACTTCACTTTCCTTTCAAGCTTCTTAATGTCAGTTTCAGGAGGCAGCTCTTCAGGCTTTATGCCCCTTTTTACCAGCAGCTTGCGCACATCTGTATTATTCCTTACGTGCTCTTTTGTAATAGGATTCTCGCCGTTAAGATTGTCTTTCCGGACATTGAAGTTGGTGATTTCAGTTGCAAGGTTCTTTGCAGTGATTGTGACAGTTGGTAGGAAGTCAGCAATTGGCTTGTTTTGCGGAATGCTAAGCTTGCTCTTCATTGCAGAAGTCGAATGCCCGCCAAACAATGCTTCATCCCCCTTGCTCCTGATTCTTGCAAACCCTTCGTCATCAACCCCCCTTTCGTAAATCAATTTTGACAATTCAGTTTCAGAGGCAACCAGCTTTTGCCGCGCGTTCATCCTCTCAATCAGCGCAATCCTTTCCTCAATAAGCTCCTGCTTTCTTGTTTGCACAGCAAAATAGCTTTGGGCAAATGCAATCTGCTCTTTTCTCGGGTCGCCGTTCTGAGCAATAAGATAGCAGGCATATCGAGTAAGCATAATGTCTTCAATTTTGCGCTCGGTTTCAGAGCCTATCTTAACCATTTTGTTGGCGCCAACAAAATGGTCTTTAACTTGTTGCCCAGATTTCTCGCAAGCAATTTTAGCCTTGTCGATTACTTTTAAAAAATTTCTCCAATCATTATAATCCAGCAATTTCTGCAAGTCCCTCGCATACCAGAATTCCACTCCGTCAGCGTTTTGCGCATAATCCTCAAATGTTTTTGTTAGCCTTGTGACAATTTCCTTTTCCATATGCCTCACCCAATAAAGAAGAATATTTCAAGCCTTTATAAGCCCTGCGCGTGCATGTCAAGTGGCAAATGGATATCCATATTTCCAGGATTAAATTAAAAGTTTCTAAGAAAAATAAAATCTTGCGAGGGGTTCAGGGGTGCCCCCTGCCTCCTTTTAATGCTAGTCTAATCCTTCATTCGCTTCCTTAAGCCATTCATCAGCCTTGTCAAACAAATCCCTATGCATTTCATAATTCTTAGGCCTTACAAACCTGTCCCCTTCCGGAGTGTCAACAAAGTCAACCTCCTCGTCATGGAACATGGGATAGAATCCGCCTGACGGAGCCTGCATAAGCCCGTCTCCGTCAACAATGAGATACCTGCCTTCAGGCTGGTCAACAAACAGGCTTTCAACAAAATACCCGCAGTCCCCGCCAGTTGCTGAATATAATCCGCTGGTGCATGAAACAGATTTTGCAGAGCTGTTAACCTCCAGATTAATTTCCTGCGCTTCGGCAGCAGCAGAAGCTTCATGTTTGCCTTTCTCATAGCCCCTGTCATGCGCCCAGAGAACTGCTCCAGCCACAGCAGCCGCCATTGCAATCCCGGCAACAGCCTCGTACCAGCCAAAGTCCCTCAGAATCTTTTCAAGAATTTTATTTGCCATTTCCCTTCACAAAATGAGATAGGCAAAGCATATATAAATATTCCCATCAAAAGCTGAACAATCCAGCCAATAAACCGCTTATCATCCACCTTACAATAAAGAATATCACCAGAGTCATAAAAATAAGCATAGGCACATACTTCAATCCCTGCCTTTCCTCGCCCTTGTTTATCAGCCCTAAAGCCATTGAGCCCAGTATAGATGTAATTATAAGGGAGATGATAACATACTTCATCACAAAATCAGGCCCAATGCTGATCTGGCTTAAATTAATAGGCATTGCAAATGTTGACGTAGTTGGAATTTCAACATTGCCCAGAATCTTTGTCAGGACATCAACAAGAAAGCTGCTCATTCCGTAAAGCATCGGAGCGCCGAATCCCACTGCCGCGAATATGAAAATCACATACATGCGAACGCTGCTTCTTATCTTCTGGTCAACAAAATCCTGGTCACGGAGATTATGAGCAGTATTATCAAGCAAAGATGCAAGCTCTCCCCCTGAACGCAAGCCAGAAACAATAAGCGCGATTGTCTTCTCAATCCTTGTTGACTTGACTCTTTTTGAAATCTCAAGCAATGCCTCATCCATGTCCTTGCCCAAGGCAACCTCTTTTCCAACCCTGTTTATTTCCTCAGCCAAAGGACCAAACTCAGGCCGCGCAGCAAGCAGCAATGCCCTTTCAGGCGTAAGCCCTGCCCTTAGATTAGATGACATAAGCTGCAAAGCGTCAGGAAGCGCCTTTTCCATAATCTTTGCCTTTGCATCAACACTAAGCAAAATCCACATGTAAACAACAACCTCAAACCCTATAAAAGCCACAATAAACGTGCCCCACAGGTTCAGCTCAAATATCCTTGAAGCTGGAAAAGCCATTGCCCAGGCAAGCAAAAATCCAAATAGCAGTATAAAGCCAATGAACTTTGCAGGCTCAATCCTGATATTAGCGTAATCCAGTATGCTCTTGTAATTAGCATAAAACTTCCTTGGGAAAAATTTTGAAAGCAGCCTGTATACCATTTTACCTTACCAAGAGGTTTGGCCTCTTTGATTTTATCACGCCTAAAAACATTATCTGGGTAAATATCACAAACGCCAGCAGGCCCCAGAATACCATCTTAACCATTGCTTCTGAAAGCGAGATAAATGATGAAAGTATTATTATGAATGTAACGCTAAGGCTTGGTATTATTACAGCCGCAAGCATGTAAAACATTGCCAATGGGCTCAACTGGCTTCCGTAAGTCTGTATCTGTATCATCTGCTGCTCATTAAGCGAACTTGTGATGTCAACCATGACAAGCCCGAGGTTTGCGCCTGACTTCATGCCGCTGACAATCTGCCATATGGCCCTCCTGAAAAGCGTGCTCGGGTTGTTTGAAGCCATATCGTCAAGCACGTCTATCTGGCTTTTTCCTGCATTAATCTCGCGCACAGCCTTGTCAAACTCCTTGCTTAAATCCCCATACTCCCCTGACGCAATATTTGTAAGAATATTGAACATTGGAACGCCTGAGTTAAGCTGCACAAGCATGTTCTGCAGCGCCGGCATCAGGTTCTGCTCAATATTCCTTATCCTTTTTCTCAAAAGCATCTTTGGATACATGGCCTGCTGCATAAACACAAACAGCGAGAACACAAATGAGATAAGCAAAGCAACAAGAACAGGGTTTTCAACCTTGAACGCCACAAACATCATGCCAAGCACAACAGAAAGAAAAATAAAAAACAAAACAGTTGCTGTAATGCACATTGCAACATACTTCTCAGTGCGCTCCCTGATGTTAAGCCTTCGCAGGTCCATTCCAAGGGATGGAAACATTGGAAGCATGGCTTTTGCCATTTTCAAAAACAGCCTTGAGCAGGATGCTATTGCCTGCTGCGGTAAAAATGTGTATGGTAGCTTCATCATGGTGCATCTCTATATAACTTAATTATGCTTCAAACTTGCTGTTTTTCTCAGCCATCTTAAGCACAGAATCAGGGTCTGCATAATACTGGTTTAATAGCTGCCCGATATGCTCTATGCTCCTTAGCTGCTGCTTAACCATCCAGTTAAGGATTTTCTCTTTGGCCTTTAATTCAAACGCAATATCCTTCTGCGTCAGCCCTGTAAAGCGGCTTAAATCCTCCTTAAGCCTCAATGATTCTGAATGCTGCACAATCTCATCCTTTTCAGGCTTCCACCTGTACAGGATGTTCGGCTTTATTGCAGAAACGCCTGCTTCTTCAGATGAAATATACTCTCCTACCTGCAATACTCTCCTCAGCCCTTTTCTTCTGTCCCTGAACATCACGATATTCAGGTTAACTGCTGATAGCAAGTTAGGCGGCACTTCAATCGGCGGATACACAAGCCTCTTTATTGTTTCGCTTATTGAGTCAGCGTGCACAGTAGCGTATACAGAGTGGCCTGTGTGCATTGCCTCAAAAAGAACCTGCGCCTGGTCTTTTTTTCTCATTTCCCCAAGTATAATCCTGTCAGGCCTCATTCTTAAGGAATTAACCAATAAGTCAAGCATGCTTACCTCTCCTCTTCCTTCTGCGTTTGGCTGCCTTGTCACTAATGGGCACCAGTAGAGGTTGCCTGAAAGCTGCAGCTCTCTTGTGTCCTCAATTGAGATAATTCTCTGGTTAGGCGGGATAAAAGGGAGAATTGTATTCAAAAAAGATGTTTTTCCTGACGCAGTGCCTCCGCTTACAAGGATATTCATCTCATACTGCATTGCCAGCCAGATAAGGGCATAGATTTCAGCAGAGCATGTCTTGCTTGTTATGAAATCAACAGCTGTCCATGGGTCTCTTGCAAACTTTCTTATTGTGATTGTATTGCCTTTTGTGCTCACTGGATACAAAACAGCATTTGCCCTGTCTCCGGAAACCAAATGCGCATCCAAAAGAGGAGTAAGCGTTGTTATCTGCCTTCCAACCCTCCTTGCTATGATGCTTGCATAATTCTGTATCTGGTCCTCTGACGCCATCTTTATGTTTGTCTCAAGCCAACCGTATTTCCTGTGATAAACCCTCACAGCCTCATTTGCTGATGTCAGCACTATCTCTTCTAAATCAGGATCATTGAGAAGAAACTCTATTGAGCCAAGCCCCAGCATCTCCTGCAATAATGCGCCAACAAGAAAAGTTTTTACTTCACTGGCAAGGTTTGGAAGCTTTGCCTCTATCAGTAAAACTGCCTTCTTGCTGAACTTCTCCTTTAACGCAAGAATTGCTTTTGGGTCAACCATCTCAGCAGTGCTTACAGGCACTTCTGTGATAAGCTGGCTCCTTACCTCATCCAGCAGCGCCTTGGTAGCAGGCGCAAGCTGCGGAAGCACAAGCTCATATGAGCTTATGGCTGTCACCCCTGAATTTATTTTTACAGTAACTTCAATATGGTCTGCTGTTATTCTGTAAGTTGTAATTTCTTTTTGCATAACTGCACCCCCCCTACTGCCGGATACTCTATTTCAATCAAGCCGTGGCTTTCAAGTATTCTTCCCCATTCTTCTGCCTGCTCTTTTTTCAATCCAAAGACTTCAGCAGCAGTATTTACTGATACCCTGCCTGTCTCATTTACCAGCCTGTAAAGCCTGTCAATGTCTGTTTCATACCTGCCTGCTTTTGCAACATGCGGCTTCTGTATTTTTTTCATTGCTTCTGCTGTTTTAATGCCTGACTTCTGCTTTGCGGATTTTGAAATGCCTAAAGCCCCTTTTGTAATGTAAACAAAAAAGAGCGCAAAAACAATTGCAAGCCCTGCGATTGATTCAGGCTCTGTGATATTAAATATTCCTTTTTTGTGAAGTATAACTATTGCTGTGATTGCTAAAATAAATAAAGTGACTGCCAGCTTATGGCTCGGCAGCCTTCTCATTTGCATGCCTTTTGCCCTTACTTTAAAATGTATTATATGGCTTTGCGTTATGCGCTTTGCAAGCCTGCAGCTTGGGCTGTGAAACTTGTTTGATGTCTTGCTGCCTATAAATTCAAGCAAGGCGCCTGGCACCCCAAGCATCCTCTCTGTTTGCATGCAGGGCTTGCATATTGAGCACGGCTTATAGCCGTCAATCATAAATCCGGCCCCTTTCTTTTTCATTTGCATTGCCTTATAAAATCCAATCGCTGAATAAGCGCTGAATATAATGAAAACAACAGCCAGAAGCCCGGCAGATAATGGTTCTGATACGTTAAACCTGCCTTTATTATGCAGCACAAGCACTAATGTTATAAAAAATACAAAGCAAACAACAGCTACCTTTGGGCCCAAAAGATATTTCCGGGATATTGTCTTTATTTCCCATACCTTTTTTTCAGGCACTTTCTTTTTTTCAGTGGTTTTATTTTTCTCAGGCTTTTTGAAAAGCAAAGAAATCTTTTTTAAAAAAGGAACTTTTGAAGAAACTGCTTTTTTCAGATTGAAAACATGAATGCTCTTTTTATGCACAGCATGTTTGTGAGCTTTATTATGCTTCTTTTTTACAGTTACCGCTTTCTTATGCACAGGCTTTTTCTTTGCCTTAACTTTTATCTTCTTTGGCAAAGCAGGTTTCTTCTTTTTTACAGGTTTTACCCTTGCCTGCTTAGCAACAGGCTTCTTAACTGCCTTTTTTACAGGTTTTACCTGCTTAGCAACAGGTTTCTTAACTGCCTTTGCAGGCTGCTTTTTAGCTGCAGGAATCATTTTTTCCGGCTTTTTCAGCCCCTTGATTTTATCTTTATCCTGCTTTTTCAAACGCTTCATTACACCCTCTTTTTACCTATATATAACGTACTTTTGCTTTTATATGGTTTGCTATGCCAATTTTACAGCTTTTTCAGAGCTTAATTTGTCCTTTTCAAAAGATATTGAGTATAATCCCGAATCAAGGTATGCTTCAGCCCTATCCCCAAGCCCGATGCTTACCCTGTGCGCCAACTGCATTGAACCCTTGTTTACAACAAGCTTTGCAGGGTTGTCCAAACTCACTGTTATTGTGTTTTCAGTAGGCAGCCCGTCATCAAATATTATGCTTAATGTATTTAATGCAGACGCATCAACATTCTTTGACCATGTTGAAGTGCCTGACGCAGTTGCAACGCTTACCATCCATGGAAAAGAGCCGGATGTTGTTGCAGCATCATTAAAAGCAGATGTCATCCTGTCAGAGCCAAGGTACAGGCTGTAATTATAAATATTTAATGAAGAAGGCTCTATCTCAAGATTGCCTGACGGAAATGAAGCATGCCTTATTGTGATGCCCTGCGGCATAATATGAATCGGCAGAGTATCTGTGATAGATGCAAGCACAGCTTCATCATAGCTTACCATTGGATCAGCTGAATATGCAGAGCTGCTGTAATCAAGAAACCCTTCAAGCTCTAAAATAAAAGACGAGCTGCGCGGAAGCGTTTCCTCAATAACAACTTTATCGCCAGTAATTGAAAGTGATATGCCTGAATAACTATTAAATAACTTTTGAAAGCCAAGCTGCATAGAGCTGTCCATGTCATAAAGCCTGTCATAAAGAGCCATCTCAGCAAACCTTGCGTCAGCAGACTGCGTGTTATGGAACAGAAGCACTGCTGCTGAGAATACAAGCCCTGCAAGCATGAACATTCCTAGTGAGATAAATGCGCCTTTTTTCATTGCGTGTAAAGCGCAAGCTTTATGCGCTTGAAAAAAATGAGCTTTGTGAATTTTTTTCATTTCAACCACACCCAGTACCTTGCCCTGCCGTAATAAGCGCCTGTTGAATTGGGAATAACAACAAGCCGTTCGCCGCTTGCAATAAAGCTTCCCTCTGGCTCATCCCTTGCTGTTTCAACAGTAAACACATTGCCTGGAAATGTCCCGTTAATCCTTAATCTCATTTCATAAACAGGAGGTAGTATTGCGCTTACTCTTTTGGCAATCTCATCCTGGTTTAAGGAACTAAATGCATCTTCCTTGTCAAGCAATAGCATTACATCGCTTCCTGCGCGCACCATCTGCAGCCTTGAAAGCGGCTCGTCATTTGCCTTTCCCACATAATAAACGCTTAGCGCTATGAATATGAAAACAAGCACAACTGCAACTGCCGCGTCAAGCGACAATATTAAGGCCTTCTTATTCCCAAATTGTAATCTGCACAATCGCTTTTTCATCATTATATGTTACATACCTCTCTGCTGTTACTGATAATTCTCCTGCCATGGGAAGCCCTGAACTTGATGTAAGATTGTTTGAAAGCTGCTTAATCCTGAAGCTGTATTCATAAGGGCTTAGCTTAAGCATCTGCTTTGATTCATCATAATCCATTGCAATAAAAGCAGACACTTTTTCAGGGGACAAGACCCTGTCTGATGATGCAAGCCCTATGACTTCTGCAGGTCCGGAATCTTCCCATGCAAAAGGATAGCCCGGACTTTTCACAAGCAGGTCAGACACATGAAACGCCTTAAGCTGCATTTTCTCATATTCTATATTGTCCTGCAGCCGCAAATTATAAATGTTCCATGCATGCAAAACAACTCCAAGCAGTATAAGGAATATGGTGACTGCAATAAACAAGTCAATTGAAGCTATCTGCGCCTTACGCATTTTTCACCGCCACTGTGCTGTTTGCATAATTTACATTTACCAGCCCTTTTGAAAGCGTAAAAACATTTTCTGTTTCCCCGGAAACGCGCTTTACAGGAAATGTGCATGGGAAATTGCTTTCTCCAACAGATATCACTTGCGCAGAAGCGCTTATTGTTGCATTCTCCTTAAGCATGAACGTATGATTGCTTTTAGTGACAAACGCCATTGATATGATGCCTGCAAGCTTATGGCACTCATCCTTGTCTGCAATGATTCTTTCAGCTTCCTGCAATTCAGCCCTTCTTTCAAAGGTAAAAAATAAGACAATCAGGAATATGAAGAATATCAGCCCTATTGCAAAAAGGAACTCCATGCTTACCTGCGCTTTTTTCATTTTCAACCAGGAACACAGCAGCATGTATCCCTGCTTGGGTCTCCATTGTTATTTGTCAGGCATTTCTCATCCGCGCTTTCAAGATGCACTTCATCCTTGTTAGTACACTGTGCAACATTCTCCCTGCAAAAGCCGTCAAGAAAGCCTGCAAACCCGCATTCACCTGCGCAGCTGTTAAGGAAAGACTCATAGAATGTTTTTGTCACAACAAAACTCCAGGTTTCAGCAGACCTCCCTATATTATGATTAGTGCTTGAGTCAGTGCAGTTTACATACCAGCTGTAATTACCCTTCTCAATCATTAAAGTCATGTTGTTTGTGGAATTTTCAGAAGGCTGATTCTGCCAGCCGAAGTAAACCCTCTGCTCACCAAGATAGTTTATTCCAGAAGCAATAAGCAGGCAGTAATCTATTGAGCTGTTCGCGTCAAACACACTATAAGATAAATCAAGCCAGGAAAAGTTTCTTACATATTCATCAGGCGGAGCAATAAGATGCACTACAGGCGGGACCTGCTCGTCGCTTAAATTGACTGTAAGGCTGCCTGTGCCTTCTGCGCCGCAAGGCATGCTTGTAACAAAATTTATCATTGATGATGCGTTCATTGTGTTGCCAAAATAATCACTGCAGCTTGCATAGTATGTGTATTCTATTGATGATTCAAGGTAAAGCGTTGAAATGTGCGTCAATCCCCTGCCGTCAAATAATGATGCCATGCTGCCATATCCTGTTAAGCTGCCATTAGCATACCTGCACATTGCAGGCTCGTCAGTGTCAGCGCCTATTGTCACAAATCCAGGGCAAACTGTCTGTCCTGCCAATGGATCAGGATAAACCCTTAATATCACAGGAGGGGTTGTGTCATTATATACCTCTCCAATCCTGACAAGCCCTGCATCAAGTGATTCAACAGCAATCCTGTAAGTGCCTTTGTCGACTGGAACAGAGCCGACAAGCACAGCCCTTGTTGAAGCATAAATCTCATTTTGCTTTCCCATTACCATAAATACAAGCATAACCTCGCTTGAGTTCAGAGAGCTTGAAACAACCCCAGAAGGTATTGAAACCCAGACATACTTTTTTGAGCCCGGCCCTAATGAATATACAGTGTCTGCTGCTTTTGCTATTGTATTAACAGCATCCTCTGCCTGGTTTAATGCAACTTTCTTGTTTGTCTCATAAAAAGCATAGAAAAATAAAGGTATTGTAACAAGAAGTATCGCGCCCACTATCATAACATACTCTATGCCAGCCTGCCCTCTTTTTCCAAACATATGCACTGTTTTTAGTGTGCTTTCGCTCTTTTATATTTTGTCTTTTGCGCAAAGCAGGGTTTTTAGCCAAAAAGCTGATTTAGAGCAGCAGGATAAAGTTTATATATGCTAATGCCCTTGAAAAATATAAGATTCCTTGTATTGGGAATTAAAAAAGAGGAGGTTGATTAAAAGTGAAAAAGGGACAAGCAGCTATGGAATTTCTTATGACATACGGCTGGGCAATTCTTGTTGTTTTGGTTGCAATAGGCGCGCTGGCATACTTTGGGGTTTTGAGCCCGTCAAAATTCCTACCAAATTCATGCACAATTGAACCGGGCATGGGATGCGACGAGTTCAAAGTAACAGATACCAGTGTACAGCTGTTATTAATGAACGGAAAAGGGCAAACCCTGGAAGATGTTACAGTTACCATTGACGGCTGTGCGCCAAGCACAAGCGCGGATTGGGCTGATGGCAAATTATTAGGTGATGCCACTAATGGCTTATCACTTACTTGCACAGGAAATGGAGCAGTAGATGCCAGATTTAAGAAAGCAATAGCAATTAATTATACCAGCGCAGGCGGAATTACACACACAGCATCCGGCGAGATAACAACAAAAGTAGAAGCCTAATTCTTATTTTTTTTCTTTTTTTTAATTAAGACATTTTCTTGCTTAGAACACTTATGCCATTCTTATCAAGATTGATTGAATAAGTGACATTAGGCGTCTTTGTGCCGCGCATCTTAAGAATTTCCAGCCCTCTTATTCTTACCCCGTTTTTCTTGTCATGGTAAAGCAGGATTATGCTGTCAACCTCAAACTCCAAGGCAGATGAAACCTCAGTAGAATTAAATGAAGTGTCCTGGGCTGTTAAAACTGCAGTGCATCCCCATTTGTCAATCATTTCAAACAAAGCCAAAGCAGCCTCTTTCTTTGCAAGCTCTTCCTTGTAAAGCAGGGAAAAAGAGCTTACTGAATCAAGCGCAAGCCTTTTTGCCTTTGTTTTTGTTATGAGGCTGTCTATTTCCCCGCCGCCTTCAACAAGAACCCTTCTCACCTGCTCAGGCGTGTATTCAAGATAAGTAAAAAGCCCTTTTTTTTCATAGATTTCAAGGTCCCAGCCAAAGCTGCACATGTCGCTGAAAAGCTTTTCCTTGCGCTCTTCAAAAGTCACATAGATTCCAGGCTCGCCTTTCTTAAAACCCTCAACAAGAAACATCATTGCAAATATTGTCTTGCCAGAGCCAGGCCCGCCCACTATTAGATTTATGCTGTTCTCCTTAAAACCGCCCTGCACAAGCTTGTCAAAGCCAGGCACACCGCTTGGCAGCCTGCTTGACCTGACTGCCTGCTTGCATATTTTTTTAGCAGCTGCTTTTTTAGGAGCTGGCTTTTTTGCTTGTTTCTTCATTTTTTGCTCTTTTTAACCGCATCCTGCTCTATAAGCGAGAAAGGTATTTGTTTTGGAAATACCTGCAGCCCGCCTTTTGTAATTTGGAACGGAAACAGGTCTATGAGATGCTCCTGCCCCCTCATCTTGCTGACATGCAGCACTCTTTCATAGCTTGAGCCCTTCCTTACCATTGAAAGCACAACCATGCCGTCAAACAGGTAATCCTCAGGCTTGAAGCGCATGCCGTCATCAGATTCCCGTTCAGAAGTCACAACCAGGGTTATACTTGCTTCCTTCATTTGCTTTATGAAACTAATAACCCCTTTCCTGAATTCATTCACGCTGCTTCCATATACATACTCGAACAATGTCAGTGAATCCAAAACAACCATTTTTATTTTTCTTTTTTGTATAAGCTTGAGAGGCGCTTCTATTGAGACCATTCTTCCGCCTGTGACAGACTGTTCAACAATAGTAATCATGCCTTTTTTTTCAAGGGGAACTATATCAAAGCCAACACTGGCCATGTCTTCCCGCAGGTAGTATGCTGTTTCCTCGGATGTTATGAACATTCCAGGCACGCCTTTCTTTGCGCCGCTGTATATGAACTGCATTGCTGCAATGCTTTTTCCAGAGCCAGGCGGCCCTGTGACAAGCACTGCGCTTCCCTTCCTTATTCCACCCTTAAGAATTTCATCAAGTCCTTCAATTCCAAATTTTAGCTTTTCCATGTGATTCACCTCAATTTATTATTCAATTGTAAAGCTAATCATGTTTAAAAAGATTACCTTGCTGTTTTGCAAGGCGCTATTGCATGCTATAGAGAACTTTGAATAACCCCTTACAGCAAAATAGACATTGTCTATAAAGGCTGTATAAAGGGTCGCCAAAGTGCTCTAAGAGACTTTCGACACCCATTTCGCAGGTTAATCAAAAGTCTCTATAGAAAACTCTTTAAATAAGCAGGGCTTTAAAAGATGATAAAGAGGGGAAAAGAATGGGGCTTGAATTCAGGGATATAGTTGTTAAAAAAGAAGGGTGGGGGCATTTTGTCAGGCCTGTCCATAAAAAGGTTGTTCCTGTCATAATACCTGCCGCAGCTTTAGGAGTAGTATTTTATAATGTTGCAGAATTCCTTTTGAAATCCATTACAGGAGATGCGAAAGGGATTATTTTTCTCATTGCAGTTATTTTCCTATACTTCTGGCTTGTGCTGCAGATGTTCATGCTGTCCTGCTGGATTTATACCTTTGCTGAAACATACTTTAACAAAAACAAGCCTGTCCCCCGGGAATTTAAGCTAAAGCGCTTTGAAAAAGGCGTTGAATAAGCCACCCAAAACCTTATATATATTCCTGCACAAGGTTTAATGCATGGGGAATATAGAGGATTTTGACAAAGAAGTTAAGTCATTAAAGCAGTTTATTGCCCTTGCCACTGTTTCTGCAAAAGAATACCAGAAAACAAACATTGCGCTTGTAAAGCATTTCACAAAAGACAAGAAAAGCGCAGGGGTTTATGTAACCTTGAATAAGCCGTTTGCAACAATTAAGGCGGCGCTTGAGAACAACGGCGTTGACACAAAAATGATTATTTTCATTGACGCAGTTACAAAGACAGCAGGCGGCAAGGCTGAAAAAAGCAAGAACTGCCTTTTTATCGGCAACCCTGAAAACCTGAGCGACATATCAATTGCAATGGACCAGGCAGTAACATCATTGCCAGGCAAGGACAGGTTTTTGTTTTTTGACTCGCTTTCAACATTATTGCTTTACAACAATGTGCAGACAGTTGCGCGCTTCATTCATTTCCTTGCAGGCAAGATGCGCGTATGGCAGGTAAAGGCAATAATCATATCCCTTGAAAGAAAAGAGGACAAGGACCTGATAGATGAATTATCACAGTTCTGCGATGTTATCATGGATTTTGGAGGCAAACATGACTAAAGTCATGGGCCTCCAATCGAGACTTTGTCTCGGTGTGCCGAGAATATGTCATTCTCGAGCACCTTCGCTACACTCGGGAGGTGGAAAATGATAGTTGAGATATTAAGCTATATAGTTGCCATTGTGTTTGGCATGATTGCTGTTATTAAGATTGCAGGCCAGGCAGAGATTGTGCTTGGCGCATTAACTTTGTCATTTGGGATTACAGCAGTCATCTGGGTTATAAAAGCAAGAAAAAGCCTCTCACGTGGCTCTTCACTGCGCAGCCTTACAACGCATTTCCTGTTTACACTGCTGTTCATGCTTGCATTCACAGTATGGAACCTTATTTCAAAGATAATGATGATTAATGCAGGCTCTAATGTGCCTTCTGCGCCGCCTTACCTGTTTATCTCATTGGTATACATAACATTTGTAGGCATTGCATACAAGATAAAAAAATTAGGGGAAGAGTTCGGCTTCAGCAGCCAGTCAAAAGAGATTGAAAAATTAATGAAAAAGAAGAAAAAGAAAGCTTAATCCATACTGCCGAATCTTGCTTTTGCAGCCTTTAAATCAGCGTCAGCATCATTAAAAACACGCGTGTTTGTGCTGTAATCATGTTCTCTTATCAAGGTAACGCCTAATTCAGGGAAATTGATTTCATCAACCCTGCCATCCATTTGGTTGACTTCTTCATCCAAAAGATTGCTGTCAGTGTATACAACGGACTTGCCGCCATATCTTGTGATTTCAAGAACTTGTGTTTGCTCATTTGGACCTGCAGTAACCGTGTATTCTGTTGAGCCAAGGCTTCTGCCTTCATTGTCTGTGTCAAGCCTTTTTATTGCTGACTCCACAGTGTCGTGGTCAACGCTTACTCTTGCGTCAGAGTTAACAACTGAGTTTCTTCCTGCCTTGTACCCGCAGCTTCTTACTGCGCATGTCCCTGTTGCAAGCCCTGCAAGCACAACGCCTGCCGCGATTGCCTTGCCTAACGTGACGTCAAGCCCGCCTAATTTGAATAGTTTTCTTGTCATTTTAGTTTTCCTCCTAATGTCGCCTCAAGATCATTCCTTTTTTTATTCGCCTGTCCCAGAAAACTTCCAAGAGTGCCTGCTATTCCTAATGCAACTAAAGAAACACCAGCTGCGACTGCAGTGCCGAAATCATCCCCTAAAGCAGCTAAAGTGCCGCCTAAAAAAGCAAAACTTCCTGAGAAAGCATAAATGCCTCTTTCGCTCCTCGACAAGGTTTGGGCAAGTTGTGCATATTCCTGCCTGTCCTGCGCGTCTTTCATCATTTGATCGTACTCTGTCATTGTACCTGTTTCCAATCCTAACCCTTCCCTCATATGCCATGAATTCACTTGTTCATCCATATTGAATACAGGGCTAACATTGACCCTGTCAACAACGCTGTCGCATCTCTTGCCTATATATTTTTTGTCATCTGTCATTTTAAACCCCTAAATTGTTTACCTTTTTGTAGTAACAAGTAATATATAAAGCTTTCGGAAAGGCGACATTGTTTAGTTGACGTCATCTGTTTTCTTAAAGTTAGCGGCAAGTTCGATGAGACCCATCAATTTATTTCTTCCGAGAATGTATTTTACTCCAGCTTCCTCTGCCGGAGTTTTCCCATTAAGCCCCATGTGAGGATT
>JAHJRD010000043.1 GCA_018830945.1 Nanobdellota archaeon | reverse complement strand
CTGCAAAAAGGCATTGAACAAGCCGTGCAGATATCCTGATAAAATGCGCTTCAGCCTGGAATCACTGGGAGTTGACTGCAATCAGTTAACAGAGGATGTTTTTAACTTTCCTTTATTGTGGTACAAGGACAAGACAGCGCCTGAATACACTTCAGTTGTCTGCGCGCTGCCTGTGAATGATGAAAATATCCTGAAGAAAACAAAGGAAGCGATTGAAGAGCTTGTTGTTTAAACAACTTCCACAATCATTTTCCCGCTTTCAGGATGTATCACAACATCCATGCCCGGCTTCAAATGCACAAACTCAGCAATCTCTTTCGGCACTCTTATTGCAATGCTGTTTCCAATCTTTGCAGCCTTTACCCTGCTTACCTTTCCAAAAAGCCCTGCTTTTTTAGAGGCAGCCTGGATTTTGTCAACTGCTGCTAAACCATAGAATCTTTCCCCGCATTTGGAGCAGGTCATTGCAGGAAACTTCCCTAAAGAAACTCCAAACTCCTTATGCTCAACAAGCTTTTCTTTCATTTTAGTTTTGCAGTTTATGCATTTCATTTTCACTCCCTATGGTCGTTCAGAGGTCCACTTCGCTTTCGCTCGCAGACCATTTTAATCTCCTGCAGGATACACTGTTATGACAAAGATTGCATCTTCATTGCATACAAACACTGCCTCTATGCCTGCCATTTGGGCATGCCATTTCTCGCTGTGTTCCTCTTTCCATTTCATTCCTTTTGCGATGGCAGCTTCAACTTCTTTCCTGTCAATGCCGTACATGTCCATCTTGTCCACTGCATGGAAGCTGAACACAATCTTCATCTGCAGTATCCTGTATATCCAAGGATATACTTGTATATATTTAAGCCTTTTGGTATCATGCAATGCTTTGTGTTGCTGCTATTAATAAGGCTTTCTGCAAAAAAACGCGTGTTTTTTCATAACATCTGAAAAATCAACAGCCTGAAATGAAAATACCCTGAAAAAAAATTAACAAAAGGCAGATATTTCCGGCTATGCCGGAGGCAAGTTTGGGTTTCCCTCGCCAAGCGCGGGGTTCAGGGGCGCCCTCTGCCTCTTTTCCATATATTTTATAAACTTCAAGCAACAATCATAAACCATGCATACCTTTAAGACCAAGAACTATACAATCATAAGCAGCAATAAAATATCCAAAGATATAAAATCTAAATGCGCAAAATCCTATAAAAAGAACAGGGTTTTCTTTAAAACAGAATGCAAAGGCATTAAGATACGGATTGCAAACACTGAAACTGAATTCAAAAAGCTTGCAAGCAAATTCTACCAGCCTTGGGTCAAGGGTGTTGGGCTAAAAGGAAACTTTGTTGCCATAAGAAGCCCGCAATTATATGAAAACTGCTACAAAAAGCACGGCGGCACAAGGAAATTTGAGCTGCTTTTAACGCATGAGCTGAACCACATATTTGCGCACAAGCTAAAGCTGTATTCAGGCCCTTACTGGTTCACTGAAGGCATGGCAATGTATGTTGCAGGACAGGTTCCTGGAAAGGAATATACAACGCCTTTCAAGATTTCTGCAGATTCCTTGTTCTACAGGCTTGATATGAAGAAGCTTAGAGCAGACATGTACGGAATGCAGTATCTTGCAGTGAAAGAGCTTATTTCAAGGTATGGCAAGCTAAAGCTGTTAAAGCTTATCAGGCTTTACAGGAAGGGCATGAAAAAGGCTGAGTATGAAAGGAAATTCAAAAGTATTTATGGTGTTTCTTATGAGTGGTTTATTGAGAATTTATTAAAGAAGCTCAGTTAATTATTATGGGCTTTCTCTTTCAAGTCCTTTTTGTCAAGTGGTTCCCAAAAGAAACATACAAAACAGCCATTTCCTTTCCGAAAATAATCCGGAAGTATGAACACTTCTTTGGAATCTTAGCATATCTCGCCGGAGATATGTAAGCCATTTGCCATTTGACAGGAACACACAGGATTTATAAGCAAATATATATTTACCATACCCGGGAAGGTGGTCTAATGGAAGAAGGATATTTTCAACTAGCTGTTTTTCAGGGCAAGGAAGTAAGGAGGTTAATCCATAATGGGGAATGGTATTTTTCAGTTGTGGATATAATCGAATTGCTTACGGAAAGCCCCACGCCAAGGCAATATTGGGGCAAAGTAAAAGAAAGGGAGTTTATCCAGCTTGAGTTGTCCCCAATTTGGGTACAACTGAAATTGCCTTCAGCAGACGGCAAATATTACGAGACAGATTGCGCTAATACTGAAAGCCTATTTAGAATCATTCAATCCATTCCGTCAAGAAAAGCAGAGCCTGTGAAGAGATGGCTTGCAAAAGTAGGATATGAGCGCATACAGGAGATACAGGACCCTGAGCTTGCCCAAAAGCGAATGAAAGAAATCTACAAGGCAAAGGGCTATTCAGACGACTGGATTGAAAAAAGAGTAAGGGGAATTGCAATAAGAGATGAATTAACAGATGAGTGGGGCAAAAGGGGCGTTAAAAATGATACGGAATTTGCAATTTTGACTGCTGAAATCTCCAAAGCAACATTTGGCATGACACCTACAGAATACAAAAAATTCAAAGGATTAAAACAGGAAAACCTGAGAGATCACATGAATGATTTGGAGCTCATTTTTAACATGCTTGGAGAAAGGGTATCTACAGAGATAACCAGGAAAGAAGATGCAAAAGGGTTTGATGAGTGCAAGGGCGCTTCAAAAAGAGGCGGAAAAATTGCAGGCAATGCGCGAAAAGAAACAGAAAAAGAGCTGGGACGCCCGATTACATCAAATGAAAACTATCTTGAAAAGCCGGGAAGCCTAAAAAGGATTGAATCTAAGAAGAAAAAGTAACTCTTGCGGGTTGTTAAGGGCGGAGCCCTTAATGGCTTTCTTTTGAGATGCCTTCCATATCTTCCCAACGCCTTACCAAATAACCTTCAACCCATACTTCCACAATCTAGGCTCACTCTTTATCAGCTTAAATATAAACTTACTAGGGAAATCCCTATCCTCCTGCTCAAGAACCTGTTTTGCCTTGCTCTCGCTAAGTATCCCAATAATATCATTATAATCCTTAACACCAAGCTTATCCATTGCAACCCTCATGAGAAGATTCAATCTAAGCTCCTTCTTAACAGAAGCGCAATTCTCCTCGTACTTCTCAATCCCTTTGCCCAAAGCTTCAGCAGCCAACAACCCAGGGATTATACCTCCAAATGAAACAGCCTTAACCTGCGTGGCAGCATCTCCAACAACAGCAACATTGCCTTTCTTAAGCTTCTGAGAAGGATTGTAAATAGGGATAAGCCCGCCCTGCTTGTCAAGCACTTTCCCGCCTTTAGCAACCTTAGAAATCAATTTCTTAAGCAAAGCATTAGGGTTCTTATTGTCAACAACGCCTATGCGAGCAACACCATCCCCTTCAGGAACAAGCCAGCTGAAAATCCCAATCCCAAAGTAAGTGTTAAAGCAATCTGAATCGCACTTCATCTTAACACGAGCCTGCGCCCCAACAACAAGCTGCCTTTTGCCATACAAGCCACTCTCTTTTGCAACCAATGACATTGGGCCGTCAGCCCCAACAATATGCTCAGCTTCAACTGCTTTCCCATTAATCTTTGCCTTTTTCTCCAAAAGCCCTGAAAACCCTGAAAACTTTGACTTAAGATTAATCTTTGCGCCTGCAGAAGCAGCCATAGCCGCAATCTGCTCATCAAAAAGCGTTCTGTCAACAACAATATTCGGCTTCCCTAATTTCAATTCAATGAACTTTCCTTCAGGAGATATTAATTTAGCGCGGTTCAGCTTGTTCAAAACACAATGAGAATCCACTTTAAGTATATTGTAAATCTCTGAAGTAAGCAGCCCAGTGCACTGCACAGGCTTTCCAATGGAAGAATGCTCTTCATAAACATTAACCTTCTCGCCTTTGGAAGCCAGCTTAAAAGCAGAATAACAGCCCACAGGCCCTCCGCCGATTACTGCAATCATCAGAGAAAAAAGAGGCAATTATGTTTATAAGTTTAATGCAAAAGCACCTAAAACTGTTTTTCAGATTCAGCTATCTTTTTTCTTACCTCTTCCTTCAGCTTGTTAAGGTACAGCTTAAACGGAACTTCAACTTCCTTCCAGTCTTCATATCTTATTGGGCTGCCATAGTAATTTATCCCATTTCTCTTTGTCCTTATTTTCTCAAGAATATCCCATGAAAACACAAGTTCAGGGTGCTTTTCGCAGAGATATGCAAAGAGGCACTGGTGATTGTCAAACTTCACTTCCTCAAACCTTAGGAAAGAGTCTGCAAGCTCGTGCAGCGCGTCATAAAACAGCTTGAATACAGAGTTCCACTGGCTGCTTTCTTTTGAAATTTGTCCAACAAGCAGTTTTCCGGATGCAATATCAGATTCTGCAATAGCCAGCGTTGTCTTTACTTTTTCTATGTCTATTCCGCTTACGGCAATTATCTTGCCCTCTTTCTTGCATTTTAAGAACGCTTCTTCCTGCGTCAAATACTTAGGTATTTATACCCACCTCCACAAAACCCAAATCCCCCTTAATCACAATGCCTTTAATAATGTTTCTGAGCAGCCCATTGCCAAGCTTTTTCAGCTCTTTCTTATTGCGGCAGATGAAAAGCTGTATTTCCCTCTTTGCCTTAATCTCGTACTTTGCAATGCTCAGCCCTTCAGGCTCGCCGTAAATAAAGATGTCTATGTCGCTTTTGCTGTACCAGTCCCACCTTGCAAGGCTGCCAAACAGGATTACTGTATTTGCTTTTTCCAGCGAGGCTAAATGGTTTAACAGCCCGCATTCATAAAGCATCTCCATCGCATACAGCTTTTTCCTGTTTTGGTAAGCGGGATTCTCATAGTTTCCTGTATAATAAGGCATCCTGCCCCTTTCCTTAATCCTCTTTATAATCCTCTCTTTGCCGAGCTTGCTAAGCCAAATGCTCGCCTTGCTTCTCGTGATGCCTGCCTCTTTCAGTATTTCCTCAAAATGCCACTGCCTTGTCGGCTCCTGAAAAAACAGCTCCGTTACCTTTGTTTCCTTGCTTTCCATAATAGTATCTATAATAGGAACTAATATTTAAGGGTTTCGATACTGGTTTTTATTTAATACTCTTGGAAAATAAAAGATGCATGCCGGAGGCCGGCTTTCTTTATTCCATAAACAGTAATTAATTAAATTCAAGCAGGAACAAGAACATCACGCGCAAAATACCTGCTGCAGCTCTCTGGCATCAAGAGCGGAACAATATTCTCAGCCCACCTGCTCTCGGGAATCCAATCGCCTAAAGTCAAATCCTCATGCCTTGCATTGAAATCATAAACCTGCCCCCTGTCATATGCAATCCAGTGCGTAAACGAGTCCTGCTGGCTCCAGCATCTCCAGCCCATGTACTTGTCAGGGTTTCCGCTTCCCATGAACTGCACCCTTATCAATCCTGCATGCGCCTTTCCCAAAGCCCTGTACATTGAGGAAGGCCTTGATTCAGGCTTTATCCTTTCATGCGGCTTTCCAAGCTTCTCAAGCGCTTCCTGCATAGGCGTTACTGAAAGATAGCCTTTTTCAAACCATAAAGGGGCTTTTTCAAGAACAGATGCAACAGGCAAATTCAAATAAGCAGCCATAGCAGTAGGCCCGCAGTTCGCCCTTGTCTGCAATACATCATCCGGCAGGCCTCTTCCTTTTGGGACATTCCTAAGCCTTTCCCTGATTTCCTCTTCTGTCCTGTTAGGCACAAAGTCAGGCCCTGCAAAGTACAATGTATTGCCGTTTCCAAACCGGGAATTCGGGTTCCAGCCAAAGCAGATGAAGTATCCCCTGTCACCAAAGTAGTCATTCACCTGCAGCCTCACCTTGTCCCACGGCAGCCTTACGTAATGCATTGAGACAAGCGTGCTTAAATCTGCATCAGTTTCATTGCAGGCAATCTCAAAAGCATCGCCATCTTTCAGCCTGCCGAATGGATTTGCCTTAAGCCTCATCCTGTCTGACCATGGGTTGTCCATGGCATCAACAGGCAGCGCTTTCAGCTCTTTTCTTATGGCTTTTTCCTCATTAGCCTTTTTTCTTGCAGAAGCCTTTTCCAATGCTTTTGCTCTCTTCCCAAAACCAGCAAGGATTCTTGCATTTTTTCCAGCCTCTGAATCAAACAATTCCATGGGGTTATCAATCTCCTGGCTTAAAAAAAGTATGTCAGGCTCTGAAGGGCCGAGGTACTCTCTAAGGTATCCTCTGTCAGGAAAAGAAAGGCGCCAATGCGTAAGATTGCCCCTATAACCCAAATCAGATGCAGCGGGAAATGTTATCGGCTCCATTGGAAGTTGGAATATTCGGCTTGTTTATAAGCTTAACGCAACCTATTTGCCATCTGGTTTTGGCATATGGGAACATATAAATAACCGCAATTTTAAACCCCTCGAATTCGATGGGATTAGAAAACAAGCAGGATTAAACAGCTTTGTCCTAGCAGTCTGTTAAACTAAACAGGGGTTCAGGGGTATCCCCTGCCGGCTTTCCCGGATTACCATCAATAGCTTCCCTGCCGTATCTGCCCACAACAACCTTTATAAACAAGCACAATTCCTTTTAAAACAGCGAGGAAGAAAGAGCCATATGACTTTTTCTTAAACAACATATGGAAGCATTCAAGCATTTGGGCATTAGCCCGCAAATATTAAAAGTAATAGACGAGCAAAGCTTTGAAATGCCTACTGAAGTGCAGGAAAAGGCAATACCTTATGCATTAAAGGGCATGGATATCATAGCAAGCTCTGCAACAGGCTCTGGCAAGACTCTGGCATTCGGGGCAGGAATCATAGCCAATGCAGTAAATGGAAAGGGCATACAGGCATTAATATTAACGCCAACAAGGGAATTGGCTGAGCAGAACGCAAAGAACCTTAAATTATTCTCAAAATACAAGCCATTGGGCATAATAACCATCTACGGCGGCGTAGGAATGGAGCCGCAGTTCCGCGGCCTTAAAACAGCGTCAGTTGTTGTAGGCACTCCCGGAAGAATCCTTGACCATATTGGCAGGAACTCAATTAACCTGAGGAATGTCCAGACGCTTGTCCTGGATGAGGCTGACAGGATGTTTGACATGGGCTTTATACGCGATGTTGAAAGAATCATCAGCCAATGCCCAAAGCAGAGGCAGACAATGCTTTTCTCAGCAACAATCACCTCGGATGTTGTGCATGTTGCAACAGCTTACATGAAAGCGCCTGTAAGGATTTCTGTTGAAACTTATGTTGACCCTTTAAAGCTTACTCAGGTATACTATGATGTGCCTGACAACATGAAGTTCTCATTATTGGTTCATTTTTTAAGGAACGAGACGGCAGGCATGGCAATGGTTTTCTGCAACACCCAGAGGACAACTGACTTTGTGGCTAACAACTTGAGAAAGCAGGGGTTTGAGGCATTGGCAATACACGGCGCATTTACCCAGGCAAAAAGGACTGCGACAATGGGCAAGTTCCATGCGCGCAAGTTTGATGTTCTTGTATGCACTGATGTTGCTTCTCGCGGTTTGGATATAAAAGGCGTTACGCATGTTTATAATTATGATATTCCTAAAGAGAGCAACCAGTACATTCACAGAGTCGGAAGGACTGCAAGGGCAGGGGAACTGGGAAAGGCAATAAGCCTGCTTGCAGAAAGGGATTATGATAATTTCTCAAGAGTGTTAAGGGACAATGATGTCAAGATAAAGAAGCTGGAGATGCCTCCTATTGAAAAAGTCATGATTAAATGGAGAGATGAGGGCAGCTTTCAGAGGGGCGGGCCGAGAAGGGGTGGGCAGCAAGGCCCAAGGCAGGGCAGCGGGCCGAGAAGTTTTGGAAGCCAAAGGCAGGGCGGCTTTGGAAGAAGGCAGAGTAGCGGGCCAAGAAAGCAGTCTTCAGGAAGATCAAGCCCTGAATACCAGAAATCTTCAGGCGCTTATTACTAAGAGTGGAATTATTCAAAAGGCTTATAAAGAATGAACTTTTACGAAAGATACTATGGCAGATAATGAGCATTATGCAGCACTAAGGCATCAGGAAATAAACCTTGATTTAAATGCAGGCTCCAGCCTGGCAGCTGCAGTAATGATGTATATTGCTTCATTGACAACAGCTGTTGTTGCAGTAGGATATCAGGCAGCAGGAGATGCTGATACAGCAATGTATGCAGCTGGATTCGCTTTCTTAAGCGCTATTGCATCAAGCTTGTGCGGAAGAAGCTATGATAATGATGTTATACAGCTTGAGCAGGTAAGAACTGAAATTCAAGAGTTAGAACCAGAAAAGCAGGGGCTTGAGGCAAAGCTTTAATCTTACTTCTCATGTAAGGGATGCTCATGCCCTAATTTCTTCTTGTGCAATAAGTGCGCAATATGCTTTTCCTTTTCTGTTTTGAAATTCCGCGGCTCCATTCCAAAGCGCTTTATCATCAGTGCAACATGGTGGCCTGAAAGGAAATGGGGAAGAATTACATATGATGCGCCTTTTTTATAAAGCTCCATTGCATCATCTATCCTATGCGCCATTGCGATAACAATGCATTTTGGGTTCATCCGCTTTACTTCTGTAAGGAGTAAGAGGTTTGTTTCAAAATGGGGGATTGTTGAGGCAACCATCTTTGCGTTTGCAATCTTCAGGCTTCCGAGGAATTCGCTGTCATTTGCATCGCCGTAAATACAATCAATTCCTTTTTTCGCAAGCCCTTTGACAACATCAGGATTATAATCAATAACAAGAGGCTTTTTCCCGATTCTGCGGAATGCTTCCATGAACTCATGCCCCATGCGGTCGCAGCCAAACAGGATTACGTCATGCAGCTTGCCTTTGCCGTTCTTTTCCTCAACTTTCTTTCCTTTCCTTTCAAACACGCTAAGAAATCTTGAAATAACCGGATATATCTTGTTTGCATACAATATAAGGTATGTTGAGCCTGCGATTGTTATTAAGCCGACGGCAGTGACAAGCGAAAGAAGCTCTGCTTTCAAATAACCCACATTAACGCCCAAGGCAATAAGTATAAGTGAGAACTCGCTGATTTGCGCAACAGTAAGCCCTGCAAGAAACCCGTTTCTTTTTGTGTATCCCATTATACCCATCAGCAGCATTACAATAAGGGGGTTGCCAATAAGTATGAACAGTGAAAGTATTATTATCTCAGGCATAAAAGTCTGGATATGGGTGAACTGCATCTGCGAGCCTAATAAGATAAAGAATATTACAATGAAAAAATCCCTTAAAGGCCTCATTTTTGCGCCAATCTCCACTCTCAGGGGTGATATTGAAAGCGTGATGCCTGCAAGCAATGCCCCTATTTCAATTGAGAATCCTGCATAGAAGAACATGGCTGAAAGCGCAAGGCACCAGCCGAGTGAAAATAATAAAAGAAATTCCTGAGATTTTGCAATAAATTTTGTCAGGTAAGGAAGCACTGCGCCTGCTGCGACAGCCAGTGCAATAAGCCCGAGGCCTTTTGCAGCTGTCAGTATTAAAGGGACTGAGTTGCCTGATGCTTTTGTTGAAACAGCCATTAGTATGACAATTGCAATAATGTCCTGCACTATCAGGAAGCCGATTGCGATTCTTCCATATAATGATTCTGCCTCGCGTTTGTCAGAAAGCAGCTTCATTATTATGATTGTGCTGCTGAAAGTCAGGGCAACTGCAATGAATATGGCTTCTATTGATGAGAACCCCAAAGCAAGACATATTACAAATCCTATGACTGATGTAAACACAACCTGGCCAACGCCTGTTATTACAGATACTTTTCCCACATCCCTTATCACAGAAGGGCTTAAGCCAAGGCCCACTATAAATAAAAGCAAGGCAACCCCTACATGGGAAAACACTGATAATATCTCAGAGCCTGCAATGTCAAGCAGGTATGGGCCTGCTATTATTCCTGCAAGAATATATCCTATTATTAAGGGCTGGCGCAGGAAATGCATTAATGCTGCCAATAGTAATGTTACAACAACAATCACGCTCAGCTGTACAAATAAATCCATGTTAAACCTCTTTTTGTATATTATCTTAAGAGAAACAATATTATAAATCTATTGGATTGGAAAAGAATGGCGCTGAAGGGTTTTAAGCGGTGAGATGCTTTCATCGTTCTTAAAAAAGTATTTTGAAGACAAGAGATACATGGCAAAGATAAGGGAAAAGCACATGGCGCATATTAATCATTTGAATTCAAGGCCGCTGATATAGAAAAGGCAGCAAGGGGAAACCCCTTGAAACCCCATTAACTAACTATTTAAATTAACTTTATTTATTATATGCCATGGCTGACACACTTACTAAGCGGCAAAGAAGCTATTGTAT
This sequence comes from Nanobdellota archaeon, assembly GCA_018830945.1. GTDB lineage: Archaea > Nanobdellota > Nanobdellia > SCGC-AAA011-G17 > GW2011-AR17 > UBA9640. The sequence goes on along the minus strand of JAHJRD010000043.1, from coordinate 461 downwards.
GTCTCGGGTAAAAAGTAAGTGGACTTCATTGGAACGAGAAGCGCATAATTTTCTTAAAGGCAATAGAATTTGCCATAAAATGCACCCCTTGTTAGCGGGCAATCCGGATATATTGATAAAACCAAACATTATTGTATTTATTCATGGTTGCTTTTGGCATAAATGCCCGAAATGCTATAGGCGGCCGAAATCAAATAGAATATACTGGGATTCTAAAATAAAGATGAATGCTCGAAGAGATAAGATAATTAGAAAGGCGCTAAAGAAAAGGGGTTATTCAGTTTTAGTGCTTTGGGAGCATAATTTTAAAAATAATGCGTATAACTCGAGTTTAGCAATTAATCTGAGCACCTAAATAGGGTAGATGGGATTTCTCGTCGTCAAAACCGCTTTGTTAAGCATTCGTTTAAACGAAAAGTAGATACCAATATTAGCAAAATTCTTCAAGCCCAAGCACTTTT
>JAHJRD010000042.1 GCA_018830945.1 Nanobdellota archaeon | reverse complement strand
TATCAGTGAACGAGAGTTGAGGGCATTGGTAATCATACGGAAAATAAGCAATGGCTCACGAAGCAGGAAAGGAGCGAATATAACTGCCACACTTCTTTCGGTTATTCAAACATTAAGGAGAAGACAAGAGAATGTATTAACCGGTTTGGAGAGTATCCTTAAAAACCCTTCAGGATACTGAAGTATTACGTAATTTCGCAACATTTATATACCTGCAATATGCTTCCATTTTAAAATGAGTGAAGTTATACTTATTTATATATATGATGAAGAAATTATTTTTGTACAGCAGGCTACGCTTTATTTGGGCAGTTATCTAAAAAAGAATGGCATCGATGTTAAATTATTCAATTTTTTTGTAGATGAAAGTAAAATGCCGTGCGACAAGGATTTGAATGCGCTTAAAGAAGAGCTTAATGATTGTATATGCCTTGGCTTTTCAGTAATGACCCCGCAGGTAACAAAAAGCCTGGAATTATCCAAAATCATAAAATCATTAAAGCCTGAAATAAAAATAGTCTGGGGTGGGACGCACCCGACTTTATTTCCTGTACAGACTTTGGAAAATCCCAATATAGATTTTGCGATAAAAGGTGAAGGAGAGGAAGTTCTTTTGAAGCTTGTACAAGAGCTGAAATCTTCAAAGCCTGATTTTAGCCGCATTAATGGGCTTGTATTCAAGGACAGAAGCAGCATAATCTCAAACCAGCCGCAGGGCGTCTTTGAAGACTTTGTTAATTTAAGCCCTGACTGGGATTTAATGTTGGATTTTGTAGCGGCGCATATGGCTTATTTCTTTGGAGGTAAATCCCGTAAATCAGTAGCAATCCATACAGGCAGAGGCTGCCCTTATAGGTGCACTTTTTGCATAAATAATATCTTATTTGGCAAATCAAGGCGTACAAAGCCTATTGATTTAATAATAAGGGAAATAAAAATAGTTTTACAAAAATTTAATCCTGATCTGATTAATATTATGGATGATAATTTTTTCATAAATAAAAAGTTTGTAGAAGATTTTTGCGCCAGGCTTAAGGAAGAAGGCATGTGCATAAAATGGTTTGCAAATTCAAGAGTAAACTATTTTGATAATTTTGATGATGAGTTTCTTTCCAAGCTTAGAGACAGCGGCTGTATTTCTCTGGGTTTTGGCGCAGAATCAGGATCTAAGAAGATATTGTCCTATCTTAAAAAGGATATTACGCCTGAACAAATATATGATGCTGCAGTGAAATGTGTAAAATATGATATTATCCCTATATTTTCTTTTATGACTGGCTTGCCCCGGGAGACAAAAGAAGACAGGTTAGAGACTATGAGACTTATTAAAAAGCTTCAGGCAGTTTCAAACAAGGTGGCTTTCAACACAATACAAATAATCCGCCCTTATCCGGGCGGGGAACTTTACCAGGATTGCCTTAAATATGGGCTATATGAGCCTAAAACCCTTGAAGATTGGGAAAACAAAAGCAAGGTGTCATTGGGCTATCTTAATCCTGCTGATTTGCCTTGGATAGATTGCCCGGGAGATATAGAAATCATTTCAAAATATTATTCCAAAAGTATGAACAATTACCTGTTATTATTAGATGTTAATCCCCTCTTGAAGAATTTATTTAGAATTAGAACAAAACTATTCGGGGATTTATCATATGCATATGCAAAATCAGATAACCAGAATATTAAAAAGCTACTAAACTACGGGCTTAAAGCCACAGAAAAAGTTTCAAATTTAGGAAAACCTGTTGCTATAAAGAATATATCTGAATTAAGGACTTATAAATGAATATATAGGCTTCCCTTATACATTTGTTTTCTTAAAAAGCGCATTCCTTTGGAATATTTTTGAATAATGTTATATTTAATGAATTTTTGTCCATTTTATAGTGCATCTCGTCGTATGTTATCAACGGGGTTTTCAACTTATAAACCTTTTGTGCCATTTTTCAATTACATACAGCATCCAGAGCTGTGTTGAATACTTATATCGCCTTATGGACTCTTTCTGCTGCTTAAAAATTTTATCTACAAAATCCTGGTTAAACAATTCTGAACAAATCAATTCTGAATAAGCAGTATCAATAAGCTCGCTGTTAAACCAGTCTCTGAGCGGCGTGTAAAATGACCGCTTCTTGTCAGTCGAAAATGCAGGAGGCAGGGCTTTTTTTGCGGTTTCACGCAACAGCCATTTTCCCATTTTTCCATGCAGCTTATACTTGTTCTTGATCTCTTCACCAAGCCTTATTATTCTGTTGTCAAGGAATGGTACTCTTGCCTCAAGCGAGTTAGCCATTGTCATTTTGTCAACTTTCATTAATTGGAAGTTTGGCATTATTTCCCTGAAATCAAATGCCATTGCAGAGCAGAGGCTGTTTTTTATCTTGAAATAAGGCTTGAGGTAGCTTTCCGGAGCTTTCTCAAAGCAAGCTTTGTTCAGAAGCCTCTTCTTTTTTGAATTGCTGAACACTACATCAGCCACCGAGAAGTATAAGTGTTTTGGCAGGTATTTAGTCAGCCTGTATTTTGAATATCCTGCAAAAAGTTCATCAGCGCCTTCCCCTATAAGGCAGACTGTGGCTTTTTTCCTTGCGAAAGATGACATTATGTAAGTCGGCAGTATGGCCGGATCTGCAATCGGCTCGTCCATGTGCCATATCACTTTGTCCAGAACTTTTGTCATATCGCTGAAACTTATGTTAAGCTCGTGGTGGTCTGTTGAAAACTTTTCAGCAACCTGCTTTGCATAGCTGAATTCATCGGTTTCCAGCCCGAATCCGACTGTAAATGTGCTGACTTTGGCTTGATGTTTTGCCATGAATGCAGTCACAAGGCTTGAGTCTAAACCTCCTGATAAGAATACACCTATTGGCACATCTGCAACAAGCATATCTTTTATTACATTGCCGAATGTTTCCTCAAAATCATATTTATCAGAAGACTGCTTGAATTCGAAAGAATAATAAGGCTTTATTTCGATAGCGCCCTTATGGAACATAAGCGTATGTCCCGGGAGAAGCTTATTTATGCCCTCAAAAAAGGTTTTATTGCCAAATACAACTTTCCTGCCAAGAAAGTGGTATAAACTGCTTTTATCAATTGCCTTTATCACTTCTTCATTCTTGATGATTGCTTTTATCTCAGATGCAAACATCAACCTAGTGCCGTCAAACCAATAATAAAGAGGCTTTATCCCTGCCCTGTCCCTTGCCATAAACAGCTTTTTTTTATTGTTATCCCAGAGCGCAAATGCAAACATGCCGTTGAACATCTGCACGCAATCTTCGCCAAACTCTTCATAAGCATGAATTATTACCTCTGAATCAGTTTCTGACTTGAACCTGTGCCCTTTTTTTTCTAACGAATCCCTAAGTGTTTTGAAGTTGTAAATCTCACCGTTATAGACAAGTGCAATAGAACAATCCTCGTTAAACATTGGCTGCTTTGCTTTATCGGAAAGGTCGATTATGCTGAGGCGCCTATGGCCCAGCGAAATGCCTTTATCTTCATAATAGCCAAATTGATCAGGGCCCCTGTGTACAATGGCATCGCACATTCTTTTAAGCAATGCCTTGTCATTCCAGCTGAATCCCGCTATTCCGCACATTTTTTGTAAACCTCTTCGACCTTTTTAGCTATTTTTGCTGCGCTGTATTGCTTTGCCGCATTTAAGGCACTTTTCCCCATTTTTTGCCTTAATTTTGGATTATTGACAAGCAGGCTTATTTTACTTTTCCATTCAAGTGTATTCCGGGGTTCTATCAGATAGCCGGTTTTTCCGTCAATTACTATATCCTTCAGCCCGCCAATATCAGATGCAATAACAGGAATGCCATAGCTCATAGCTTCAATCGCTGTCCTGCCGAAAGGCTCTTCCCATAACGAAGGCACAACAACAATGTCTGCCTGCCTGTATGCTTCTGACGGCTCTCTCCAGCCAAGGAATTTTGCAGAGGATTTCTTAACCATACCTTCCAGCGGGCCATAGCCTGCAATAAGCAGTTCAGCTTTGCTGTAATCAATTAAAGGGATAATGTTCTGAATGCCTTTGCTTGGGTCCAGCTTGCCGAGGAATAGGATTCTTATTTTGCCTTTTTGCCAGATTTTTTCATAGTTTATGGCTTTTACTGGGTTTGAAATAACAACCGCATTTTTAATGCCGCAAATGTCAAGCTTTCTTTTTACAGCGGCTGATATTGCTATCTTTGCATCAGCCTTATTTAATGTATGCCATTGCCTCATTGTATGCCGAAATTTATAAAAATCCCATAATAGCCGCCATGCTTTTGTACATTTTACCAGCTGCCTAAGCGAGCAGGCTTCGCAGTTGCTGCCGTCTCTTGCATAGCAGCTGCTTTTCGGGCAGCAGAACCAGTAGTCCCTAAGGTGCAATACTGCCGGTATGCCTGCCCTGTGCGCAGCATTCACTGCTGCGACTGCCGTGAATCTATCATTTGCATGAATAATGCTAATCTTCTTTTCTTTTATCTGTTTTAGAAGGAAATGCTCAAGATATTTTTCCTGCATAAAAAAACAGGGAATCCTGCGGAATTTCATGAATTTCAGGGTTTTTGGGCCCCAGTTTTCGGAACTCGCCACAAAAACATTATGCCTCTTTGCCATCTCATCTGCAAGTATTTTAAAACTGACTTCTGCCCCGCCTTTTCCAAGTCCAAAGTAAGATGTATAAAGTAGGTTCATGTTTAGTTTATAGCGCAGAGACCCGTTTATATGCATTATGGAGAGGTGGTTTATAGTGCCCGAAGAGGAACATTATACAAATAATGAACTTATTTTATATTTGCCAATATAAAGTCTTCCTCAAATATAGATGGCTCAAACCGTTTAATTATATCAAACTTTTCTGTGCAGTTAAGATTAAGACCAGTGCTTATAATCAACAGTCCTCCCTTAAATCTGTCGAGCATATCACATACTTTGATACTTGCATCATAGTCATATCTGTCTTTAGCCCATATAGTAAACCAAGTCTGGTTTGTATTCGGTCCATATACGGGCTTATCAAGATAAGCAGCAATTGGTGCAGCTGGCATGAAAGGGCTGACAACAAGCGCCTTATTACTAAGATTATTTTCCCGGATATAATCTGCAACGTCTTTACCTGATGAAAAATTATATCTTTCTTCATAATAAACAGCAATAATAGCGGCGAGAATTTGCAGAGATATAATTAAGATTATAAATGTCTTTTTCCATTTTACTTTCAATAACTCTTTGTTTTCAATTAATTCTAGCCAAAGGCAAACTATAAATAAGATGAATATATACGCAGAATGGCGGATAATCGTCGATAGAAAAAAGTTAAATAGGAGAATAGGAATAGAAAAAACAAGAAAAGGGAACCTATACCTTCTTAATGTTAGTAACGCAAGCAGGAAACAAATACCCCCTATTGCAGAATAGTATTCGCTAAATTGATTTAAAAACAGGCTATCATAAAATGCAATCTTCAATTCCGGAATAGGTACGAACGCACGCATTAAGGCGGCAAATGGCCTTCCAAATTGCCGCACATCAAATCGGAGTACAATCTCAGATACCCACATCGGTTGTTTAGGATAAGCTATGTAGGCTACTGCTAAGAGGTTCAAGAGGAACATAGCTGTTAGCAATATTTTAAGTTTTTTATTATCTGTCGTTCTGAAAATGAGAATAAACAGGAAAACTGAAATAATAGTGCCTATAATATTTGAATTTGCTAGAAGAAGATTTAAGACAAATGCGATTATTGGCCTCTTTTTAAAGAGAGCTAATATTAAGAAAATGAGCATAATCCCTATTGCATAATTCCTGCTAATTGCAAGGAACTCAAACGAAAAGAAATAGCCGAATATCATCATTATTCTTATTGGCTTATTGAAGGGTGAATAAAATAGGATTAAAAAAGCGGTAACCAGAGCAATAGCAAAATGCAATAGTTGCATGTAAACAACATTATGTGTAAATTTGCCGACAACATGCAGGATGCTATACCATAAGAGCGGAGTCCGTTCATAATTGTCAAGATGCTGTTGCCATAAATTTACATGGATCCCCATCATCCAAGTTTGGGCTTCATCTCTCTGTATCTCGTGGTGGAATACCGTAAACAATCCTACTATAAAGAAGATGGAAAATGCAAAGATTAGCGGCAGATTTTTCTTAAATTCCATTCTACTAATTCATAGACACTACTATATTTAAACCTTTTCTTCAAGACTTGTAACTTTTTTGAGCACGTTCTGTGAGTTATCGCTATATTTATAAACGGGGCTATTATCTTAAAGCATATGGCTTTTACTGATTTGATGGGGCTTTTAAGGGTAAGGCAGTGGTACAAGAACTTAGTTGTTTTCCTGCCGCTTTTTTTTGTTGGTTTGGTATTTGTACTCAATGACTTCCTGCTGACTTTGCTGGGCTTTTTAGCCTTATGCCTGTTTTCATCTGCAACCTATATAATAAATGACATGCACGACCGTAAGCAGGACAGGCTGCACCCAGAGAAAAGGCTCCGCCCCATAGCTGCTGGCAGGGTAAGCCTCATTGCAGCAGCAGTTATTGCTGGGCTGCTCTTTTTAATGGCTTTAGGCATCGCTTATTGCCTTTCAATTACATTCATGGCTGTAGCACTTGTGCTTTTTGCGCTTTCCCAGCTTTACACCTTCTGGCTGAAAGGCGAGGCTTTTATTGACCTGCTGCTGCTCTCTACAAACTTCGTGCTAAGGGCAGTGAGCGGCGCATTCATAATAGATATCAGCATTATCAGCATAAGCCCTTGGCTGGTGCTATGCACTTTTTTCCTCAGCCTTTTCCTTGCCGCAGGCAAGCGCGAGGGCGACGTGTCAATAATAGAAAAAGATAAGGCAGTTGCTCAGAGGAAGTCCCTGCAGTATTACACGCCCGATATTACTAAAACGCTAACCATAATTTCCGCAACCCTATTAATAATGTCGTACAGCCTTTACAGCTTCCTCAGCAAGTACAATTATTTATTATTAACGCTTCCTTTTGCATTATACGTCATATTCCGCTACCTTTGGCTTATACGCTCTGGCTCTTACATCGCAAGGCATCCAGAATACGCCTATAAGGACTGGAAGCTTGCTGCTGGAGTGCTGCTTTGGCTTGGCGGGGCATTCTTAATAATCTACGCAGCTTATTAGGGTTGGGCATCAGAAAAGCGCTGGCGTGGCATAACTTTCCATAAGCCCGGCATCTTTAAGCACCCTCCCAAACTCCTCATCCTTTAAAGTGAATGAGAAGTTATTTGGGCTTTTTAAGGGTGTTTAGCCAAATGATATTCTTTCCACCTAAAATATTAGTTTGGATTAGGGCTTCCGATACTTATCAAAATAAGGCTGATTTATTTGGGAATGCGCCATTTTATCACACTCAATGCTGCTGTTATATAATACTTCAACTGATTAAAGTTTCTCAGCCCTTTAACCTGCTTTAATATATATTTTATGTTTATATAAAAGTCCTTATACATCTTATCTCTAATCTTTACCAGTTCATCTCCTGTAAAATTGTCGGTTCTCCATAAAATCTCATCTTTGAAACATGCATAATTATCCCATTTTATGTTATTTAAATATCCTTTTTCTATATCATATTCATAGACCTCTGTCTTTGGATAGGGGGTTATGACTGAGACACACAGATAATCAGCTTCTATTTCTGATATAAGCTTCTTTGTAAGTTCTACATCCTCTTTTGTTTCTTCAATGTGCCCTATGCTTATAAGTGCCTGAGTTTTTATTCCGGCTTCCCTCGTCAGTTTGAACGCCTTCTTAACCTGATCTAAGGTTATCCCTTTCCTCATTCTCTTCAGAACCTTATTGCTTCCGCTCTCAACACCATAGGCAATCTTGGTACATCCAGATTTCTTCAAAGCAGACAATATTTCATTGTCTACCGTATCAACTCTCGCATCAATGTCAAAAGTCATGTTCCATTTCTTATACTCGTTGCAGAAATCCAATATTCTTTTTTTGTTCAATGTGAATGTATCATCATCTATAGTTATGTGGTTAAATCCTAATGCGTTTATATCCCGAACTTCCTGCATAATATGGCCTATGCTCCTAAATCTTACCCTCTTTCCGTGCATATATTTTGCACTACAGAAGTTGCAGTCATTGGGGCATCCTCTAGAAGTGAACATAACTGCGGAGTTTCCTATTATTGCAGGGCTCGCACTGCCTGTATATAAATTAAGTTTCAGCATACTTCTGTTAGGTATGGGTATCTCATCAAGATTCTCAATCGGTTTCCTGTCAGGGTTATGTTTTATTCCGGTCGTATCTCTATAAGATATCCCCTCTATTTTATTTAATGGAACTCCCTTTGCTATTTCCAATAGACTTATCTCTCCTTCTCCTCTAACAACAATGTCAGCTTCCGTCTCCTTTATTGTATCCTCAGGCAGTACTGTTGGATGTATACCGCCAAGAACAGTTTTTGCCCCTTCAAGTTTTGCCAGATGAACTAGCTCTATAACTTGTGGTATATTAGGAGTCATAGCTGTAATGCCGATTATGTCGTAACCCTTTAGACTTTTTATTGGCTCTACTTCCAAATCAAGTATGCCAACCTCAATGGAATTGTTATCCAAATAAGTTGCTAAGGACAATAGGTTCATCGGATGCTGTACTCCCCCCACTTTCTTGAACTTCCCAAGACTTCTATCTGATGGCCTGATTAATAATACTTTGACATTTTTACTGTTAGGCTTTGTGGGATTCTGTGAAATTAGCATTCTAAGTTGGTAATGCGCCTATCCTTTTTAAAGTTTTCTTCTTTTTGGGACTATAAAACGAAAGGTTTAAATATTGTTGAGGCACTGGAAGAAAAAGAACGTTTAAAAATAACAATTCATCTTTGCAAAGAGACAATGACATGAAAATATTATTGCTAAAACCAATCAGTAACGTTTATTATGTAATACAGCCGAATCTTGGATTAGGATATTTGGCAGCTATAATGCAGGAAAAGATTCATGAAGTGCAGATACTTGACTCAGGAAAAGAAAATCTTACATGGGAAAAATTCTCCGGCATTGTAAAGCAGGGGAAGTTTGATATTATCGGCGTACAGATGTTTACTCATGAAGTACTTTCTGTTAAAAAACATATAAACATAATCAAAAAAGTATCTCCTGAAAGCACCATAATTGTGGGCGGTGCCCACATAAGCGGAGATCCTGTTGGCACAATGAATTTCATGAATGTTCTGGACTTCGGCTTTGTGGGTGAAGCAGAAATTGGAATGGAAAAATTCTTGACGCTTAGCAAAAAAGATTACAAAAATGCCAATTTGTTAAAAAAGATACCTAACCTTGTTTGGAGAGATAAAAATGAGGTTGTAATCAACAAAAGAGAATGCTACGATGAGCTTGACTTAATTAAGTTTCCTGCTTGGCATTTAATGAAGCCCTCGACATATCCTGTCGCCCCTCATGGAAACTTCTGCAAAAGATTCCCTATTGCACCTTTGGTAATCTCCCGGGGCTGTCCATTTCAATGCACATTTTGCGCAGGAAAATCAGTCACAGGGTCACGGCTCAGATACCGAACCTTAAACAATGTAATGTCAGAAATAATGCTGCTTTATAATAAATATAATGTAAGGGAGATACATATAGAAGATGATAACTTTACACTAAAAAGAGAATATGTTGAAAAATTCTGCAAAGAAATAATAAGGAATAAACTGAATATTGCATTTGCATTGCCCAATGGCGTAAGGCTGGATACGCTTGACAAATCCCTATTGGAGCTTATGGAAAAAGCAGGATTCTATTCGATAGGCGTGGGCATAGAATCTGGAAGCGACAGAATTTTAAAGCTAATGAAAAAAAGCTTGTCAAAAGAGAAAATAAAAGAAAAAATAGACCTTATAAAGAAGCATACCGCCATAAATATCACTGGATTTTTTTTATTAGGTTATCCGGGCGAAACAGAAGAAGAGATTAAAGAAACAATAGAGTTTGCAAAATCCCTCAGGATAGATAAGGCCGGTTTTATGTGCATTATGCCTCTTCCCGGTTCAGAACTTTGGGATTTGTACATAAAAAAAGTAGGTGGGAATATACCTTGGGAAAACTTCTTCTATTACAGAATAGTCCAGGGATTATCAGACATTCCTGCCGAAACACTTAGGAAATTACAAAGAGAGGCGATTAGGCAGTTTTACTTTAGGCCTAATATTATATTTGGCTTAATAAGACAAATTAAAACCTACAGCCAAATTAAGGTATTGGCAAGAAGGTTTAGTAGTGCCTTTTTGACAAAGATATAAAACCAGTTAATTGTTGCTTATTGCACCATAATCTAATTTATGTTCGAGATATAATGATTTTTACGTACCCGCAAAGCGGATATGTCTTGTGGCAGGGTGGGCTTATTCCTCATGCACTTTGCAAACATTTATAAATCTTATAAAATAATATCCTCATATGAAAGTATTATTGGTTCGCTGCAGAGAAACAGAGAATCTAAATACGAGACTGCCAGATAGCTTAAATAAGGCGCAGGGCATATACCCTCCGTTAGGAATAGCGTATATTGCTGCTTTCCTTGAACAGCATGATATAGACGTTGAAATATTAGATATCCTTGCTTTGAATCTTACAAGGGAAGAAATCAAAAATGCTATACGCCGGATAAACCCTGAGATTATAGGCCTTACATCAATGACCCCTACCTGCAGAAGTGTAATTGATGTATGCTATATTGCGAAAGAAGTAAACTCAGATATTCTGACAGTAGTGGGCGGTGTGCATATGAGCATATTTGCTAGAGAAATGCTGAGTTTTCCTTGCATTGATGTAGGGGTTATTGGTGATGGTGAGGATGCAATGCTTAAAATATGTAAAGATATGCACCAAGGCAAAAGGCCAAAAGGGGTTCTTAAAGGTGAACGTATAGATAATTTAGATATCTTACCAATTCCTGCACGACATCTCTTGCCTAATGATAAATATTGGTGCGTTATTGTGGAAAAACCTTTTACAACAATGATAACTACGCGGGGGTGTCCTTTTGGATGCGGTTTTTGTTATCCTGCTGAAAAGAAGGTAAGGTTTAGGGATCCGATAAAAGTTGTTGACGAAATGGAATTAATAGCCAGACAATATAAATTCAAGGAGATTCTGTTTTATGATGATACTTTTACATTATCAAGAAAGCATGCAATTAATATCTGCGAAGAAATAATACGAAGGGGTTTGAAATTAAAATGGGAGGCACCAACGCGATGTGACAGGGTTGATAGGAAACTATTAGAGATTATGAAAAAAGCAGGCTGTATACGCCTTAGGTTTGGTGTTGAAAGTGGAGACCAAAATATCCTAAATCATATGAACAAAGGCATAACCTTAGAGCAAATAAGACAAGCATTTAAACTAACTAAAAAGGCAGGCATCGAAACATTTGCTTATTTTATAATAGGCTATATGGGGGAGGATGAGAATACGATTAAAAGTACAATTCGCTTTGCAAAGGAATTAAGTCCTGATTGGGTGATGTTTACGGCAGCAACCCCTCTTCCAGAAACTATGCTCTATGAAGAATCTGTCAAAGCAGGGCTTGTCGATAAGAATTATTGGTCCGATTTTACACTCGGGAAAAGAAATGACCGTTTACCTTTTTTAATTGAAAATGCTGATCTTTGGGCCAAACAAGCATACAAGGAATTTTATTTGCGGCCTTCATTTATGATTCATAAACTTAAGTCAATTAATTCGCTCTATAGGCTTAAACATATAATGACTGGTGCTTATGCAATACTAAAGTTCAGAATGAACTAATCTTGAAAAATTAAGAGGCTTAATCAGAAATTCTCACCTGTTTTAACTAGTCAGTTTTTTAAGAGGGGGAACTTATTGTTACTTTCTATAAATCTTATCTGCAATAATTATTTTCTTATATATATACTTGACTTTTCCTAAAATTTTATACACTAGGAACTAAATTTTTTCTTATTCAATTTTTCCGAGAATAAATAACTTTTTTTAGGGTATAATAGGCACTGTCTGATTATTAAGTGATTTTCGGTATATTTCAGCGGCAAAGTCTGCTGAAAGAGCGATAAAAGCCAAACGTTAAAGAGTAACTTGGATATTTTAGGCTATATTTTGGTTTTGTTTAAGCTGCGATGAATATTT
>JAHJRD010000041.1 GCA_018830945.1 Nanobdellota archaeon | reverse complement strand
ATTCAGAATATAAAGAATGCCCCAAAGGCACGAATTTGGCAGCCAGGGGCTTTGTCATGAAGCTCTTTATAAATAGAATACGCCTGTATTTATAGATTTGGCGATACAGAAGTGTTCATTTTGTCAAACATAAGTTATAAGAAGGATAGAGCCTGGAAGCGATGAAGGAGAAGGATGGTTCTATGTGCCATTGGTTCCTTTGATAGCAGCACCTGAGGATTTAATGCAAAAAGGCACTCATATTGTTTACAATGGGCATCACAGGTGGCGGGCTGCAAAAGAAACAGGAATTTACCTGCCGTGCATGCTTATTGAAAGCGATGAAGATTTAGGGAGAGCAGTAAGAAGAGGGGAAGAATTAAGGACAGACAAAAAAGAAATTCCGTTTACTTACCTTGCGCACAGGGCGGAGATTTACAGGCTTGCAAGAAGGCATATTGAGCATGAAGAAAACAGGGCAAGGGAAAAGCCATACAGAAAGCACTGGAGTTTCTAGAAAAATGCAAATCTTAGTTATCAGCCCGGAATATATAATCCCCTGGGAACAGCCGTATGAAGCAGGCTCTTTCCAAAGAAGGGCTTTTGAGGAAAAAGAAAAATCAAGAAGCATTGACGGGATTCTTGCAGAGGCAAAAGCAGCTCCGTTCAGGGGCTTTGGCATGGAAAGGGAAGACACAGGCGCTGGCTGGAGCAATGTTCCATTAATACCGGTGTTTGACGCTCCTGAAGATTTATTGCATTTGGGCTTTTTCATTGTTTATAACGGCAACCACAGGAGGTTTGCTGCAAACAAGGCGGGAATTTCAATACCTGTTTTGCTCTTGGAAAATGGCGCTGATTTGGAAGCGCTTAAGAAATACAGGGCAAGGGAATGCAAGAAACTGCTTGAAGGGCTTTCATTTGATGAAACAAGAAAAATAATCTGGGAGAATGCAAGGAAGTATGTTAACCACGAGATGCAGCTTCCTTTTTAGAATTCTTTTAATGACTTCTGCGCAACAGCCTTATACGTTGCCCATGACTTTCTCATGATATTGCCGTGCACTTTCCACTCTTTTTGTATGAATTCTTTGGTTTTAAAATCAGACGGATATCCCGACCCGAAATCGCTTCCAATCTTTTTCTTAATCTCTTCAATCCTTGCATCACGAGTTGTCTTTGCAATGATGCTTGCAGCTGCCACAGGCAGATGGCGTTCAGCCTTGTGCTCTAATATTAATTCCATGTCCTTCTTTTTAAGAAAACTAAAAACATAGTCCTTGTAAGCCTTGATGTTAGGCGAAGGGCAGTCAATGATTGCAATGTCTGGATTTAATTTGTTCAACAGCATTGCAGCTTTTTCAGCCTCAAGCCAGTTTAAGTTTGTATTATCGCTTTCAACAGCAGAATCAATCTCAGCAGGCTGTATCTCTATTAATTCATATCCTTTTGCTGCTTTCTTTGCAAGCCCGGCAATCTGCTCTCTTTTTTTAGGGGATAAAAGCTTTGAATCCTTTACTCCAAGGTTCTTCAAAGTAGGCAAATCCTTCTCATCAATCATAAAGCAGCACATTACTAATGGCCCGATTACAGGCCCTCTTCCGGCCTCATCTATCCCTGCTATCAATGCCATGCTAATCTAAACCATTTGGCTGCTTTTATACCTTTTGCATTGAATCTCAGGCAAATGAAAGGCTGTTTTTGACAACATTTATATAGCCATATGATCTATTCCTTTATTGAAGGATATGTCAGTTAAAAAACCAAGGCTGGCGTTGTGCCTGGCTCTCGCCGGCGCTATGGCTGTTCCCGGTGTTTTTGCTTTTGACAATTCGCCTTATGGCAACCAGCAGATTACAAACTATCTTTATTGTAATGCAACGCATTTTATTTCAGGCTTTGACAGAAATGAGATTCAGGATGTAAGTGTGGGCGTTTATTTTGGAACTGAAATCCCTGATGGTGAAAGGAATGAATCAGTAAAGGCGGTTGAAACTACAAGAGACCGGTATTTGCAGGAATTCGGCATTAACCTTGTTCCTTATTACAGGGGAAATGTAGAAATACCTGCGCTTACTAGCAGCGATGAGCTTGCGGATATGGTTTCTGACGAAGATGATTTTGAACTTGTTTTTACGCATAAGGCTTCCAGAGGGGAGAGAATAATTGATGCTGACTCAAATCTTGTTGCCATGGTTGTGAGGGTAAGCCCTGCTTATGCAGAATGCATGCCATACCTGCTTATGCATGAAATAGCGCACATGTTTTACGCAGAGCACTCTGAGAAGCCTTCTTCAATCATGTTTTCCGAGGTTTTCTGCTCGGATTTCCAAAAGTTTGACAATGAGGCAAGAAGAACAATAGAAATTCACAAGAAAAGAATATGGTAGAGTTTCAGTTCACTTCGCGCTGCTCGCGCCACTCTCTTACTTTAGCCTCAAGATTGATTTCAAGCGCGCCCTCAATAGCTTCCTGCAGATTACGGTATTCTAGGTCAAAAAGAGCGGGATTGAATTCTGGGTTACTGCGCGGCACTATCCTTGTGATTCTGCCGATGCGATTAATGCCATACTCATCAACAGCGCCGTCGCAGTCAATATCCCTGTAAGAGTCTCCGTTGCATGAATATTGCACGCCGTCATTCCTTCTTGCATTCGGGCAGTCCTGCACTTCTATGTAGCGCATGGCGCACGTTTCGCCATCATCAAACTGCTGCCATACAACTGTTCTTCTGCCTGCTTCGCCATAGTCTTCAGAAGCTTCTATTGTAAGTGTTGAGCTGTCGCTTGTAACCCTTGTTCCGGCAAGAGCCAATGAGCAACTGTAGGGCATGATAATTCCAGGGGCAACTGTAAGAAGCACGCCTGTAGCAATGCCAAATGCCATTGATTTTTTCTGATTCATAAGCCTGATAATCCTGCCTATATTTATAAGCATTATGCTTTTTACAGCTTAATGTACAGCCTCTTGTGAATAATTATTTAAACACGCAATGATTTCCTTTCTGTATGATATACAAAGATATACCTGAAAACTTCAATCCAAGGCACGAGGCAGTTGGCTGCTTTTGCCAGCTTGAAGGAAAAATGCTTCTGCTGTTGAGGCAGGACTGGCTGCCGGAAGGCAATAAATGGGGCGCGCCAGGAGGAAAGATTGATCCAGAAGATAAAACCCCTGTGTATGCAGCAAGGAGAGAGCTGTGGGAGGAGACAGGCATTCTGCTGCCGGAAGATAACTTTATCCCCTTCTGCAAATTCTATGTAAGGTACCCTGATTATGACTTTACTTATGAGATGTTCAGCATTGAGCTTGAAAAGCCTGAAGCTGTCATAGTAACGCCAAAAGAGCACAAGGGCTTTTACTGGGCAAGGCCGCATACATCATTGAAAATGAGGCTTGTTCTTGGCATGGATGAGTGCATAAGGCAGTTCTACCGCTTATAAGCAATATTTATATACATAAGTCCTTTTTAATAAGAATATGAAAAAGGGCCAGGTTACAATATTTGTCATTCTCAGCGTTTTAATAATAGCAAGCGCTGCAATATACCTTGTTTACACAAGGCTGCCTGCTGGAAAAACAGCTTCAAGGGAAGTGTCTGCCTTATTGCCTGAGTTTGCTGAATCAGGAAACATGATTGAGGACTGCCTTGGCAATGTGCTTAAAGCAGGTGTTGAGGAATTAGGTCTGCAGGGCGGTTACATGGACAATTCAGGATTAAAAAAGTACGATTATGCAGGGCTTGACGTGACTTATCTTTATTATGATGAAAAAAGCTACCTCCCGACAACAGATGAAATGGCTGCGTCCCTTGAAGACTACATGGAAGCAAATGCGCCGCAGTGCCAGAGCGTTGTCAAGAATGTTGATTTCACTGCTGGAAACATAAAGGATGTTAATGTTTATATAAGGGAAACATCTGTTGACGCTGAGATTGAATGGCCCATAACATTCAGAAAAGGAGAGCTAACATCAAGGGTAGACTTGTTCCGGGCATCGAAGCTGTTCAGGCTCGGCGCAATAATGAATGAGCTTACCGGCTTCATGACTGTGCAGGTTGAAAATCCTGACGAAGTGTGCCTCAGCTGCCTGATAGACGCAGGCGAGAGAAACAGCTTTGTCATAGACATTGACAATATGATTACAACTTATGTGTTTGACATAAAAGACGCATCAGCTTCAGGAGAAACATTTGATTTTGTGTTTGCGCATGGCTACTAAAACAACTAAAATAATCGCAGGTTTGGCTTTTATCCTGATACTTGCCTCTTTTGTATATGCAGGCGTAAGCGACCTTGTTTTCACAACAGGAAGGCAGCAGGTTTCGCAATTAGTTGCGCAGAGCAGCGAAGGCCAGAGAATACTTGATGCTTATTACATGGTACAGTCGCCGCAGGCATTTGCTGAGAATTTCATGACATCAAAGCTTTGTGAAGGCGCAGGAGAGCTTTGTGAAAAATACAACCAGATAAACGGGGTTATTGGGCAGGTAAGCTCTTCAGCAAGCTATTTTGAAGACCCCTCTGGGTTTGCAACAAATCTTTTGCAGCAGCAGGCATGCCAGCAGACTCCGGGAGCGTGCAATGCTTTCACTACAGGCATGGGTTATTACGGCCAGATTGAGGGAACCAGCCAGGACATGTGGGGCACTGCAGAATCATATGCAATGACGCAGGTAATGCAAAACCTTGATTCAAAGGTTGGCACGCAGGTTGCAATGGTTTATTCAATGAAAGGCTATATGGATACATTAAGGATGGATGAAGGAAGCTCTTATGCAGGCTCTTCAGGAAGCTCAGGGGAAAGCTCTGGTGAATCAGGCGAAGGAAGCATAACAGGCAGGGCAGTAACTGAGCTGATGGATATTTTGCCTGCAAACAGGAAAAGGGGAAAGTGCATAATCGGCTTTAACCTTGACGGAACTTTTGGCGATATATACAATTGCAAGACAATACAGGTTAGTGATGTAAGCAGGCTTGCCGGCTTTCCGCCAGGCACTCTTATTGTAAGCCCTGAATGCTTCATCTCAAAAAAATCAGGAAAGTTCAGGATTCAAACAAAGGATTCAGGCAGCATTGTCGCTGGCGCTCCAAGCCTCCCTTCGCAACGCTCGGGAGACATTGACGAGCCTGCAAAGTGCGCAATAAAAATAGGGCAGCTTGTTTACAAAAACTTTGCAGCAGGAAAAATAGATAAGGGGCCTGAAGGGGAAAGCATTAACAGCGCGACATTTGTATTTGATGAGGAAGGAAAGCTTGAAAGCGCAGAATTCATGGTTGCAAAAGAAGAGACAGAATATGTCTTTGGGAACAAGAAATACAAGCTGCCGAAAGGAGCAACTGTTTTGTATAAGGAAGGGGAAGTAAAGTTTGGGTTTGATTATACTGAAGAGCCTTTTGAGCTTTTCACATTAGGAAGAGGTGTTTGGGTGTCTGACGGCCTTGTTGTGCCTGACGCAATAGGCTCTGTTGACATACAGCCTGCGCCTTCCGGCTCTGATTATGCATTCAGGATTGCAGGCAATTTCAGGATGACAACTGCCTCTGAAAGGCTGATTGTTGCAAAAGGCGAGGTGTTTTACAAAGACCATGAGATGATTCGCGTTGGAGAGAATTCAGATGTTGCTTTCATGAGCAGGGAAGGCGGAGCAAGGGTTTACACAACAGACAATGAGATAGCATTAACAAGGTGTGGGGATAAACAGACAGGGTCAATTGATTTCTGCGACGGCAATATATATGCCTATGGTTCGGAATTTTCATTTACAGAAGTTCGCGGCTTGATGTCCGGAGATGCATCTTCAATTGCCTCTGACTATGGGTTAAGCAAAGGATTTTTTTGCTCATTTAACTCTGTTGAATGCAGCGAGTCAGAGGGAAGGCAGATGATGCTGCCTGGAGAGTCATTCCTGGTTGAGGAAGGGGCTGTTTCAGTTTCTGGGAATGATGTTTCTGTTGAAGGAAATGCAGGCGCCTTGTTGTCAGGAATGCTTTCAATGCAGGGCTCTTTAATAATGCCTGTTGAGAAAAACATTGAAATGCTTGGAGTGGAGAAAGGTATTCTTTCAAAGCTCGGTGCCTACATAAAGGAAAGAGGGCACCTTAATTCACAGGCAGACATTGCAAGCCTGGGTGTTGCTCCTGCTGTATCTGATGTTTTGAAAAATGCTGTTATTCCTTCTTCTTCAAGGAATGTGAAGTTCTCTTTCAAGGATTCAGGGATAAAGGCCGAGACAAAGAACGGAAAAACCTGCGTTGGGTTAAATGAGGATTGCACGCTTTCAATAAGGCAGCCTTCTTCTGCGCCGAAAGTGTGGATACAATGGAGAGGCATAATGCAGGATGAGTTGTATGTTAATAATGAAAAGGTAATGCCTTCTGCTGTTACTGTGCAGGATGATGTGATTATGGTTTCCATGCAGGGCAGGAATGTATTATTTATTGATGCATCAGGCAATGTTGAGATGCAGACAAAGGAATGGGATGTTGTTTCTAAAACCTTTAAGAAAGTTAATGTTGCGAAATTAACAAGAACTGAAGTTGAAAAGATAAAGAGTATGGTTAATTAAAAATTAGGGGTGGGAGCCGAAGCTCAGTACCAGATTTGTGCTCAACCTAAAGGCTGAGGTCCACTGGGCAACCCCTAAAGCTAAAATAGCATATCTGGTATATTAATCTGTCGATAGCTTTCAATCACTTAAAGCATGAATAAACAATAAAAAGAATAAAGTGCGCCGTGAGGCTGGCTTTTTACAGCTTTTCCCAATGATTGTTAAACACATGCTCAAAGCTTTTTGCAAAGAACTGTGAATTCACAAGAACACCTGTATCATAAGTCTCATGCACATTGTTATCATGGTCCATCATGAACAATACTGCCTTGTCATCAACAATCACAAACCTTGCAGCGTCTTTTGACTTCTTCAGCTCTGCAATGCCTTTCAATGATTCAGGCAATGAAGTATCGTTTGTTGAAACAAGCCTTACTGTAACTCCCTTGTCTTTTGCCTTTTTCAGCTCTGCAGACAATTTGCCTGCTTTCCTTAACAGCCCTTCCTTTGTTGAAACAATTGTTATTGATTTTTTTGCATCAGAAACCATTGTCCTCAAATGCGCATGGATGTTTTTTCTGCCTTTCACAAGCCCGACAAGCTCTGGCTTTATTTCTTCAGAGCCTTTCTTGTACATCTTGTCCAGCTCTTTGAAAACATCTGTTGACTTTGTCTTTTCAAGCTTTCCTGCTTCTGTGTCTGCATTCAATTGCGCATTCTTTTTTGCAGCCTTTAATGCTTCTGCAGGAGAAACAGTCTTGTACCTTATCGGGGTTGTGTTTTTCTTTACAACATAGTTCTTTTTTGTAAGCCCTTCAAGAATATCATAAACCCTTGACCTTGGAACAGTGCTTATCTCTGCAAGCTCGCCTGCAGTTGATTCTGCCCTTGAGAGCAGTGCTGTCCATGTCTTTATTTCATACTCGTTTAGGTCAAATGCTGACCGCGCCTTGCTTAAAAAGTCTTCGCTTACTATCATGTTTATCAACTCCGAAAGTGTTTATATCTGTCTGTAAGGGAAATAACTATAACTCCTTTATAAAGGTTTCGGTTTTTAGACACTTTTAGAGTGGTTACAGGATGTTTTTGACAGCCAAGCATTTATTAATGCTGCATTGTTTCTTACATGCTATGGTAGATTTGATCACAGATCCCGAGAAAATTGCGACCACTTATAAGGATATTGAGCATATTGTTGATGCTGTTTTACCAAGGATGGGGGGCGAGGCAAAAACTTCCTGCACAATTCACAATCATTTTCTTTCAGACGATGAATTTATGAGGGCCGCAACAATATTCAGCGATGATTTAGGTTATGGGGCAACCAGCGAGGAAATGGACTATATACAGGCATTCCGCTTTAATCCTCCTTTTCCTAAAAATCATTCTTTGCTGTTTATACGCCATATGCCTGTTCCAGATGCTTTTTTTGCTTATATGCATGAGAGAGGCCATATAGCCACAGCTGAATTTGCAAGCAGTAAAGTGCCTTTGCAAATGAAAATAGTTATGGCCGAAATGCTGGCAATATGCTTTCAGTACTGGGCATGTGAAGAGTTTGATGCAATCTCAAGCAGGTTCAAGTTTCATTCGCTTTACCAATTTTGTGGAACATTAGACGATTTTAAAATTCTAAGAAAAGAGGAGCCCCACAATGTGGCATATAATGCGCTTTCTGAAATGTTTATGGCAAAAAAGCCGCGTACTTTTGGTAGCTTATATTCAATTCTTAAGAATGATTTATATTCAATCACTGAAATACAAGCTACCGGAGTTTAATCGCATACACATACAGCTTCTCAAAGAATAATGATTGCTCTTCCAGCTTTTTGAATTTATATCCATACTTCTTCATTAATTCTTCAATATCCCCTGACAATGAGCTGAACAATAATAATATCTTCCCATCCTTGTTCAAATGCTTTTTAGCGTCCTTCAAAAACCTCTCAATAACTTCATGCCCTTTCTTCCCGCCTGCAACCTGCAAAGCAACATCTTCATCCTCTTTTTCATCAGCAGGCAAATAAGGCGGATTGAAAACAATCAAGTCAAACTTTTCATTCACATTAGAAAACAAGTCAGACACTTTTGCATTAATCCCTAAAGATTTAACATGCTCAACCGCCTTTTTGTTCACATCAACAGCAAGAACATCTGAAGTTTTTTCAAGAGCGGCCCTGGCTAATATCCCGGAGCCTGTTCCAACATCAAGAACTTTCCTGCAAGCATACTTCTTAACATATTTCTCAAGCAAATAAGAATCCTCAGCAGGCTGGTATATTTTCATCTTACTGCAGGGCCTTCCATTCTTCACAAATGCCGGCACAATCAAGAATATCGCAAAGCTCTTCCCTTTTTTCATTTGCCTTTCTGAGCGTGTCATAAGCACCCAGGTTCCCGCCTGTAACGCACCTTACCTTTTCAGTGCCAACGCCCCTGCATGCCATATGAACATTATTGTCGCACACGCCATTCATAAAAAGCGTTGTAAGTTCGCTTGAGCTGGTTGCAATAACAGCAAGGGGAATATATATCCCGCTTCCTTCATATGTAATTACAGTGTGTTCTCCATTATATTCAAAAGCAGCCTGTTTTGGCATTATCCCATAAGTTTCAATAACAACAATCCTGTCTTTTTCAATAACCCTTTCATCATTCATAATTTCCGGCCCAATCCTGCATACGCCGATAGCTGCTACTGCCAATCCAATGCTGATTGTTTTTGGGTTTATGATTTCTTTTAATTTCATTCTATGCCTTGTCTTTGCTGCCTAATATATAAAACTTGCGCTTTAAAGCATGTATATTATCAGAATTCCTACAATAAACGCAAGCATGTTAAGCAGTGACTTTTTCAAATCCTGCTCTTTCCTTACCTCTGGCAATAAGTCAGAGGCAGCAACATACACAAAACCGCCTGCTGCAAAAGGTATTAAAAACATGGTTGAATTAGAAAGCCCTGAAAGAAAGTAGCTTGCAATGCCGCCAATAACAACTGTTAAAGATACAAGGAAGTTAAGCAATAAAGCTTTCCACTTATGGAACTTTGCATACAATAATACGCCGTAATTCCCTATTCCCTGCGGTATCTCATGCAAGGCAATTGCAAATGTTGTTGTAATCCCCAATGGAATGCTTACAATAAAGCTTGCTGCAATCACAATGCCGTCGATTATGTTATGCACTGCATCCCCGAAAAGGTTCATCTCAGCAAAAGTGTGCTCAGGGCACCTTCCCTTATGGCAGTGCCTCCAGTGAAACACTTTCTCTATAACATAAAATGAAGTAAACCCTATGATGCTGTAAATAAAAATATGCTCAGGCCCGAACTCTTCCAAAGCTTCAGGGATTAAATGCAGGAACGCGCCTCCAATCAATGCGCCTGCTGACAATGCCACCAAAAGCATTACAACCCTGTCAAGGTATTTTTCTTTCAATGCTAATGCTATGACCCCTATTAATGATATAAGGCTGATAAGTATGGTGCTTCCTATTATCCAGAAAAGTATGCTCATTTACTTCACCGCCTCAAAATACTCTTTCACTCTTGCGACAATTGACGGCAGGTAGAACTTTTCTATTTTTTCCTTAAATATTCTTGACAATTCCTCATTCTCAGCAATCCTGTAGCTGTTATTGGCTTTTTCAACAAGATAAGCATCCTTTAATCTTTTTACCTGCCTTCTTATGTTTGACGCTGCTATGCCATTCATTGCAAGGTTAGAGGTTTTTCTTAATTCAATTGCTTTAGCTACGATTTCCTCTGAAGTAAGGCCTTTTTTATTGTCTAATAATGCCTGGAACACGTCAACAATAACATCCCTTGAATCACCTGGCTGCAACAAGCCGATTGACAGGCAGAGCTTTCTTATGGTTTCCCTTCTTGTCATTTCAGGAGAAGGCCTCTCATACTTCCTTAAAGTGATTTCAGCCAATGGCGTGTCTCTTGCGATTGTCTGCATTATTTTCTCCTCCCTACAGCTTTTGCCATTTCCTGAATAAACCTTTCAGCCCTTTCCAATGAAAGCTTTGCTATGTGCTCTTTTGCATTTTCCATATAGAATCCGGAGAACTGCTCATTTTCCGCATCTTTCTTCAGCAATCCCTCTTCAAGGTATCTTGAGACATTATTTTCCGCTTCTTTTATTTTTTTCGCATCAAGCTTCATAATGCTTTTTTCACCCCTTGATAAAACGGCTCACTGCCTGTAATGATAATATGGCTTTTAAATGCTTCGGTAATGACATTGGGCTTTTTATCCGCAAGGTTTGCAATGAAATCAGATTCACTTATTGCTATGCTATGGATGCCTGCTGAAACTGTAACAGCTTCTGTGTTTATTATTCGCTCTATTTCGTCTGCAATGCTTTTTTCAGGTGCTATTACCAGGATGTCCAGGTCAGAGCTTTTTGTTTCCTTTCCCTTTGCAAATGAGCCGAAGATGATGAGGCTATAATATATGTGCCTTGTTTTATCCATGACTGCATTAAAAAAATCTTTTATAACCCTGTGCTTCTCCATGAAGTTTCTTGCTTTCATCGCTTCTACAAAGCAAATCTCCCCGGAATCGCCTTTTAAGTTTAAAGAGCATAAATCAATATTTGCCTTTCTCCTTTTCAGCAGCACCCCTTTCTTAGCAAGCTTTTGTATTGTTGAGTATGTGTTTTTGTAGTCTGTCTTAATATTCCTGGAAATCTCCCTTATTCCAAACTCTTTTTTAATGTTGCCTATAAAAAAGGAAATAATTGTTATTTCTGCTTTTGTTAATGATGTGATATTTACCATCAATTGATGTATAAAGTGCCATCATATATAAGGCTTTCGGCTGATACTTTCATCCCAAAGAGATATGCAAACCCAAATGCGCTGGCTGCAACAAGCCAATGGACAGGCAGAGCTTTCGTATCCATACCTTTAAATATTAGTATAATTTTGTATACTACTATGGAAAACAGGATAAAGCCCCTCTTTTTCAATGAAACCATGAGGAGATGGCATTTTGAAGATATAGTCAAGGCTTCGGGGCTGAGCAGGGGCAGGGCAAACTATTTCCTCAGGCAGACGCTGAAGGAAAGGCTTATTTATAGGGTAAAGCCGAGAGGCAGGATGCCTTACTATATTGCCAGCAGGGATTCCCCTAAATTCAGGGCTGAAAAAAGGATGTATGGGCTGTCATTGCTCGGGCAGAGCGGGCTTTTTGAAGGCATCAGCGCTGACAGCGGGATAAAAACAGCGATAATTTTTGGAAGCTTTTCAAGGGGGGACTGGAACAAGTCAAGCGATATAGATGTTTTTATTTATGGCGATGACAGAAACTTTAACAAGGCGGAATTTGAAAGAAAGACTAAGAGGGAGATACAGCTTTTCAGCTTTAAGGACGCAGGGGAAATGAAAAAACAGCTTGATCCCGGCCTTTTGCCGAA
Source organism: Nanobdellota archaeon (assembly GCA_018830945.1). Lineage (GTDB taxonomy): Archaea > Nanobdellota > Nanobdellia > SCGC-AAA011-G17 > GW2011-AR17 > UBA9640. The sequence goes on along the minus strand of JAHJRD010000041.1, from coordinate 12,538 downwards.
TATTGCCAAAGGGTTTAGCATAAAGGAAAGCATAGAGCCTTTTGAGGTGAAAATACGTGCCTAAGGAAAAAACGCCAAAAGAGGTGTATGACGGGCTTTCTGCTGAAGGCGGTTACGGGGAAGCGCATCCTGACAAGGCGGAAATGGAAAAATCCATCCGCATGGCTTTGGAAGATTACGAATTTGGAAAAATCCTGAGAAAGCTCAGGAATCAGAACTGGCGCGTTATTTTTAACATACACTATGATGTGCTTCGCGAGCTTTGTGACCAGCTTATGCGCTTTAAGCGCCAAAAGACAAGCAATCACCAGGGGCTTTTTGCTTTTATTGTCCTTGAGTTTCCTGAGCTTGACCTGGACTGGAATTTTTTTGAAACTGTCCGGAACATAAGGAACCAGAACAAGTACCGCGGGGCTGACATAACAAGGGACATGTGGAAAATGAATGAGGCCGGGCTTGATGTGTATATTTCAACATTGAAAAAAGAGCTGGAAAAGCGGATTAAGAAGATGTAAGGCTATTGCTTTAGGCTTATTAATTGAGGCGCTCCCCAAAGGCGGTTGAGGTATGATTTTAAGGATTCTTTTATTATCTTCTCAGGTACTGCAACCTCTTTTCCTTCCCACGGCTCATAAATCTTGTATTTATCATTCTCTTTCCCATAAACAACAATCCAGTGCGGATAATGGTAAAGAATCATATTGTATAAATGCTTGTATAAAGGTCCTGAATCAATAACAATTAGCACTGGCTGCTTTTCTATCATCTTGCCTATAAATCCCATGTCAATCTTTTTTATTTCCATCTCTGTTTTGCAATGCTCTTTTACAAGCTCATAAAGAATCTTGTTATGCACGTATCTTTTTGTTTTTAATCTAAGCTTTTTTTCAAAATAATCCAGGTGCCCTGCAACAAAATCCGTCTTGCTGAATTTCAATGCATAAAACAGCATACTTCTTTCTTGTTTTTGAGTTATTCTCTTCCCTGCCTGCAAATGCCTTAACTGCAAAAGGCAGCTCGCAAGGCATGATTCGCATGTTGACTGTTTATATGTTTGGATTTTCATTTTTGGTTAAGCAAATCTTCGACCTTTCTTAATCAATTTTTACTAATTTATCTTTTTGCCTCTGGATTATTAAAATAAATAAATCAAATCCTCATCCTTAGTCTTTCCCTTAAAAACTGGTCATATTCTTTCTTCAAAGCTTCTTCTTTTCTTGCTTTTCTTGCGTCACGCTTTGCCTTGCTCCCGCCATAATTCATAAAAGGAAGGCACCTTGCATACCAGGGATTACTATCAATTATGCATAAGCCGCCAATCTGTAATATTTTATCTGCTTCCCTAACATAATTAAATCCGCCAAGCTGAACACCTCTTGCTTCGCGTGCCATATTGAATACACCAAGCTGAACACCATACATTGCTTCGCTTGAATTGCACCATCCAATAAGCTGGGCACCATACATTGCTTCGCTCTCATTATATAAACCAAGCTGAACACCATACATTGCTTCACGTGTCTCATTGCATGCACCAAGCTGGGCGCCTCTTACTTCGTTTGCATAATTTAATAAGCCTGCCTGCACGCCTTTCATGTAACCTGCGGCATTGAACACAATTGTATGTATCTCACTTATAGTTTTTTTCTCCAGCGCACACTCTTTTTCTTCATCCTGCTTTTGCAGTTTGTATTCCAGTTTATCAAATCTTGATTTAATCTCCCTATCCCCTTCGGCAAGTGGACTTATATATTCAGGCTGGCTTGTCAAATGCGTCTCAGCAAACTGCTCAAACTCTGCTTCAAGCTCCTTGTCTATTGTGGCCAGTGGGCTTACATATTCAGGTTGGCTTGCCAAATATCTCTCTGCAAGCTGCTCAACCTCTGCTTCCACTTCAGGCTTCGGCCAGTAAGCTCCGAGCTGTGCATCCTTTGCTCCTGCTGTTCTTCCGTATTTAGGCACAACTCTATATGCCCTTACTGGGCTCTCTGTCCTTTCTTCAAGTTTTTCATCGCTCTCTTCTCTTGTAACCAATCCATGTCCTCCACTCATCTTCTTCACCACCCGTTTCCCTGGCATTCCGGAGCACACCTTGATGTAGTCCCTTCTACAAAGCCCATGAATGCCTCTCTGCTCTTGTATTCGCTTGTTACGTTTTCCATTTTTTACCCCCTTCGCAATAACACTTGTTATTACGCTACAGTGAAGTATACACACTATCCTTTAAGCCTTTCTACGGATTTAGCTTAACTAAATGCGAAAGATTTATATATCTGTCTTAACCATTAAGTTATATGTGCGAAACAGGCAGTAAGGGCAGGGTGCTTTTGATTTCCGGCAGAAAAGTTTATATACAACTCAGATTGTATATATATACAACTAAAGGTGTATGATGATACCGAAAACAAGGCAGGCATTGGAGCGCTCTTACAGGAGATGCGAGAAGAGTTTTGTAAATATTGACAAATCGCTCTACAGGGAATACCAGCAGATGGCTTATGAGGATATTGAGTCTGCAACAAAAGAACAAAGCCCGAGATGGGCGGCAACAAAGGCGTATCAGGCGTTGTTCCTCATGTGCAATGCTGTCCTTGTAAAAAAGCTCGGATTTTATTCAAAAGACCATAGCTGCATAATAACTGCCCTGCTTTTCCATGGGATTATACCTGAAGAATCTCTGGAAAAAATACACAGTATGCTGGAAAAGAAAGACAGGCTGTTTGCTGAAATCCCGCCGAAAGAGTCTTTCTTTGAGGAAATAGCCAACATAAGGATAGCCAGAAACAATTATCTCTACCTGCCAAAAACTCTCAGGAATATAAAAACTCCGGCAGACAGAATAATTGAGGAAGTGAGGGAATTAATCCGCCTTTTGGGTGAGATAGAATGATAGAAAAGCTTCTCCCGCTTACAAAAAACAAGATAGGCATACTCAAGGAAATTTATGAAAAAGGGGAAACGCATCTCATGGATATTTCAAGGCAAATGAAATTATACCCTTTTAGCGTGCAAAAGTCATTAGGGGGCATGAAGCAATTGCTTAATGAAAAAAAAGCAGGCAAAACCATCCTGCTTTCAATAGACAAAAACCAGCCGCAATATTCTGAATTAGCTTGCCTGATTGAAGAATACAGGCTAAATACAGGCGATAGGAAAGTGGATTCAATAATAAAACATGCCAGAAACCTGTTTTCAGGAGACAATATACTTGCCTGCTGCCTTTTTGGAAGCTATGCCCGGCTTGCATTTACTGAAAAGAGTGATATAGACTTATTATTGGTCATTAAGGAAAAGGATAAAGAGCTAAACAGAAATGCATCCCGCCTTTCCACGGTTTTAGGAAAAACAGTTAATCCGCTTATCTTAACAGAAGATGAGTTCCGCAATATGATCAAGAATAAAGAGCTGTCAATAATGACTCTTAAAGTGCCTGTGCAGCGGCTTTTGATAAAAGGGGCAGAATATTTTGTGAGAGTCATGGAGGAGATATAATATGGAAGACATAGACAATAAGGACAAGCATCTCCTGCTTTTGCTGCAGAAAAACAGCAGGGAGCAATTAAAGATACTGGCAAGGCAGATAGGGCTTTCAATTGACTCAACAAAGAAAAGAATAGAGAAATTAAAGCAAAAGGGGATTATAGCAAAGTTCGGCGCTTTTATTGATCCGAAGGCAGTTGGCTATGATTTGGTTGCAAACGTGCAGATAAAGCTCCACAATATCAGTGAGGAAGAGCTTGCAAAATTCACCTCTTACCTCAAAGCGCATAATAATGTGACAACACTGATAACAACTTTAGGCGATTTTGACATAACCTGCGTGTTAATAGCAAAGAATACAGGTGAAATGGATTCCCTCTTTAGGGAGATAAGGCAGAAATTCAAGAACCTGATTGCTGACTGGAAATCTGTCATTAACCTGAATGTCTACAAGTTTGAGGAATATAATTTATAATTTTGCGCAGCTTTTTTGGGGGACTGGAGCGAAGCGGAATGTCGCCCAGCGGATTCTAACGAGCTACCGTTAGCTGGAAATCTGTCATTAACCTGAATGTCTACAAGTTTGAGGAATACAATCTATAATTTTACTTCCCTTTCCTGAAGAACCCGAACCTGTTCAGATATATCTTCCTGTACCACGGCAGGTTGGCTTCCACATCGCTTGAATACCTGATGTCTTCAATTGAATAAAATGCATGTGGCTGGAAGTGATTGATTATCTCAATAAGCCTCGGGACGGCGTGCCTCTGCGTTATTGTGAATATTATCTTAACTTTTCCATACGTGCCCCTGGCATCCGAGATGGTAATATGGTAATTCCTCTTTTGCAGCTCCTTGATTAAATCCTTTGCATGATCTCTTGCAATTATTCTTACAATAACCTTGCCAATGCTTATCTTGTCTTCAAGCACAATGCCTACAAAGGTTCCTGTTGCAAAACCTGCTGCATACGCAATAAAATAAATCGGGCTTGACAGATTGACCATTATCTGCCGCATTGCAAGAAGCCAGATTAAAACCTCAAAAAATCCCAAAGTGGGCGCTAAAAACCTCAATCCCCTTGATATGAAAATAACCCTGATTGTTCCTATGCTGACATCAAGGATTCTTGCAAGAAATATCAATAATGGAAGTATGAGCCAGTTGTATAAAGGCGATGCAAGAAGAGCTGTGAAATCCATATGTTAATACTTGTTTTTTGTGTTTATAAAGCTAATCAGTACGCCTTTCCTTTATGCTTCTTCCACAAGCTGAACAATTCAACGCACTCTTCCTTCAAAAGGCCGCTTTCAATCTTTATCTTGTCCTTCCCTAATTTTTTCATTATCTTATTAGAAATCTGCAATTCATTAAATCCTGCTTTCTTGGCATCTGCAATAGAGGCGCCAAACACAATTCTCTTAATCCTTGCCCAGTGTATTGCAGAATAGCACATAGGGCAGGGCTCTGTTGTTGAATAAATGACACATCCTGACAAGTCAATTGTCTTCAGCTTCTTGCATGCTTGCCTTATTGCATTAACCTCTGCATGCGCAGTGGAATCAGTTGTTTTCCATACAACATTGTGCTCGCAAACAATTACTTTTCCCTTCTTCACAATGCAAGCTCCGAACGGAGTTTGGCCTTTCTTAATGCCTTGTATTGTTTTCTTTATTGCTTTTCTCATGAAATCTTCGTCATTCATACAAAAACAGAAGGCGGCTTGTCTTTTAACGCTTTCTATGCTTTTAACAATCTCTTTGAGTAAGTAAATTATCAGATACCTGCAGCAATAAAAATTAGGAAGGTTTATATAGATAATATAAGGGAGTTTTCTGCTATGGAAGATACCATTGTTGCGTACCATTATTCCAATCCAATAGCATTCCAATCTATGCGGAATGGAAGAACCTACAGGAAGGTTGGATTAATACCTATACAAAGATTTATCCGGCTTGGAAATGAAAATGGTTTGCCTGGTGAGGCTTACGAAGGCATAATTAATGGGCTTTTAGAGCCTGAACCAAAGTCATGGACAGAAAATCCGGAATTCTCTAACCTTTGGAGATACCTTATGTCTGATATTTGCAGAAAAGAAGAAGAGGTTATGCTTTTGAGTTTTCAATTAAAGCCGGAAGATAAAGCATATGTTGTTGAACGCGCTCATATCGAAAGGGAATTGTATAAAGAATCAAAGGGTCATGGGGAATCGACAAAAGAAACAATCAATAAGGCTTGTAGGGAATACTGGGAATCGAGAGTTCCGGTTTTTGAATACAGCGGCAGCTATTCAGTGCCGCAACTGGCAATTTGGTCAGGAATTGAATTTGAAAGATTGAAAGTTGAGTGGATAAAGCCGTCTGAGGAATTATGGGAAAGGGTTATTAATAATCACTGGTAAAATACTTATATCTCCTCCTCTGACATTATCTTTATTCCATTCTTATGCAATAACTCAGCTGTCATTCCATTGCCCTTCACAACCTCTCCTGACATTAACTTTAACTGCCCATAACCGCATGAAGGGCTTCTCTGCTTTAATATAGCCTCTTTTACTTTATACATCTTTGCAATATTCAACACTTCAGCAGCGCCTTTCTTCATTTGCAGTGTAACATCCTTGCCAGAAGCAGTAACTGCTTTCCCATTCCTTAACTCCATCGGCTCGCGCGGAGTTGTAAAGCCGGCCAATTGCTCAGGGCACACCGGAATAAAAATTTCTTTCTTTGCCAAAGCGATTACTTTCCTGTTCAAATTGTTCTTTCCATTATACTTGCAGTTAACACCTAATAAGCATGCGCTGCAGAGTTTCATATATTTTAAATGAGCAGAATGCTTTAAATACCTTTACAGCTTTATTTTCAATATGAAACAGGCAATACTTATCAGGGAAGACCTGAAGATGGATAAAGGGAAATTAGCAGTGCAGGCTGCTCATGCTTCAGTTGAAGCTGTATTAAAATCAGACAAGAAATTAGTCTCCAAATGGAGAAGTGAAGGAATGACAAAGGCAGTGTTAAAAGTGTCAGGATTAAAGGAATTATACAAATACAAGCAGATTGCGGAAGATGCAGGATTAAAAACAGCATTAATTACAGACGCTGCAAAAACATTCTTCAGTGAGCCCACAACAACTTCTTTGGGAATAGGGCCGGATGATGAAGAAAAAATCGATGAAATTACAGGAAAGCTTAAGCTTCTTTAAGCTTGTCTTCTAATAAAGCCCCTGCAAGTATAGGCAAAGCGATTGTCGCATCACAAGGCACTTCAGCAAATATTCCTCCTTCTTTCACATCCTTGAATTTTCCCCAGCTTACTCCTTCTGAATATGTGCATCCTGACAATCCTCCCCAGTGGGCAGGCTCTGGACAGATTCTTACGCCGTACTTGAACCTTCTTGAGTGCGGGCTGTTGTCATTTAGGAATTGGCCTGGCTCATGGAATCTTTGCCTTACTTGGTCAAGGTAAGGCCCAACCTGCTGTCCCCAGTTTCTAGGCACCCCTCCCCCTATTGTGAATATTCCTGTTTCTTTTGCATTAGTTATAATCTCTGCATACTTTTCCAAGTCAAGGAAAGGGTTGAACTGTAATCTCTTTTTTCCGTCAGCTGCTCTCTGCCTGTTATACAATGCAAAATCAAGCCCTAACTCGCTGTCAGTGAATGCAGGTATGAATATAGGAACATTCATTTTGTAAGCGCTCTTCACAATGCCTCTTCCTTCCTTACTCTGCAAATGCTTGCCAAACATTTCGCATATCCTATAGCTGCTCAATACCTCATTCTCATCAACTGAATCAAGTATAGAGCTGAATATTGCCTCTAAGTCATCAAGATTTTTTTCATCCTCAATTGTGTCATAAACCCTGTTTAATTTTTTCTGCCTTAACTCATGGTCATTCATGCCTTTTGGGACCTTGAAATGAGCCATTCCTGTATTCTCAACCAATCCGTGCGTGATTAACGCGCCTGTGCTTACAACAACATCAACAAATCCGTGCTCAATTAAATCAGAAATTATTAATCCCTGCTTTGCAATTGTCATTGCTCCTGAAAGCGTTAAAACCTTTACACAGCTCTTGTCATTATACATTGCTTCAAGCGCTTCATAAGCTTCTCCAAGCTGCCTTCCGCCAAAAGCAGTTTTGCTCATTGCCTTTAACAAATCCCTAAATGAGGTTACCTTGCTTAAGTCCAGTGAAACAAGTTCATCAAGCTCCATCATCACGCTCCTGCTATATTGCAGGGGTATGGACTAATCATATATATAACTTTCTAATTTTTTGGAAAGCTTTAAAAACATAAGCAGTATCAGCGTCTTTATGCTATTAACAGCCCTTGAAAACACTCTTTTGGATTACACAGCTTATGTAAGTGATGAGTTTCTTAAAGAGCACGGCTTTCAGAAAGGCGGGTTCCAGGGAATAAGCACTGAATTAAGGAAAAATCTTGAGCAAAGGATTAAATTCTCAAGAACAACAGGCGGCTCTGCTGCAAATGTCTGTCACGGCTTTGTCAATCTTGGGATGCAGGCTGCTTTTATCGGCTCAGTCGGAAATGATGAAAATGGGAAATTTTATGGTGCGGATCTTGAAAAGGCAGGCATTGCCCATTACTTTCATGTAAAAAGAGGCCCTAACGGCGTATGCATGGTGCTTGTCACGCCTGACAAGGAAAGGACAATGGCTGTGAACATGGGCAAGTCATCATCTCTCTGGCCGTGGAATCTGCATGAAGCTGACATAGAGAATTCTGACTTTTTTCACACAACAGCATATGCCTTGGATTCAATGTACTTGTCAGTGAAGAGGGCAATGAAGATAGCAAAAAGACATAATGTGAAAATAAGCTTTGACCTTGCCTCTGCAAAAAGCATTCAAAGGCATAGAAAAAAAATAGATTATCTGCTTGAGAAGTATGTTAACATTGTATTTGCAAACGAGGAAGAGGCGGCTGAATATACAGGGAAGTCGCCTCGGGATTCAATGTTTGAGCTTAGTGAGAAGCATATTGCTGTTGTCAAGTTGGGAAGCAAGGGCGCGCTTGTTGGCGGGCCTGTTAAAATGCGAAACCCCAAATGCAAAGGCTCTAACTTTTTCAGGGTTGCTGTTCCTGCATACAAGGTTGCAGAAGTAAAGAACACAAACGGCGCAGGAGACGCGTTTGCAGCTGGCTTTTTATATGGCATTGCAAAAGATATGAATCTTTACAACGCCGGCAGGATTGGCGCTTATTATGCTGCAAGGGTTGTTGAGGCAGAAGAGGCAAAGCTTCGTTACAGGATTTCTAATATTGAAGAATTGATATGAAAAAATAATCCCGTCCGCCGGACTCGAACCGGCAACCTCACGGGTTCGGCTGAATGTGTTTCATTCCAAGCATTGCGCAAAGTCGCACATTTTCTACAGCCGTGTGCTCCACCATTGAGCTAGGACGGGAATCTGTATGGATAATTGGAACAAACTGCTATTTAAATATATTGCCCTTCAAAGAACTATCTCACATGCTCTTTCGGCGGCCGCACATCATGCTGTCCAGAAGAAAACTTCACTGAATTTGACTTTGCGCTGATTATCTTTCCTTCACTTGTCTTATAGCGCAATAAAGCAGGATGAAGCTCAATCGTGCCTATAACGCCTATCTTTGTCAATAATGTATAAGTGATAATCCTTTCCTCATGCTTGCCAACATGTTCAAGGTGCCACTTGAGCCTTATGCCTCTTTCGCCTTTTTCAACAGACTCTGGCTTTAATGTTCCAAACTCCATCTTTGGGTGCATGTGGTAAGGCAGAATCTCAGTCAAAACAGCATCATGCAAAGGTTTTGAGCCGTGGTTATGGATATGCATCCTTATCTTGATTTCAGTCATTCCTTCATGTGTTGTCTTGTGTTTCATTATTTCTTTTTTCACTGCAACGCCTCTCTTGAATACAACCAATGCAAATACTGTGAATGCGATTATTGCAAGCACTGCCCAGAAAGCAGGCCTGTAATTGACTGTGATTGAAAGCCTGTAAGTCATGCCAGGGTTAAGCGCGACAACCCATTTCAGCTCTTCTCCATTGATTTCAGCAGGCTCTTCTGAGTATTCTGCAAAAAGCTGCTCCATTTTTGAAAGCCGTGTCTTGTATGATGTTTCAGTCGGGCTGTTGCCTTCGCTTTCCCTTGTTACTGTAATCCTTCTCCATAAGAAGGCTGTTTCAACATTCTCCCCTCCGCCAACATCAGTCATTGTGGAGACAGTAAAAGGAATCTCTGTCTTTTGCACAAGCTGCCTTTCAAAGTAAATCCTGGCGTTTAGTGTATAGCTTCCAGGCCTTGTTGATTCAGGAATCAAAAATGAAAACTCTTCTTCTCTTTCCTGCCACGGAAGCATTATGAGCTGTTTTCTTTCCTCAAAAAGCTCGCTTGATACAAAAATCTCGCATTCAGGAAGAACTGCATTAAGATTGTTGTTCAGCTTAACATTCACTGTATACTGCCTGCCTGGCGTGATAATGTCAGACGCCTCTATTTTTGCCTTAAGAATCTCCTCAGGCGGCACTGCCCTTATTAATACATCCTTGTCTTTCGTATTCGCAGGATTTTCAAGCTGCGTAAAGCTGAGTGTTGTCTTGTAGTTAGACCCTGTCGGCACTGTTTTCTTCAGCTTTATGCTGACATTGACTGCACTTTTGTCCCCGCCTTCAAGCTTGAGGATGCCTGGGATGAAAAGAACATATTCAAACCAGCTTGACTCAAGCGTTACAAAAGGGTCTCTGCGCACAACAAGGTTTAGGGTTTCGCTTCCCTTGTTTTCAAGAGTTAATTGTGTATTAACAATAGAGCCAGCTGCTGCTTTTTCAAGGCTTTTTCCTGTTATTTCAAGATCTTCAATCTTTGCGCTTGCAAAGCTGCTTAACAGCATAATAGCAACTATAACAAACATTAATTTTAACAGCCTCATTACATTAAAATGTGTTAATTCATCTATTTAAATATATCGTCAGGGCTTTAAGAGGCATTCTTCAAGAAGTTTTTTGAGCTTTTCATGCTCTTTTTCAATCTCGCCGCCATCATATTTCTCGCATTCCCATGTAATGCCTATTTTATCATCATTATATCTTGGCACAATATGGAAATGTATGTGCTTTACAAACTGGCCAGCTGCCTTTCCATTATTCTGCAGCACATTAACTCCGTCTGCATCTTTTAATATTGCATTTGTAATCTTTTTTACAACAGCCATTATCTTTGCCAATAATTCATCAGGCACTTCTGTGATTGATTCATAATGCTTTTTCGGTATTACGAGCGTGTGCCCGCCTTTTTTTGTCGCAGGCGCAATATCAAGAAAAGCAATTACATCATCATCTTCATATAGCGAAAAGCAGGGTATTTGCTTGCTTGCAATTTTGCAGAACACGCAGTCATCCATTCTTACTCCTGCTCTGATTTTTTAACGCTTGAGAAAACTTCCTTTCTTCCTTGCGCAAGGTTTTCAAGAATCTGGCTTTTGGCCATCTCCAGCAGCCCTACAGCTTCCTGCGGTGAAATGTTCTGGGTATGCATCTCTGTCTGGATGTTTTCCTGCTCAACCTTAAACCTGACTGCAAATGATCTTTCTCCCATAGAATATATAATCTTATCCAGCTTTAAATAACTTTCCCACTATCTCTGATATGTCTGGACTTCGGCAGCTGTTTCTTTCATAAACCCTGCTATGTCCTTCCTGTATGTAATAAGGCAGAAATTGCCTGCATTATATACTAGACCTATATTCTGCGGCAGGTGCCTTAAGTCTTCCTTAAGCACGAGCGCAAGGTCGCAGCTGCCTTTTACCATCCTTCTGCAGCCTTCCTCTAATATCTGCTGTCTTGTGTCAGTATGAATTGCTTTTGACGGGGCTAAGAGCATCATGCAGCTTCCTTTTTCTGTTGGTGTTGTCCAGTTATCTCCGCTCCAGATATATCCCAAATCAAGCTCTGTTTTCCAGTTTGGCACTTCTTTCAGCCTTACATACTGCTCAAGCGGATTGTCATATGCAAATGCTGTTCTTCTTCTTTGTTTTGCAAGTTCTCTGCTGTCAATTGTAAATGCCTTCCCAAAATATTTGTGAGGAAGGATAATCGGGAAGAATGTTTCCCATTTTCGCTTTCCAATGCGGGACAAAAATCTGTATATTGTTGTGATGTCTTTTTTAGGTGTTTTTGTGTCAAGTGTCTGCAGCGTCATTGCAGTTGCATGCCCTGCCCTTATCTTTTTTACCTTGTCAAACAACCGCCTGAACTTTACAACTTCAGGGTCTGATTTCTTAATGTCAGAGCCTTCAAGAATGAGCCTTTTGTCGCAAAGCTCAGCTATTATCTCATCAATGCCCCCTGGCCTTAATTCACCATCAGTGCCAAGCCCGAACTCAACAAGCAGCGCATCGGCGTTTACTCTCCTAAGCAGATAAAGCGAGGTAAAGTCCAGTGCAGGGGATAATAATGTAGGGTCTTTTTTTCCTCTTGCAAGAATATCCCCTCCCATGTCAACACCTACAACAAGATCGTAGCTGTTTTCTTCAATAAGCCTGTTAACTGCGTCTGTAAGCGTTGCTGTGCCGAATCTTATTGAGAGCTCGTAAAAATTCCCTATTTCAATCCCTTCATCAGCAACAAATCCAGGAAGCCTGCTGTCAAAGAATGATATTGCGACTGATTTTTTTGAGGGTATTCTTCTTTTGATATCTTTTTCAATCCTGTTCACTGCCTGCTCAGGCATTTCATTAAAAGTGTGCATTGCAGCAGGGCTAAGCATTCCGCCAATATCGGTTTGAATGCCGTGCCTTTGCAGATACATTGCTGCCAGCACTGCGCTTGTAATGTCATTGCCTCCGCCTGTGCCGAACACAAATGCTTTTTTATAATCCCCTGGCTTGCTTTTAAACATGCTTATGAGAATGTGTTGATAAACTAAACGCTACAACTTAAAAAATTAGCGCCAAGGACGCTAATATGCCGTTCAAGACCATTTATCTTTTGACTTTCCCCTTGACACTTTTCTTTTTCTCTTAATTTTTTAAGTTTTCTTACTGTT
>JAHJRD010000040.1 GCA_018830945.1 Nanobdellota archaeon | reverse complement strand
CGAAGCGGAAGAAATATACGAGAAAAGAGTAACCCGCTATGGCAATGGGGCAAAAATAGATGCACAAAAAAAGTATATTGGTCGCAAAGTATTCGTTATTGTTTTAAAAGGCAAGAAATAAGCTTTTTCTGTCCCACACCCGGTTTTTCCAAGATATCAGGAAAAACAGGATTTCGCAGTTTTTGCGCTAAAACCACCCTGCATCCAGCTCATCTATGCGCCACTTTGGATTTATCTCCAATGTTTTTAAATCTTCCTGCCTCTTGTTATAATTGTATTCAAGAATGCCCTGCCATGCAATCATCACAGGATTGTCACCGCAGTATTTCAAAGGCACTGGATGGAACTTACAATTTCTAGCTTTGCACATTGAATCAAGCATCTCGCAGAACCTTTTATTGGCTGCAACCCCCCCAATTAATATTACTTCTTTCTTGTCGCAGTGCGCAACAGCCCTTTCAGTAACTTCTGCGAGCATTGCAAAGCAGGTTTCCTGAAGTGAATAGCATAAATCCTCAATCTTGGCGCCTTTTTTTAATAACTGCTCAGCCTTTGTTATAATGCCTGCAAAATCAACATCCATGCCTTTCACGACGTATGGCAGTTCAATTAATTTTCCATTTTGAGCTAATTCCTCTATCTTGGGCCCTGCTGGAAACCCTAACCCTGCAATCCTTCCGAACTTGTCCAATGCATTCCCAAGCCCAATGCTTAATGTCTCGCCAAAAACTCTGTATCTTCCGCCTTCATGCGCTATTATTTGCGTGTTTGCGCCTGACACAAAAACAAAAACAGGATCTTTTGTATTTGTGATTAATCTTCCTATTTCCAAATGAGCGCAGATATGGTTGACTCCGATTAAAGGGGCTTTTGTTTTTTCAGCTAATTCTATTGCCAGGTTTTTTCCTACGTGCAGGCAAGGCGCTAATCCCGGGCCTTTTGAGAATGAGACTAAATCAATTTCTTCAAGCGTAACTTTGGCATCCTCCAAAACCTTCTTTAGCAATGCATCTTTCACTTTCTTATGGTGCTCTGCAACAATCGGCGGGTTCATGCCTCCTTGCTCTGTTGTGAATGTGTCTGTTGCAGATGATAATTCTTTCTTGTCCTGCATTAAAGCTATACCGAATGTATGCGCTGTTGACTCTATTCCTAAGCAAATCATGCTATATGAGAAATAACTTTCTTTATTAAAGCTTATTGTAGATAGGTTTCAAGGAATTTTGCAGCCCCCATTACAAAAACAATGCTGTATATCATAAGAAAGGTTCTTCGGGGGGTAATTTTGGCAGATAGTGAGGGCATATATTTTTTCCCGGCTGCCTTGCAGTCGTCCAAATATCCGTTCAAGCTGCGCCTGTTATAACGGAACATGCCTGATATTGGTATAAAATCATTTGGCTTAAACTCATAATACTTCTCAGTTGTTTCCTCAAGGTTTTCCTGATTGCCTTCCATCAAAGAGGATTAGTTTCATATACTATATATAGTTTTCTTATGAATATAAAAAAATTAAAAAGAAGGAAAAAGAAATCAGCTTAAATCCTTATCAATTGCCTGCAGCGTGTCTGACACGTCTTCAACATCCGATGAAACCTCTGCTATTGCCTTTGTTGCGTCTTCCCCGCTTTTCACTTTCTGCACATCACCCTCTCCCTTGCATCCTGCAAGAGCAAACAAAAGCAACGCCGCAACAAGCACTGCAAATAATATTCCAATCATTTTTTTCATTTTCCTACCTCCCTAAAAATTCTTTTACTGCATCTATCAAGACAGCGGCTGTTGAAAGTTCACCGCCGCCCCCGCCAGAGGAGCTTGCCGGCTCAGTGGTTCCGCCTCCGCCAGATGAAGTTTCAACAGCAACCTCTTCAGTTGCAGGCACTTCCTCAACAGGCACGGGCTCTGGCGGCTGCCTCCATTCTTCAGGCATTGGCTCTATTCCCTGCACAGGCGCCTCTGGTATTGGCCTGGGTTCTTGAGGCATTTGCCGCTGCTGGTAAGCAGGGCCTCTTCCTTCCTGAAAGAATGCCCCTTCATCAGGCATTGGCTCTCCCATGCAGTCATTGGGGCAATTGCTCCTGCTTTCGCCAGGCTCGCAGCAGCCGTTGCCGCAGACATCCATTGGCTTTAATCCTCTTGCAACAGAATCACAGCCCATTTCACCCTGATTGCCTTCAAAGCCAGGCTCTCCTGCAAAAGTCTGCCTTACTCTCTGCATCATTGGCGCCTGCTGTATTTGTTGCTGTTGAGGCGCCATGCAGTCCCTTGGGCAGCTGTAATGGCTTTCACCATACCTTTCCTCGCAGCACCCATTGCCGCAGACTCCTCTCTGGTTAATGCCTTTTTCAACCTTTTCGCAGCCCATCATCTGCCCTGCAAATACTTCCTCCCTTGACAATTTCGCCGGCTCTTCCTGCATGGGCCGCTGCTCTTCCATGAACCTTTTCTTGAAATCCTCAGCCAACCTGCCTTCGCATGTTGGCAGTAATGTTTCAGGCCTTAAGGGATTTGTTGCAAAGTCAGGGAATCTGCATTCCATTTCCATTGCCCCCTCCGGCGTGTCTGCCTCCCCCTTAATAATACAGCTGCTGCCATCCACGCCTATAATCTTAAGAGAAGCGTACTGGTCAGGGAAAAAGACAGCGCCTTTTTCGCAAACCCTTAACGCTTTCTCAAAGCACATTCCGTCTGAGCCGCAGTCAAGCTCGTTTTCAGGCACAAGCCCTTCTCCATAATCCTCTTTTTCAGCAGGCTTGTACTCATAGCCGCCTTCTGCTTCTCCTCCGAGAATTATAAACAAGGCGTCTTCCATGACAACGTCTGTTATCTGCCTTATCTTGTACTTTACATCCCTCAGCTGCTCAAGGCTCATCCCCTTTACAGCCATCTTCAGCTCCTCCTTCACGCCGTCTATCTGGGATTTCGCTGATTCAAACATGCCTGCAGCCCTTCTGAAGCGCTCGGCATTTGCAAAGTCATCCTCGCCTTCATAATATTCCGCTATTGCCTCAATCTGCTTTGCAAGCTTATCAAAAGAAATCTTTATTGACTCAAGCTTCAATGCAACCTGCAATAATTTTGCAGCAGGCGGAACTTCATCAAGCTCATTGTAATCATCTTCCCTCACTGCTTCCCCTCTTTTCACGCATTTTGAGAATGTAATGCAGCCCTGCTCGTCTGTGTTCACAACAAGCTTTCCGCCCTGGTCCTCGCACTTCCAGTAAGCTTCCTGCGGCACATCCCTCGGGCATTCCCCCCCGCTTACAACGCATTTGGGAATATTGCAGCCGTTTTCGTCAAAGGCTTTCACAACCCTGCCGCCTTTTTGCGAGCATTCCATTCCAACCCGCTCCCATTCGCCATGGTTGTCAGGGCACTGCATTCCCTGCCTGTTCGGGTCTTCGCACTCAACATACTCGCAATTGCTTCTTTTCCTTACAGGGTTAAGCCCCATGCTCCTGCAGCTTTCCTCTTTCTGCATAAGCGTTTCAGGGCTCGGGCATGTTTGCTGTTGCCCTGGCGGCATAAACACTCCGCCCTGCTGGCCAAACACGCAGTCAACAATGCCGCAGCCTTGGCCAGAATCAATATTTCTTGTTACAATTCTTCCGCCCTGCTCCTTGCATTTCTGCTCTATTCTCTCCCTTTCAGGGCCGGAAGTGCACGGCATCTGCCCGGGCGGCCTGTCCTGCCCCCCGCAGTCAACCCTTCTCATGCCGTTCGGCTCAATGATTTCTTTGCACCCCTGAGGCAGCCTTGGCCCCTCGCCAGGGCAAGGCACCTGCTGCTCTCCTACCCAGCATCCGCCGCTTCCAGGCCCTGTTTGCGGCGGCCTGTCATCTGGCCTTGGCATCTGGTCGCATGGAATTTGCTTTCCCTCAAGATAGCACATATTTGGCTGCTGGGGCTGGCCCCCTGAACCTGGCGCTCCAGGGCCGCCAGGCACTGGCGGAGTAACCGGCTGTTCTCCCGGCGGGGCAAGCGGTCCTTCAACAGAAGGCACTGGCTCATCTCTCGGCTCTTCAGCAGGAGGAGTCGGCATGCCAATAGGGGGAGGCACTGGCTCCCCTACAGGCGCTTCCGTCGGCGGAACAGGCTCTGTTGTCGGCACAGCTTCCCCACCCTCGTCCTGCGCTATGGCAGGGAAAGAAAATGCCATTAAGAGAATGGCTAATATTGCAATCAATTTTTTCATAGTAAATCACCTTCTTTTTTTATAACTAAATTTGATAAGAAACAAGCGGGCTTTGGATTATTTAAATCTTGTTATACTCGGGAATACATAAGAATTGCTTTCGTTAAGGTTAAATAGTGCAAATGGCACTTAATAAAAGATGAAAAATCCTGAAATCGCTGCCATATTCTTTGAGATGGCTGACATTCTTGAGATGAAAAATGTGGATTGGAAGCCTATGGCGTACAGGAAAGCTGCTCGTGCGATTGAATCGCTTTCAGAGGATGTTGAAGACATTTATAACAAAGGCGGATTAAAAGAGCTTGAGGAGATTCCCGGAGTCGGGGAGAAGATTGCTGAAAAGATTGAGGAGTTTTTGAAAACAGGAAAAGTAAAAGGATATGAAAAACTGAAGAAGTCACTGCCTTCCGGGTTAAGCGCTTTGCTTGAAGTGCCGGGATTAGGACCTAAGAAAGCAATGGCTTTGTATAAGAAATTAAAAATAAAGAATGTAAAGGATTTGGAAAAGGCAGCATTAAAGCATGAGATTTCAAAGCTTCCTTTGTTTAAGGAGAAAACAGAGGAGAATATACTGAAAGGGCTTGAGATTTTCAAGAAAGGAAAAGAGAGAATGCCTTTGGGGTTTGCTTTGCCGATAGCTGAGAATATTGTTGAGAGTTTAAAGAAAATAAAAGAGGTTGAGAAGATAAGCATTGCAGGCTCTTTGAGAAGAATGAAGGACACTGTAAAGGATATTGATATTTTAGTTGCTGCTGAGAATTCTTTAAAAGTGATTAATGCGTTTGTTGCATTGCCAAATGTGAAGTCAGTGATTGCAAAAGGCGATACAAAGTCCAGTGTTTTATTGAAAGAAGGAGTGCAGTGTGATTTGCGCGTTGTGCCTTTGAAAAGCTTTGGCTCTGCAATGCAGTATTTCACAGGCAGCAAGGACCATAACATTGAATTAAGGAAGATTGCGATTGGCAAAAAGCTGAAATTAAGCGAGTATGGCATCTTTGATTTGAAAGAAAGGCAGGTTGCAGGAAAAACAGAGGAAGAAGTATATAAGAAGCTTGGATTAAGGTATATTGAGCCTGAATTGCGCGAGAATACAGGGGAGATAGATGCTGCCAAATCCTCGAAACCTGCAGAGTTTCGGGACGCCGGAAATCCGAAGGATTTCCCAGAGAAAGGAAAATTACCTTTGCTTGTTTCTAATGTTAATGGTGACTTGCACTGCCATTCAACTTATTCTGACGGCGCTAATACAATTGAGGAGATGGCATTGGCTGCCAAAAAGATAGGCTATTCATACATTGCAATTACAGACCATTCAAAGTCAGAAAAGATTGCAAACGGCGTTTCTGAAGAAAGGCTTTTGAAAAAGATTGAAGAGGTTAAGAGATTAAATAAAAAGCTGAAAGGGATAAGGGTTTTATGCGGCTCTGAAGTTAACATTCTTGATGATGGTTCGCTTGATTATTCAGATGATATTTTGAAAAAACTTGACATTGTGATTATAGCTGTCCACTCAAGATTCAATATGCCGAAAGAGAAGATTACTGCAAGGCTTGTGAAATCAATGCAGAATCCTTATGTTAATATTCTTGCGCATCCCACTACAAGGCATTTTGGAAAAAGGGAAGAGATGAATATTGATTTTGATGCTTTGTTTAAGGCTGCTAAAGAGAATAATGTTGCACTGGAGATAGACTGCTATCCGGAAAGAATGGATTTAAGGGATACTCTTGTTAGGAAGGCTGTTGAGAAAGGCGTGAAGATATCAATTGGCACTGATTCTCATTCTGTTTCTGACTTGCAGTTCATGAGATTGGGTGTGGGGATAGCAAGGAGAGGGTGGTGCTGTAAGAAGGATATTGTTAATAGTTATTCCTTGAAAGAGATGGTTAAATGGCTTAAGAAGTAGGCCGGCCTCCGGCATGAAAGTGATGATTAGTTTTATTTGCAAATTCCTTCAATTCTTGAAACAAGCTCTTTAAACACAATCTGCCTTTTTTCTTTTGAGATTGTGAACAATACTTTCTGCACCATTGCCTCGGAAATTGTAAAGATATAATTCAGCTTGATAATGCTGTCTTTCACAGCACCTTCTTTTTTGGAAAGAGGCACTCCATCCATCTCTTTATTGCTTGTTATGCCCGCAACAACCACATTGCCGTGCTCTTCAAAAAGTATCAAGGCAGGCCTTTTCTTGATTTCAAAAGTATCCACAAATTGCATGCTTGCAAGCACTACATCGCCTGGCTTAAGCATCTTCCCATGCCTCGTCTTCCTTGTTGTCCCACAATTCCTTCATTTTTGCCTGCTGTATCTTGTGCAGGAACTCGTCATACTGGTTCCTCTTCTTAACGCTCTTGAACACCTTTGCCATATGCTCTATAAGCTCGCCATATGTCTGCCTTGGGTATTCTTTCAGCCCCTGGAGTGTATTGACAAGCGCCTTATCCAGTTGTATTGTAGTATTCATTATATAGTCACTATAGTCAGTATATAGCTCATTATATATAAGCTTTGTGGTGATTTTGCTTTTATTTTCCATATCGCTGAGTTTAAATCTTCTATTCATAAAGCTTTCTGCTAAAAGACATTGTTTAGTTGACGTCATCTGTTTTCTTAAAGTTAGCGGCAAGTTCGATGAGACCCATCAATTTATTTCTTCCGAGAATGTATTTTACTCCAGCTTCCTCTGCCGGAGTTTTCCCATTAAGCCCCATGTGAGGAT
>JAHJRD010000039.1 GCA_018830945.1 Nanobdellota archaeon | reverse complement strand
TACTCTTGAGGATATGCTTGCGTTGTCAAGGAAATTTCCGGATGAGGTAAGCAGAAAACAATTTGAAGAAGAGCTTAGAAATTATAATTGGAGGCAATAAAAATGGCACAAAACGAAGGAATGTTAAACAAGCTAAGGACAACATTTGACCTCAACATATATGAGGCAAAGATATGGGCAGCTCTCCTGACAAAGGGCGTTGCCTCTGCAAGCGAACTGGCTGATGTATCAGGCGTTCCAAGGTCAAGAAGCTATGATGTCTTGGAAACTTTGGAAAAGAAAGGCTTTATACTGCAGAAGCTCGGCAAGCCTTTAAAATTCGTGGCTTTAAAGCCGGAAGATGTAATCAAAAGGCTTAAGTCAAGAATACATGAAAAGGCTGAAGAGCACGTGAAAGAGCTTGAAACAGTAAACACAACCAATGTTTTTGAAGAGCTTGAATTATTGCACAAGCAGGGCATTGACAAGGTTGATGCAACTGACATGGCTGGCTTATTGAAAAGCAGAAAAGGAATCCATGACCAGCTTAAGCAATTGATTTCAGAGGCAAAGACATCAGTAACAATAGTTACAACCTCTTCAGGCGTTTTCAGGAAGTTTGACGCTTTGAAAAGCGTGCTGAGAAGGGCAAAGGACAGGGGAGTTGTAGTAAGGGTTGCTGCTCCGTTTGAAAATTCCAATGCATTGCCAACAGAGCTGAAGAACATTGCAGAGCTAAGAAAGCTTGAAGGACCAAAAGCAAGGTTTGTCATTGTTGACTCAAAGCATGTTGTGTTCATGCCTTCAGATGACAAGGAAGTGCATGAGGCATATGATTCAGCAGTGTGGGTAAACACGCCTTTCTTTGCATCTGCGTTTTCGCAGATGTTTGAGGCAACCTGGCAGAAGCTTGAGAGGGCATGAGGAGGACAAAATGAAACCCAAAAGTAATTTAGATGAAAAGACAAGACTTGCAGAGAGGGGGGCATGGGCCCAGTGGTATCTTGAGTGGGATATTGTTGCTTATGCTATATTTTGCGGGCCTTTTGAAGGAAAAGCTAAAGAACCAAAGAGGCAATTGCCATACAGGCAGCCTTCAAGACAAGATACAAAGCCGACTGTAGGATATGTTGACGACTGGACCTTGTTTTGATTTGCTTGAGAGGGCTTAAGGCTCTTTTTTTATTTTTAGTTTTTTTAGTATAGTGGAGGGTATAGGAAATGAAACCAGAACAAATATTAGAAACAGTAGTATCAAGAGCTTTTAATGATTTTGATATCCCTGTAGCTGAAAGGGATGATTTTAAAGAAACTGTTGCAGGAATGTTTGATGACCAGGCAATGCATGCGCCAATTGATTCAACAGAAAGGTTCATGCATGTGCTCAGCACATATTCAGACGCTTCAAGAAGGTCTCAAACTTATAAGGATGTTCCTATTGTTGATGCTGCCTGCTATGCAACTGAACTGTGCCTTGCTTTGCATTATGCAGGGCCTGACCCTCTTTTGAAGGATGCGATTAAAATTATATGCAATATCAATACAAATGAGGGATATACTAGAAAATGAATAAAGAACAAAGGCTTGAGGATTTCATACAAAGCACTGTTGCTGATTCAAATATGCCAGCAAGCTTTGCAAAGCCTTATGCTTTCTATGTGCGCAGATCTGCCGCGGGGAAAGGCGCTAAAATGCCAATGCCTGAAACTTTTAAATCAAACATTGAATATCATAACGCCCTTATTGGAATAATAAGGCATTTGGCGTCTGAAAGAAAATTTGGAAAAATAAGCGATAAGCTGGAAAAATTTGCAGAGATTTCAGCAAGAGTTTTTCTTCTTATAGAAGGTTCCTATGGGTGGCCTGCCATTAATGCTTCTTTTGTGCCTGAAAAATACAAAGAGGTGCTAAACTAAAATGGCAAATACACAGAAAGACAGGCTTACTGCCTTAGTTCAAAGGACATGCGAGGAGCTTGAAATCCCAGACAAATACCTTGTGAGATTTGCGCAGGATGTTGCAGGCTCAGTAAGGGATATGGGCCTTAATCCGGTTAATTATGACGCAGGTATTGTCTTTAATGCTGTAAATACTTATGAAATGATGATACTTAACGGTCCTTTTGAGCCAAAAATGTGGGAAGAGCCGGAAGCAGAGCTTAGTTCATATGCTGCAACAACAGCTGCTTATTTCCTTGCTAAGGAATCCACATCAAAAGATGAAGGCCTTAGGAATTTATTCAGACCTGAAAAAAAGGAGGTTCGTTAAAATGGCAAAGCCAATGACTCCCGAGATGAAAGAAGAAATGCTTACTAACATAATAGAGAGTGCATACAGGGATTTACAGGTGCCTGATAGGCAGATAGAGCGCTTTACGCAGGAAGTCTCAAGGGCAGTGAAAGCATTTGAAGCCGTGCCGCCACAGGACATTGATGAATTAAAAATGCTTCAGCTGCATTATCAGGTTATGAAAGAAAAGGTAACCGGCCCAATGTTTATTGAGCATATTCCAATGTATGCAGCAGCAACAGCAAACTATTTTCTTGCGAGAATAGCAGGCATAGAAAATCCTGAAAAGTATGCCAAAAACCTGCCTCCGGAGCAGGTAATAAGGGCGCTGCTTTTCCCTGACAAAGAATCCATGGATTAATACAAAACTTTAAATATCCGCCCATTGTCTTTCTATCTTATGGACAATATAAAGCAGCTATTAAACAGCCTGCACCCATTGGAGAGGAAAACACTGCCTCATTTAAAGGAAGGCATTACCTTGAAAGAGCTTGAAAAAAGCACAGGCTTAAAAGAAGTAGAGGTAATGAGGGCTTTGCAGTGGATGGAAAACAAAGGAGTTTTAAAAATCAAGCAGGATTTGAAAGAAATAATCTCTTTGGACAAGAATGGGGAGAATTACAAGAAAAATGGCCTTCCTGAAAAGCGCTTTCTGCAGCAAATCATTGGAAAAAAGGAAGTGAAAATTTCAGAAATTGACATCCCCAAAGCAGAATTAAACATTGCAATAGGCATGCTGAGGCAAAGGGCTGCAATTTATTTAAAAAAAGAAGGCAATGAGCTTTTAGCAGCTGCAACAGAGCAGGGTGTAAAGCTCGCCTCAAAAGAGTCGCTTGAAGAGCTGTTTTTGAAAAAGCTGCCAATGGATGTTTCTGAATTAAAGCCAGAAGACAAGTTTGCATATGATGCTTTTAAGAAAAGAAGCGAGATTATAAAAACAGACGTTGTTAAAGAAAGAAGCGTTGAATTAACAGACACTGGAAAGCAGCTTTCAAAGCAAAAAATCTCAGACAACTTCATAGACAGGCTTACAACAGAAATGCTTAGGGAAAACACATGGAAAAACAAGGATTTCAGGGCTTATGACATTAAAATAAACGTGCCTAAGATATTCGCAGGAAAAAAGCAGCACTACAGGGCATTTTTAGACAATGTAAGAAGAAAGTTCATTGCTTTGGGTTTTAAGGAAATGACAGGCCCTATTGTTGAGACTGATTTCTGGGACATGGATGCATTGTTCATGCCGCAGTTCCATTCAGCAAGGGACATACACGATGCTTATTACATCAAAGACCCTAAATATGGCAAGATAGATGAAGCTGTAATGAAAAGGGTAAAAGCTGCGCATGAGAATGGGTTTGGAACAGGAAGCAAAGGCTGGAGATACAAGTTTGATGAGTTAAGGACAAAAAGATTATTGTTAAGGACACAGGGCACTGCCTGCTCTGCTAGGATGCTTGCTTCAAAGAATGTTGAGGTTCCTGGCAAATACTTTGGAATGACAAGATGCTTTAGATATGATGTTGTTGACGCAACACACAACTGTGATTTTAACCAGACAGAAGGTATTGTTCTGGAAGATGGATTGAACTTTGGCCACTTAAAATCATTGCTAAAGATGTTTGCAGAGGAGTTCTGCCAGACAGATACTGTTAAGGTAAAGCCTGGCTATTTTCCATTTACAGAGCCGTCTGCTGAATTGTTTGCAAAGCACCCTGACATGGGCTGGATTGAATTAGCAGGCTCTGGCATATTCAGGCCTGAATTAACAAAGCCTTTGGGCATAAATGTTCCTGTTATAGCATGGGGCATTGGCATTGACAGGCTTGCAATGTTCTCTTTAGGGTTGAAAGACATAAGAGACTTGTTCAGCAATGATTTGAATTTATTGAGAAAGATGAAGGTGACGGTCTGATGCCAACAATAACATTTTCCTTAAATGACCTGAACCAGCTTGTGGGCAAGAAATTAACAAAAGAAAAGGTAAGCGAGTTATTAGAGCATGCAAAGGCAGAGATAGAGTCAGAGGAAAAAGGCGAATTAACTCTAAGCGTAGGAGACACTAATTTGCCTTACTTGTGGAGCGCTGAAGGTATTGCAAGGTTATTCAAAGGGCTTTTGGGCGTAAAGAAAGGCTTGGATAAATTAAAAATAGAGAAATCAAAGGACGTGGTAATTGTTGACAAGTCAGTTTCTTCAGTAAGGCCTTACATAGCGGCTTTCTCTGTTAAAGGAAAGAAAGTTGATGAATATCTGTTAAAGCAAATCATACAATTGCAGGAAAAGTTCTGCCACAGCTACGGCATGAGAAGGATGAAGGTTGCTGTTGGCGTCTACAGCTATCCAAAGATAACATTCCCTGTCCACTATAAAGCTACAAACCCTGAGAGCGTAAAATTCATTCCTTTAGGATTCAAGAGAGAGATGACACAGGGAGAAATACTTGAGATGCACCCGACTGGAATGGAATATGCATGGATTTTGAAAGGCTGTAAGAATTATCCGTTATTGGTAGACAGCAAGAATGCGGTTTTGAGCTTTCCGCCAATCATAAACTCAGACTGGTCAGGCAAGATAGAATCAGGAGACAATGAATTGTTTTTTGAAGCGACTGGAACAGACAAGGAAGCTGTGCAGTTTGCTGCGAACATATTTGCTTATGCTTTTGCTGAAAGAGGGTTTAAAATATATTCAGTTGGCGTTAAATATGGCGCTAAAACAGAGCAGCACCCTCTTCCTTTTAATGAAAAAGTCAAGATATCAGCTGATTTTGTAAACTCCATATTAGGCACAAAGCTGAAAGAAAGCGAATTAAAATCACTTCTTGAGAAGATGCGTTTTGGCTATGAAAAAGGGCATGCTTTAATCCCTGACTACAGAAGGGACATAATGCATCCTGTTGATGTTGTAGAGGATGTTGCAATAGCTTACGGCTATAATAAATTGCCTGAGTTTGGCATGAACACATATACTCATGGCAATACATTCCCTATTACAAAATTCCTAGACAAGATAAGGGAATTGTTGGTTGGACAAGGCTACCAGGAGGCTTTCAGCCATATACTGGCTAATAAGAACCTATTATATGGGCAGATGAATGTTGAGGATTTTGGCACTATTGAGATAGCAAACCCAATGACTGAAACATATTCATGCGTAAGGACATGGATTCTTCCGCAATTAATGGAAATTTTGGGAAAAAGCAAGAATGCAGAGTATCCGCAGAAAATATTTGAAGAAGGGCTTGTGACAATGAAAAAGGATTTGAAGGATTACTCAAGGGTTGCCTTGGTGACTGCGCATACAAAGGCTGATTTCACAGAAGTAAAGCAGGTTCTTGATTTTATTATGGATAATCTTCAGATAAAGTATGTAATTGAGGATACTGTGCATAATTCATTCATCCCAGGCAGGGTTGGGAGGGTTATTGTGAATGGAAAGGCTGTTGCTTATATTGGGGAGATGCATCCGTCAGTATTGTCTAATTTTGGGCTTGGAGTTCCTGCTGCTGCTTTTGAATTGAATTTATCAGACTTATTCGAAACCTTGCGGGTTTCGGATATCCGAAAAAGCTGAGGCTTTTTCGAATATGTTTGAAGTTATGAAGTAAGCCCGGCTCCGCCGTTAATTCCAGCTTTTTTGTTATTGAGCATTAAGAAGCACACTGAGATTCATAATTTTGTTGCAGCTATTCAAGAAGCCATTCCCATGCTGGAATTATGATTATATTCCCTATTTTATCCTTTTGGTTCATAGTAATTATCCTGCCTTCCTTAAGCCCGAGCATGTCCATTGCTTCTGTCAGCCCGCTTATTTCTCTTTCTTTATTATCTTCATTAAGCTCAAAGCAAACTTGAATTGCTTCTATTATCTTCCCTTTACCAAAAAATCACATTTGAAAATCTATTTCCCATATTCAGCCATTATCTTCTCTGCTTTTATCGGCTTTATGTAGTCATAAGAAGCCATGAACATCCTGTCAAGCTTATCTGCTTCTTCAGGGCATGCTTTTCTCATGCTTTCAAGTAAAAGCCTGAATGAATTCTTTCCAAGCCCAAAGCCAGGCGCAAAGATTGTTGGATAATCACTATAAGCAGCTGTATCTGCAAGAATCCTGCATGTTCTCTTGTCATGAAGAAGCCCAACATGCCCCTTCCATTCTAAATTATGCTCTGAAATGTTCCATGCGCCAGGGCAAATTTCCTTCAAGGATGTATATTGGGAGGGGGCAAGAGGATCATGTATTGACCTTATATTTTCAAATGTGATTCTTTTTTCAATGAACTTATCATTATGGGCTTGGAAATAGCTGTTCATTGCGCTTATGAACCTGCTTCCAGGAAGCATCTGCGCAACTGTTGCAGGATAAATACCCACTCCAAGCAGGGAAAACAAAGGATAAGCAGTCGGAGTGCCTTTGACAGGGGTGGCTATTGTAATGCATTTTGAGACAGTATCAGGGTTTTCCATTGTATAGGCAAGCGCAACAAGCCCTCCAAAGCTATAGCCTGCAATATTTACCTTTTTCTCTCCGGTTTTTTGTCTTGCCTCATCAACAACATCCTCTATTGTCCTGTACCCTGCGCCTGTTACATGCTTTTTCCACTGCCTTAAAAAACC
>JAHJRD010000038.1 GCA_018830945.1 Nanobdellota archaeon | reverse complement strand
CTTTCAATCGTAAACTTCTCTTTTTTGAATGTGAACTTTCTCATTTTAGTATATAATATTATATACTAAGAGTATATAAGCTTTATGCAACTATTTTTGACGACGGGACAGAATTATCTGACGAGGGAGCTTAATACATACTAATAAACTTATACCAATGTTTTCTGAGCCATTGATGCTTTGTTAAGATATTCTACAATCTCTTCCGGCTCTTTTACCGAAATTGCAACCTTTTTATCTAAAAGCTGTTTAGGTCCTTCACAGGGTTTTAAGTTAAGGGACAAAGAAGGGCAAAAAATAGGCTTTTTTTGCAATACGCCCACTTTGCTTTGCCACATTGCTCCGCCTTTTTCTTTTGAGGCTACTATGAGCATCCCATCGCTTAAAGCAGATGTAATTCTGTTTCTTAACAATAAGTTAAATCTATTGACTGGTTCATCCGGAAGTGTCTCGCTAATGAGCAGTCCTTTTTGTTCAAATATCTTATTGAATAAAGCTGCATTTTCTTTAGGATAAGGATTATTAACTCCACCCCCAAGCACACAAATTGTTGTTTCATCACCGCCTGCTAATGCCCCTTCATGGGCGCCAGTATCAATGCCTATGGCCCCGCCACTTACAATCTTATACCCTTTATTAACAACCGATTCAGCTGTTTTTTTACCCCAATCTATTGCTTCCTTAGATGCTGTTCTTGTGCCAACAATAGAAAGCATTTTCTGGTTTAGTAAATCTGTATTGCCCTTTAAAAAAAGGAAGAGCGGGGGATTCATTATATTCTTTAATTTCTCAGGATAATCTTGGTCAAATATAGTTATTATTTTCAAGACTGGATTATTTATGTATTTTTCAAAATTCATTAAGTTTAATGTTTTGAGCTTATTGATGGACCCATCAGATAAGCCTAATTCTTTTAATTTAATAGTATTCAAAGAGAATAAGTTAGAGAGATTACCAACACTCTTTTTTAGTTTAATAATCTGTCCTTTTGTGAGGGTATGGATACTATAGAAAGCCAATAGTGTTAATATTTCTTTATGTTCCATTTTAAGTATCCTGAAATTCAATTATCTCATCTACATTTTGATTGTCCTTAATATCCCTAATCCTTTTATCTTTATTATCTTTTGGGCTATAATTAATGCCCAAAACAAAAGCAAACATACGGCAACTATTAGATAATATCTTTTTTGCTTCTAATAGATTCAAACCAGTTGTTTTTACATCATCAATAACCATAATTCTCTGAAATCTTAAGGGCTCTGTCCACTCAAGCGAATCAAGAACATTTTTAACCCTCTCTTCAAACTTGCACTCATGCTGCTTTTTAACCTCTTTTATTCTTTTTAACAATTGCGGTTTAAATTCTATTCCTATCTTCTTAGAAAGCAATTCTCCTATTCTTATCAATTGAGGGTTCCATTCTCCTTTAGTATGTGAAGGCATAATGGCAATTAGATTGGGCTTACAAAGCTTGCTCTTTGCAAAATGTTGGTTATATTCATCTGCTATTAACTCTACAAGCTCGTCTACACAATCATTGCTATTCTTTATGCTAAGAACCTTATCACTATACTCCTTTTCTTCCTTAGGGCTTTCCGCAAAATAAAATGTTAATTTTTTGAAATTCTATAATTCAATTTTGAAGGAATACCATATTCTAGATTTATTTTTTTGAATTCTTCATCAGAAACCTTTTTTCCTTTCTTATATATTCTCTTGTCTATTTTTGCTTTTATAGTTAATCCTTTTTTTGTTTTCGTTCCATTAATGAGGCTGATTATTGATTTATAACTAATAAGGGGTTTTCCTTTCCAATTCATGCTGATAAATGAAAACATCCTATGTTCTATTTTATTCCATTTGCTTGTACCGGGTGGATAATGGCACACGGTAATTTTTAAATTAGTTTCATTTACAAATTTTTGTAAATAATATTTCCAAGATTTATTCCTATTGCCATTGCTTCCTCCAGAATCCGCACAGATAAGAAGTTTTTTTGCTTTTGGATAATCTTTTTTTCCGTTAAATTGCCACCACCTTCTAATACTTTCAACTGCAAACTCCCCCGTATCGCTACTTACTCCAACATTAACAAAACCTTTATTTTTTATTATGTCATATGCACCATAAGGTATAGCTTTGCCTTTGGATAAAGAAGGAAAATCGTAAACATTAACTTCTTGAAATTGTCCTTTTTTGGACCATATCTTACCATTATTCTTAAAATTACCGACGAGCTCCTTCTTTTTTGTATCGACTGAGATTACTGGCTCTTTCCCAATTGTAAATTTCTCAACTTCCCTATTTATATGTTTAAATTGTTCATCTCTTTCAGGAGATGAACCACTTTCTTTTGACTTCCTATTCGCTTTAAGAGAATAATTTTCCTGTTTTAATAAACGACCAATTGTATCTGCAGAGATTATATACCCTTTTTCTTTCAACTCATCTGCAACATTACCAGTAGACTTGGTAGTCCATTTTAAGTGTTTCATTGGATCACCAGAAGTATCATTTTCCATTATTAGTTCAAGATTTTTTATTATTTCTGGTCTTTTAGATGTTAATGTTTTCCTTCCACTCCCCTTTTTACGGATATTATTTGGTTCATCCAATTTTTCAGCAGAATTTATTTCTTTTATACCCTTCCTAATTGTGGTCATGGATTTTCCAGTTAATTTATTTACCTCAGAAACTCCGCCCCATTCTAATTCAATTGCCCATAACGCAACATAATGGCGTGCTTCTTTTTCATTTAATTTTGATAAAAATCTTAACTTTTCTTTTATCAAACTCTTTTTATCCATGTTAAAAGATAAAGAATATTACTTTATAAACTTTACCAAGTTATTTTGCGGAGATTCCTTAGTTGCGCTTTTATAGTGCTCTTTAGGGTAATAAAAGCCTGGGGCGAAAATAGCCATATTTATACCACTATATCTTGCCGCTTTTGCTTTTGAATAATAACAGCGATAGTATATTAGCATAATAGCCCTATTTATTCTGCCCTTTTAAAAGCCTTTGCGTGCGGTTGTCAAGTGGCAAGTGGCTATACATATTTCCAAACAATATTAAAAATTTTCAGCCATGCCGGAGGCCGCTCCTTTCACAGCTCTATCCCTACTTCTTTCCCAAACTGAATGCTTTCTGCCTTTGCAGTCGCCTTTAAATCATCCAAGAACTCCTTCACATCTGCTTCTTTTTTATCAATTGTGACTGACTTTATCTCCTTTCCCAAAGATATCTGCTTTTCAGACTTTGCCTTTCTTACCTTTGCAATCACTTCAACAACATAATCGCCCTTCTCTTCTAACTTGTCATCAATCAAAGATTCATCAACAGATGGCCATGAAGAATTATGTATTGACTTGCACTTCTCCTTATCTGCAAAATACAACTGGTAAATCTCCTCAGTGATATAAGGCATGATCGGCGCAAACAATTTCAAGATTCCAAGCAATGAATGGTATAATGTGTATTGCGCAGAAAGCCTGGAATCATTCTTCTCTTTGTTATACAACCTACCCTTAATCATCTCAAGATAATTGTCGCAGAACACCTGCCAGAACAGCTTTTCTGTCTCGTGCTTTGTCTTTGAATATTCATATTTTTCAAAATGCTCTGTCGCATCCTTAATCACTTTATTCAATTTAGACAAAAGCCATCTGTCGCTTGCCTCAAGCCTGTTAGGCTTTTTTAAATCATAATCCTCTAAATGCATTAATGCAAACTTTGAGGCATTCCATAATTTAGTCACTGTTTTCGCGCCAGTCACCAAATCCTTTTCCTGGAAAGGCAAATCCTGCCCTAACTTTGAGCCGGCTGCCCAGAACCTTAACGCGTCAACTCCATACTTCTCAAACATTTCCTGCGGCTTTATTGCATTGCCCTTGCTTTTTGACATTTTCTTGCCATGAGGGTCCAAAGCAAACCCTGAAACCATCACATCCTGCCATGGATTCACATTGCTGTGCATCTGGCTTTTGACAACTGTGTTAAACAGCCAGAAAGTGATTATGTCATGCGCATTAGGCCTTAGATTCATTGGATAAAGCCTGTCATACATGTCAGGCACTAATGAAGCAGCTATCTGCGGTGTCAATGAAGAAGTTGCCCATGTGTCCATGACGTCTGTTTCAGGCAATATCTCTTTACACTTGCATTTAGGGCAATGATTTTTCGGCTTGCCAGCCAATGGGTCAACAGGCAATTGCTTTTCATCTGCTAAAATCACTTCACCGCATTCCCTGCAATACCATACTGGAAACGGAATTCCATAATGCCTTTGCCTTGAAATGCACCAGTCCCATTTCAGGCCTGCAATCCAGTTGTCATACCTGATTTTCATGTAATCAGGATACCAATGCAGCTTGTTCCCTGCATCCAAAAACTTTCCTTTCAAATCCAGGTATTTTATGAACCACTGCTTGCTGTTGATGATTTCAAGCTCAGTGCCGCACCTTTCATGGACATTCACAGGATGCGTTATCGGCTTTTGATTTTTTAATAATTTAGCTTCTTTCAAATCCTCAATAATCTGCTTTCTTGCCTCTTTTATTGCTAAGCCATTGTATTTGCCTGCTTTCTCATTCATTTTTCCATTCTTGTCAATGGACATTACCAATGGCAGGTTATGCTGCTTGTACCATTCAACATCTGTCTGGTCCCCGAAAGTGCAGCACATTACAATGCCTGTGCCTTTCTCAGGATCTGCTTTTTCGTCAGGCAGGATAGGGACTTCATGGTTAAACAAAGGAACCTTTGCTTTCTTGTTGAATAATGGCTTATAGCGCTTATCATCAGGGTGCGCGAATATCGCAACGCAGCTTCCAAGCATTTCAGGCCTTGTTGTTGCAATAATTAATTCTTTTCCATCCACTTTGAAAACAATGTCATTGAAAGTGCTTTCTATCTCCTTGTCTTCCATCTCAACTTGCGCAATTGCAGTGTGGCAGAACGGGCACCAAATTGTGGGAGCCTCTTTCCTGTATTCCCTGCCTGCGTTGTACAAGTCAATGAATGATTTTTGTGAAAGTTTCCTGCAGTGAGGGTTAATTGTAGAGTAAGCCAATGAGAAATCACAGGATATTGCAAGATGCTTCCAGTCTTCTATGAACTTTGGCCTTACTTTTTCCAAAGTTTTAAGGCAAAGCTCAATGTACTTGCCCCTTTCAAAATCCTTGCTTCTTACATTGTTGAGCTTTTCAACTAACTTGTCAGTAGCTAACCCATTGTCATCTGTCCCAAATGGATAGAATATGCTGAATCCCTGCATTCTCTTGTATCTGATTACAAAGTCCTGCTGTGAATATGAGAATGCATGCCCCAAATGCATGTCTCCTGACACAGTTGGAGGAGGGGTGTCTACTGAGAATATCTTTGCCTTTGACTTTTTGTCAAAGCTGTATACCTTGTTTTTCTCCCAAAAAGCCTTTATTCTGGGCTCGCTTTCCTTAAACTCATACTTCTTTGGGAGCTCTTTCGCTTCTGCCATGGAATTGATGGGGTTTATGTATGTTTATATATATTTCGTCGCAGAAAGCCTAAACTCAGCGGAAACGCATCAGCCACTGAACAATGCGGGACTTGTCGCGCATACGCACTATCCTTTCCGCTTTTCCGTCTTTTACAAATTCAAGAAGGTTTCCGGCAGGAACGCATTTCTTCAAAACTTTCAATGCCAGCCCAGAATGAGCCCTTACTGTATTGTCTTTTGCGCTGTCAAAGCCTGACTTTATGCATCCATAAAACTCATAGGTGCAGTTTTCAGAATATCCGGCAGCTGCATAGCCAACACCGCCATAAGCCCTGTAAACACCATTTTTTGCGCACCTTGCAAAATGATGCTGGACATTTCCATGCACATCCACAGAACAGCCTTCAGAGCCTGTAAAACAATGGTTTCCCAAACTGCCTGTTATATGAATAGCAGCTCCAATTTCTTTCCTGCCTGCCTTCAATGCAATACCAAGGGACTCCAATTCAATAGGAACATGCAGGTAAAACAAAGGGGCGTGTTCCTTGGAATCAATGCAATTCTGCATAAGCTTTGTCACATACATGCCTGTTATCTCGCTGTATCTTGATTGCCCAAAATCAAAGTCCATTGCCTTTTGCAAAAATTCATTTATCTGTTCAGGGCTTAAGACAAAATCAACAGGTGTTTTGTAAGTTTCAACGCCCTGCTGGCCAGTATATATTGTTGCATCTTCATCGTCAAGAAAATGCTCATACCTTCCCAATACATGCTCTAGCGCCATGGAAGAGGGTAAAGAGGTTCAAGGATATAAATGTTTGGTTTAGGAACAAGAAAGCTCCGCTAATTCGCTACGCTTTCTTTAGTGCATAAAGTTATACTTTATACACCATTAAAAAAAGCCCTAATGAAAAGCCAAAGAAGGCTGCTTGGATATCCTGCATTTTAATAATTATATAGATTATATAAATTATATACGTCGAATTTAAATAGCCAATTTCTTGCTTGAAGTTTGATGGAAGAAAAAGAGATTGGCAGGAAGACGTTGGAAAAGAGCCTGGCAGGATTCATGCATTTCCCGAAAAGCTTAAATATATGGTTAAAAACCATAATATTATGGTTAAAAATGGGTAATGAAACAAAAGCAATACTTAAGGAGCTGATAGAGCACAAAAATGAAAAGTTCAGCATAAGAAAGCTGTCGCAGATAAGGAAAATAAACTACAAGTCAGCGTATGCAGCTGTTGATAAGCTGGAAAAAGCAGGCGCAATAAAAGTGGAAAGGCTGGGAAACATAACATTGTGCTCGTTCAGCGGCAAAATAAGCCCCATGGTATTTGAGGCTGAATATGAAAGAAGGGGAAATCTGCTGAAAAGCAGGAAATTTGGCGTAATATCCAATATGCTGAATGAAATAAAAGAGCCAACAATAGCCCTGGTTTTCGGCTCGTATGCAAAAGGGAAAGCAGCAAAAGGCTCTGACATTGACATTTTGCTTGTTGCGGAAAATAAGCACATTCTATCAGGACTGCCTGAAGAATTCCATATCAGCGCTTTTTCATTCAAAGAGTTTATTTCAATGGCAAAAAGCAGGGAATTCAGCGTTGTTTCAGAAGCATTGAAAAATAATATTATAATAGCTGGAATAGAAGATTATTACAGGCTAACAGAATAATCCAGGGGGATTTAAGTTGATTGAGCAAAAACGAATAGATGAAGCTAAAGTGAATGTAAAAAGCTATCTTGCAGAAGGGCTTATGAAAAAAGCACCTTCTCCTGAGC
The DNA here is from genome assembly GCA_018830945.1 of Nanobdellota archaeon. Classification (GTDB taxonomy): domain Archaea; phylum Nanobdellota; class Nanobdellia; order SCGC-AAA011-G17; family GW2011-AR17; genus UBA9640. Next base: position 374 of record JAHJRD010000038.1, on the reverse strand, counting down.
AAGAAATAATGCAGGTATTCATAAAAAATGCAAGGGAAAGCCTTCGGGTTGCAGAGCTGCTTTTCAAGGGCAATTATTCTGACTTATGGGCAATAGTATGCTCTTATTATGCAATGTATTATATTGCCAATGCAGCGCTTTATAATATGGGCTACAAGATAGGGGATAAGATCTCGCACAAGATAACTGCTGATGCGCTCATAGCATTTGCAAGAAAAAAGCTTGAAGATTCACTTATAACTTATGTTTGACAAAATGAACACTTCTGTATCGCCAAATCTATAAATACAGGCGTATTCTATTTATAAAGAGCTTCATGACAAAGCCCCTGGCTGCCAAATTCGTGCCTTTGGGGCATTCTTTATATTCTGAAT
>JAHJRD010000037.1 GCA_018830945.1 Nanobdellota archaeon | reverse complement strand
CTTTAGTTGAAATCCCTGCTTTAGCAAGCTTGTCAGCATCCTGCCTGCTCATATTGCGGACACTTTTATCGCCTATAATGCGCTCCAAATGCTCGTCAGTAATTGTAAATTCCCTGAATAGATTTGACCTGTGGCAGTCTGTCGCCTGCTTTGCATATTTCAATCCAGGGTTAAGCTCTTCAGACACAAACAGCACCCTGTCATCCTTTGGCACATATATAACACCTTCTGCAACCCATGCCCAATTTGAATTAAGGGGGCCGTCTGTTCTGCCAAGCGCTTTTGCTTCTGCAACTCTTGCCTCAGCAAACTGCCCGGCTCTTCCTGCTGTGTATTTTGGCTTTATGGCATCCAAGCCTGCGTCATATGCGCCCTGTGGAGAGAAATATACATCCAGAGTAGCGCCCCTTGGTATTTGATATTCTTTTAGTTTTTCCATTTTTCATTCCCCCTGATAAGTATTTTTGGTTAGAAATAGGATATATTGCAGGTATATAAATCTTTCGATTGCGTTGCCACTTTGTAGTGCCACTTTAAGGGATAATACGATAGCAGAAAAACAAAATCTGCAGATTATTATTTCTTTTAATGCTCAAACAATATAATGCTTGATTTAATGCCGAAGGCGGGCTTTTTATATCAGGTATTTCCCTTTCTTCATTATCTGCTTTCCGTCTATGTAAATATCCGGCTCTAAGACAACCATGTCAATGTGCCTGTTGCTTGCCCATTCAGCGCCTGTGTCATTTCCGTAAGGATCTCCAAAAGCAAGGTGGAATGAAGGAAATTTCTCATCCTGCAATAAGTTGCCTATAATGCGCTCAAGGCAGAGATTCGTGCCTAAAGCAACCTCTCCCACTCTTGACGCATATTGGTCACCTGTCAAAAGATAATTTCTTATATCAGCGGCTATTGCCTTGTTTTTGCATGATATGCTGTCCATAACAGCCCTGCAGTTTTCTATAGTTATTGTTAAAGGTGTCTTTGTTATAATCCCATACTTTGCATCATATATATCTCCCAAAACACCGTCAACAACAATTTTGCCATACATATCCACAGGGCAGGTAAATACCTCGCCTTCAGGATAATTGTCATCCTTGACACCTTCCTTTAAAACACCATTGCAGCTGAACCAGCGGTATTTTCCGCATTTTATTGTCAAATCAGTGCCTAAGGCTGTTGTAACGCGTATTTCGCCGCAATCCTTTACAAGGTTATAGACTTTATCAGTAAATTCAGCAACTTTTTTAAAATCCGTATTAAGGCCGGTTTCAACAGCTTCCCTGTTAATGCCTGTCATGGAGGCAAACCTTATAGGGTATTGCCTTATGCTATTATACAAAGGTTCCCTCAAGAATTCAAGCTCAGTTTCCCTTTCAGTTGCGCATAATGTCCCTGCACTAGCCTCTTTAAGCGCATTAAGAAGTGTATCATTAAAGCGCGCAGGCCTTTTCCCAAAATCCTCAAGAAGAAAAACAACAGGCTTTGCTTTCATCCTTAATGCAGCCTCTGCCAAGGCATCTGAAAAGAACTTGTTATTATTGTCGCAAATCACGACAAAAGTTTCTCCTTTTTGGAGCTTAAACCCATTTTTAAGGACATTCATTGCAGCCTTCTTAACAAGGTCCATAACAGGCTGTAATAGATTATATTTAATAAACTTAAGCATTTTTTCTTTTAAAAAATTAGCCGAATCACCCCTTAACAGTCCCAACAGATACCTTTATATACTACCCTTTATACCATTAATCTCAGTATACGGACGTCTACTTCTAGTACGGCTTAAGTATAACTAAGAACACGGAGGAAAACAAAAATGGGATTCGGAGAGCGAAGAGGCAATTTTGGCGGCCCTAGGGAAATGCACAAGGCTGTTTGCTCAGAATGCGGCAAGGAATGCGAAGTTCCTTTCAAGCCTACAGAAGGCAAGCCGGTTTTCTGCAGAGATTGCTTCCAGAAGCGAAAAAGGTAGTAATACTTCTTTCGGTTCATAAAAAACAAAAAAATCTTTTTTTAAAATTCTTTTATTATTGTTCAGAGAAATTCATAGGTTTTTATTGTCTCGTAAGGTATATCCCGCTCTTTAGGCTTTTGCTGCAGCGGGGTGAGCCTTACAGGCATTTCTGCAAGCAGCCTTACATAATTCTCTTCAAGAGCCAGTATTTTGCCAATAACATAAACATCCGCGCCAAGCGCCTTTGCAATCAGGTGTTTCTCTGCATCAAGCTCAATAAGCACTCTCCTTCCTATGTCTTCTTTTTTAAAGCGCATTTTCCCATTCAAGCTAGGCATGCCGGATATTTAATGGTTTCCAAGCCCTGATTTTTATCACCTGCGCGAATATAAGCATGGCCTCCACTTGAATCTGTCCTCAAACAGGTGCGAGCCGAAGACATAATTGTATTCTTCTTTTTCAATTTTTATGATTTTTAGGGTAGTCTCCTGACAGGTCTTCTGTTAAAACATCAGCCAGCTGCCTTGCTTTTTCCTTGTCAACACTTCCTATTCCATTAATTTGCCTTAATTTTAATTCAGTTGCAGGGCATGTATTGTAATAAGGCTTGTCTGTTTCATAAAATTCCAGGCTTGCGCCTAATTCCTGCAGAACAGCTGCCTGGAAAGGCGTGAAGGTGTGGTATAGCCTGCCTTCTATCTGCGCTGTATAAGCCCTGAACTCGCGCAATTGTATTGCCTTATTGCACAAATTGCTTGTTTTTCTTATCCTTGTCAGCAATGTCATGTTATCCTCCTGCGCTTGTGCGCAATACAAGGATGTGCATTCTTATATAAATAATTTATTGATAAAAATATTCTTATTGGAATAATAGAGCATAATAAAAAAAAGGAGCTTACCCTACTTTCTTCTCAAGCTCGCTTCTTCTCTCTTTTTCAACCTTAATGGCTTGTTCTCTGTTTATGTGTTCTACATTCATACAAGATACTTTCCCTGTAGAAAATGCATCCCATGCAGAACCTAACATAGCGCAGCCAGTAGGATGATACAACCTGCCATTTTGTGCATCAAAAGCAAATTCGCCCCCGTTAATAGGCCTTCTACATTGTGGGTTGTCGCAATAGAGAACAGTTGTATCAGGATTGCTCTTTTCTCCCCATGTCCACGGCTTGTACCATGCCATTTTTACCTCAGCTTAAGCCCTACATCAGACCTTACAACATCCCTGTAGCCAACGCCGTAGGTTTTCTGCAGATAGTCATTCATGACATCACAGCCATTCTTGTAATTTGCATCCCACTGCGCCTGCACATCAGCAAGGTGCGCGGCTTCATCAATGCCTAATGCCTTTGCCTCTGCCTGCAGCCTTGCTTTTGTGGGGCCGTATGCTTTCAAAGGGCCTATGTGCACCCTTAATGCAAAGTTTTCTATTTGCCTGTCCATTTTTCGCAGATAGCCTTCCAATGACGCAGGGTTAGGGTTGTACATCTGCGGGAAAATGTCAAAGCCAGCTGTCAGGAACATTTTTATTGAGTAAAGCTGCTGCTTTAGTGTAGCTGTTGACTGCACATTGTCCTGCAGGTTTGAAGCATCAACGCCTTTCAAGGCAGTAAGCACCTTCACAGGGAACTCTGCAAGCTTTTCAAGCGTATGCTTCTCAAATATGCCTTGTCTCTCAAACTCGTCAACAAGCGTTCCTGTTGAGAGGTTGCTGTCAATCTGTCCGACGCAATCAAGACCCCTGCTCTCTACTTCTCTCCATAAGTCCAGTACCCAGTCAAGCACTATTGTCGGCTCTCCGCCTGATACCCGCAATACTTTCATCTGCAAGTCAGCGCCTTTTTCAGCATAAGCAGCAGCCACTTTTCCCCTGGCAACAACAAAACTGTCAACTGCCTCCCTTGCGCTTATGTATGTTTTTCCGCTTCCAACAACGCCGTCATTGCTTTCATTGTCAACAAAGCAGTACCTGCACCCGCCTGTATTGCTTCCGTCATGAAAATTGCAGCCTGCAACCTGCATTATGAATGGGGGATTGTAATCAAGAACTCGCCCCATGCTGAATCCCTTATTGTGCTTAAACCACAGCGGGAAATCAAATTCAGCCCTTTTCACAAAACCTTCAATTTCAGCATCAGACATTTTTGTAACATCCTTGAAATCCTTGCCATAAACTCCTGCAGCCATAGGATCAATCTCTTTTATGTTTACCTTTGCCCTGAACACATACTCGCCTGTTGCAACATTTGGCATAAGGTCAATAACCCTTGATGTGTCCTTTCCCTGCAGTGTTTCAGAGAAGTCAACAACCATTACCCTGTCGTCTTTTTTCAGCGTCTTTCTTAAAGCTAATGCCCTTTTTACCGGATCTATTTTCATTGTTTCACCCCGTTTGTTTATAGAAGAGCACAAAACCCCTCTTTTATTGAAATACTCGTGTTAACAATGGATGATTTATATATTTATCGCAATAAAATTGTTAATGCACCACTTGTTAAATGTTACACTGCATAGAAACCATTAAATACAATATAAACAATAATTTAATTATGAAGATAATATTTATCGACGCGCACGAAAAGAGAAATAGAATCAGCCCGGACGTTGGTGTTGTGGACACTCCTGAAAAAAGCCCCTATGTGCCAAAAGGCGAAATATGGTTTGACAAGGCGTACGAGAAAGAATATGATTTCTTCATGGCAATGTACAAGCTTGAAAAAAAGCTGATGAAGCAAGGCATGCCATTCTCAGAAGTGAAAAAGATTGTGCGCGAGACATTTGTGAAAAAATCAAAAAAGCTTCCTGAATACACAATAAAAACAGAAAATAAAGGCGGCTTTTTAGTAAGATACGTAAAAGGAGAAATTGTAAGGCAATACATTGACCCTAAGTTTTTACTGGGCGGGCACAGCCATGTTTACAGCTATATACCTGCAAATGAAATATGGCTTGACGATGCGCAGGGAGAAGAGGAATTTAGATATACATTAGCACACGAGTTGCATGAAATAGAACTTGTAAGGAACGGAATGGACTACAACTCAGCGCACGACTTTGCACTGGCTGCTGAAAAGCACGAGAGAAGAAAAGATGGCGCTGTCTATCTGGATGATTAAAGCTTAAACAAACTTTTTGCATTGTCATAGAAAATCTTCTTATGCATCCATGAAGGAATCACCCTTTTCATGAAAGCAGCATAATCAGCCATCTTAACCAATGGCCAGTCAGTGCCGTACAGGAATTTCTCAGGCTCATTCACGTATTCAAGCGCAAACTGGATATCTGATTCAGTGAACTTGCATCTTTTAGGCACATCCTCAACAAAAAAGCCTGACAAGTCAGCATAAACATTTGGGTTTTTGTTCAAAACAATTGCAGCGTCCCTTATCCAGGGATTGCCAAGATGAGCCATTACTATCTTAAGCTTCCTGAAATTAACAGCAACCTCATCCAGATGCATTGGGTGGCAGTATTTCGCCAGGGCAAGCCCTTCGCCGTCATTCAAATCCCCTGTATGGAACATGACAGGAACATCATACTTGATTGCAAGATTGTAAAACTTATGATAGACTTTATCCTGCGGATAAAAATGGGTATACCCTGGAAGTATTTTGAAGCCTTTAATCAGCCCTTTCTTTAATGCATCTTCCATAAGCTTTAATGCATTCTTTGGAATCTGGTTTGGGTTAATGCCAGGCATTAAGTGAAGGTTAGGAGTGTCCTTTATATGCTCCAAAGCCTCTTTCATTCTTATTGGGGTTGCATAAACAGAGCATTCAATGCCGTCTCCAATAGAATCAACAGTGTTGAAGATTGCATGCTCAACATCAGCTGCTTTCATGTCTGCAAGAAGCTTGTCTTTTGTGTAATCAACATCAACGTCCCTGAAAATTCCTAATTTGTCTTTTTTGTCCTCCATATCCATGTGCAGGTGTACGTCAATGATTCTCATAGATTGTTGTAAAGCAGAAAAATATTTAAGCTTAACCAATTTGCTTGAAATAAGCGGATTTTGGCTTAAAAATGGTAAAAAGAGCTATTTTGAGCTATTTGTCTTCTGAGTCTTGCCCAAAACAAGCAGCCAGTATTTAAACTCCCCAACTTTGATTTGCCTTTCTTCAGTGATTTTGAAGTTCCCTAAATGCTTTTTCAGGATATCAGGCTTTAAAACAGCAAGCGCGATTCTCCCCTTTTTCTTTAAAATATATTCTGCCTGGTACATGAATTCCTTATAGGATTTTGCAAGCTCTTTCTCATCATGCGATGAAGGAAGAAGCGTTATTATCTTGTCAACTGACTCTTTTGAGAACTTTGTGTCAAGCCAGTCAAGCTCTGTCCTGCTGAAAGTGATTTGCTTGTTGACTGAAGCCAGCTTTGAATTAATCTCAGTGCTTCTTATGTTAGGCATTGACGCGTCATATGCAAATATATTTAATTCATCTCTTTTGATTTTCTTGTCAATTGCTTCTATCTTGTCATCTGAGAAATTACCTCTTGGTATGTTGCAGGCGTATAATGCCGCTTCTATTGCAATAACTCCATCCCTGCAGAACGGGTCAAGCAAGGATTCTGTTTTTTTCCAATTGATTAATCTAACCATTGCATATGCAACGCACGGGTTTATGGACTGGGGGTTTGGCTTTACCCTGTATTCCCTTTTTTGAAGCTCTTTTCTTGTTAAAAGTATGCTGATAATGCATTCATTGTTTATTATATCTGCAAACACAATTGTATCAGGGTTGTCAAGATTGACTTTTGCGTCTATTATGCCGCCTATCGCTGCTTCAGCGTCTTTTGAAACAAATGGATGCTCGCCCTGCCTTGAGCATCTTACTGCAAATGTTTCTTTTATGTTGAATTTTATCTTTTTAACTTCTGTTTCAATGTCTTCCAGTGTTTTAAACTTGAATCTTGAAAGGAACAAGCATACTCTTGTAAGGCTTTTTGTGATGTATATTAATTCATTTGCTTTTTTTTCATTGCATTCAAAGAGAAGGCGGCCTGGAAGTAGGGTTTTGGCTTTTGCCCTTGTTAATTCTTCTATCTCCTTGATTGCAATGTCCTCTATTCCAATTACTGTTTGCGCTGTGTATTGCATAACATGAAAACAGGCATAAAGATGTTTAAATAGTTTCAGTGCTGAAACCGCAAGATTTATATACTATATGATACTTTAAAAGTATCAACTGATACTATGAAAGCAATACAAGTCACAAAGCAGGCAAGGATGCCGACATTAGGCACAATCCTCATGGTAGAAAAAACCCTCGAAAAGAATAAGGATAAGCCGATGCGAATCACAGAACTAAAAAATAAACTGCCAAAGCAGGTCATGCACCATACGCTTAAGCTCATTCTGCAGTATCTTTGGAAAAGCGGCAAGATAATGTTTGGGCCAAAAGGCGTGCAGTGGATTTATGCTGAGCCAGAGCATCTTAAAAAAATGATGGAAGGCAGCCTTGAGATATGATTTTAGAATATCTCCCTAAGTCAACAGATTAACAAAAAATATAAAAAGGAACAGAATAACCCCCTTCTGGAATTACATTTCCATTAATGGAGGAGAAAAAATGAGAAACATTATCAAAACAAGCCTTATTGCAATAGCAAGCGCAGGATTGCTTGCATCTGGATGCGGAAAAGATACAGAGCTGAGAGATGCAGCAGCGCCTGCAGGAACAGAAATCCATGAAGAAACCACACTGGAATCCCAATGCAGCTGTGAATGCACAGTTTGCCCTGAAAATAGGCAGCCTGCCGGATATATGATGGGGAGTGATACGAAAATCCAGGTGGATGCTGATTATATTTCGGCAAGTTCAAAACGAATCAATGAAAACGGAGATTTTGTGCAGTATAATCTGTTTTATGACCTTGCAAGCCAGCAGCTTTCTGAAAGCGTTTTTATATTCAAGCGGGACGGCCGCATGCTCGCTTATGCAGATACAGACAAAGGGCCGTCCGGCGCAGAGGTTCATGACGGCATTGTGGACGTAGTGTTTACAATATACCTATGGGGCGAGGGAAGCGATGAAATGCTTGAGCGCAGCAATGATTACGAGGCAAACAGGGAATTATTTGACGAGGCCGACAGGTTTTTAGAAAAAACAAAAAAAGAATTTGAACACTACAATTCATATACTGTGCCGGGAGAAGGGAAGTTAGTAATCGGAAACGAATAATCAAAGCTGTATAAACACAACGCCTCTTGCATCCTTCTCCAATAAAACAGAAGCTTTCTTTGAAAGCTCTTTAGCGATTATGATTAATGGCAGCTTATGGTGCTGCGCAGAAGAGTAAGCCAATAACACGTCATCATCGCTGAGCTTCTTTTTCTTTTTTGCAATTGCCATGTATGATAATTTGCCCACATTTGATTCCAGATTTACAACAAAGCCATAATCATTCTTTTTCATAGGCACTTCTTCCAAAACCTCAAGCCCTTTCTGCTGCAGGAATGATAATAATTCGTTTTTGTAAGCGTCTACTTTTGCTTTTTTTGGCTTTTTCTCTTTTGGAAGCTTTTCTGCTTTTGGCAGTTTTTCTTTCTGCTTCTTTTTCCGTGGGTCTTCAACATCAGGCTTCTCAGGCTTGATTGGCTCTGGCTTGGGTCCTACATCATCAGGCGCTGTTGCAGCAGGCTTTATTTGCTCAACTATACCTGAAACAATCCCTGTAATCTGTTTTCTTGCATCATCCTCTGAAATCAGGTGCCATCTCCAGAATATTTCCTCATTGCCATCATCATGGCGCACAGCCACAGGAAAAGCAAAATCCTTCAATTCCCTCAAAGCAACCCTCTCCCACGGCTCGCATTCATTGTCTCGCACTACCTGCTTTTCTTTCAATAAATCATATGCCTGCTTTGGCTTTTGCGAAAGATGCTCTCTTAAGATTTCAAGCTTTGCTTCCTGCTCAGGCATATAATATACAGGAGAGCCGCCAACCTTTGCAAAGCTTACCCTTAATACTTTGTTTGCAATCAGCTCTGAAAGCATTGCGCCTGCAAACATTGTGTCTTTTCCAAAAGCTTTTGCAACCTGTATTGGAAGCACAGGCCCGTTCTGCCTTATGAAAGAGATTATCCTGCTTTTTAATTCAAGAAAGCTTGGCTTTGGAGTGTTGAAGTTGTTTAAGTTGGAAGGTTTTTGAGGAGGCTGCTGTACAGGTCTTTTGAAATTGTTCATGAAAGGCCGCTTTAACACATGTTTTTTAACCTCTCTTCCATTGATGATCATACTCTTCAGAATGGCAGGGGAGTATAAAAAGATTTATATAGCGGGATAGATAGATGAGTAATGCATTCCATGCAGGGGTGCCGGTAGTCTCACTAGCGTTCGGGACCGCCACCCTTAAGCAGGAAGAAACATTGCGAGCGCTATAAACAAGACACACAATTTGCAGGGGTGCCGGAGTGGTCAAACGGGATAGGCTCAAGACCTATTGGCTTAGTGCCTACGCAGGTTCGAAACCTGTCCCCTGCATATGCCTCTGTGGCTCAGCCAGTAGAGCACTCCCTTGGTAAGGGAGAGGTCGCGGGTGCAAATCCCGTCAGAGGCTTATATTGCTTGTACCGATACAGGCACTGCGCAGACTTCTCTTATGCTTTAACAAATTAATAACTTATGTTTGACAAAATGAACACTTCTGTATCGCCAAATCTATAAATACAGGCGTATTCTATTTATAAAGAGCTTCATGACAAAGCCCCTGGCTGCCAAATTCGTGCCTTTGGGGCATTCTTTATATTCTGAAT
>JAHJRD010000036.1 GCA_018830945.1 Nanobdellota archaeon | reverse complement strand
CTGGAAGAAGGAGTTAAGCTGCTTGCAGAGGCTGAAGATGCCTTGAAGGCAGATAGGATAGGCACTGCATTCTGCCTTGATGCCGGAACACTTTCAAGGCTTGAGCAGCTTTCAGCTCCAACAGATGCAATGGTTATATTAAGAAGGCAGGCTGCGTACAGGGAAAGGTTTGCATCAGTGCTTGCTGGAATTGAAGATTATAAGGCAAGGCACCCTGTGAATGCAAAGCCTGCTGTCCTTGAAGTTACGGCAGATTCCATCCTGCTTGAGAACTTTGGCTTCACTGACGCTGACGGAAACATTGTTGAGCATTATGGCAGGCTGCGCATTAACACTGATGTTGAAAAGGATGATAAAGGGCAGATATTGTTTTTCACTGCATATAACGGAGAAAAGCATCTTGAGCAGAAAGGCATGATGAACATGAGCCTTGCCCTGCACTGCAATTTTCTTGGCTATCTGCTGCAGAATAAGGATAATGCTGAATTAATGCGGGTTTTGGATAAATACAGGGACAAGGGCAACGGCAATGGGGGCCATAGGGCAAACACAATATTTGCTTATGGCGCGGAAAAGATTATTCATAATCCTTATGACGCTGATTTTCCTTCTCACGGCGGGAACAGCAATATTAATGTTGGCAGGAGAAAGGAATTGTCTTTTTCAAAAAAAGGATTAAAGCCAATGCCCCTTGAGCAGGCATTGAAAGATGCTGCTGCTTCAAGGTTTGTTAGGCAGGCAACGTGCATGGAGCATCCTGAGCAGCTTGTCCAGATTGGAAGGGATATTTTTAAGCAGGAAGCTTATTTGTGGGTGCCGAATGGAGATGCTTCAGATTGCAATGATACAAGAGCCGCGTGGCTCGGGTGCGTCTATGGCTACTTCTACGTCGTTGCCGATGTCGATCTTGTCAGTGATAATGCGGTTCGTGGGGTACGTCGTTCGTAGCGCGGAAAATTTCCATGAGAAACAAAGGTTAATCAATAAGCATTTAAACAAGGATATTATTCTCTATTTGTCCTCGCTGTATAGCAAGGGCTACACGTCTCTTCACTATGGTCTTTATTGGCTATAAAATTCAACTGCGACATCAAGTAGGAAACGAACGGCTGAAGCAGCGGTGCTGGAAAGTTCGCGAGCCAAGCGAAGTTTCGATTGAGCAAGGCGAAGCGACAAAACAGTGAAGGGGCTAAAAGAGCCGCGTGGCTCGGGTGCAACAATGGCAACTTCAACATCAATGCCAATGACAATCTTGACAATGATAATGCGGTTCGTGGAATAGCCCTTGCGCAGCAGGAAAATCAAGCTGCGATGAAAACATACAATAGCCTTTATTCTCAATTATGCTCATATGAAAACCTGTTCTCGGCGTACCAAAAGGCAAGAAAGCAAAAAACAAAAAAGCCGTATGTTCTTGAGTTTGAAAAGGAATTGAAAAACAACCTTCTTCAGCTAAAGGCTGACCTTTTGTTTCATAGCTATCGGCCTGAGCCTCTGAAAACATTCATAATCCGCGACCCAAAGACGAGGAAAATAAGCAAGTCCGCTTTCAGGGACAGGGTTGTGCACCATGCATTATGCAATATAATCGAGCCCATCTTGAGCAGAAGCTTTATCCATGACAGCTATGCAAACAGGAAAGGGAAAGGCACGTTAGCGGCAATTAAAAGGTTTGAATTTTTTAAGCGCAAGGTGTCAAGAAATTTAATGCCCTTACAAAATGGCAAGGGGATGAACGGGTTCGTACTGAAAGCAGACATCAGAAAATTCTTTGATTCTGTCAGCCAAGAAGTATTGCTGCAAATAATCAGCAGAAAAATAGCTGATAAAAAAGTGATTTGGCTTATCCGCTTAATTTTGCAGAATCATTCCTCAAAAGAGAAGGGCGGGGGAATGCCTTTAGGCAACCTGACAAGCCAGTTTTTTGCGAATGTTTATCTCAATGAGATGGATTACTTCATTAAGCACAAGCTTAAGGCAAAATATTACATCCGCTATGTTGATGATTTTGTAATAATGCATAATAGCAGGAAGGCGCTTGAAGCATACAAGAGCGAGATAAGCTCATTTCTGGAAAAAGAATTAGGGCTTAAGCTTCATGCGGAGAAATCAAGAATATTTCCTTTATATCAAGGAACGAATTTTCTCGGCTTAAAGATATTCCCGCATCATAAGCTTATACAAAAGAAAAACATAAGGGCGTTCAGGAAAAAGCTTGAAATGCTGTGCTTATTTTATGATGCAGGAAACATAGCTTATGACGAGATATATAACTGCTTTGAAGGCTGGTGCGCGTATGCTAAAACAGCAGACGCTTACAAATTAAAAAATAGGCTTCTGCAGCCATTAAAGCAAAAATTCAGCAATGAATTATCATCAAAGGAGATAAGCAGGCTCTCAAAAGCAATATATCCATTGAATTCCTGCCGCCTTTCTGCTGGGGGGAAGTTATTTCGGAGCAATACATTACAGCCAATCCCGCGAAACCCTTATAAGGAATGGTTATTTAGCTATTCTTTATGCTTATGAAGAATGACATTGAGAAATACGCTCTGCACAATGCTGTCAAGTATAATGGAAAAGCCACTCCCGGTGCTGTAATCGGGAAACTGCTTTCTGAGAACCCTAAACTTAAAGACAAGATGAAAGATGTTGCAAAAGAAGTTAATGATATGATTAAGGAAGTTAACAAGATGAAGCCTGAAGAGCAGTTAAAAAAGCTTCAAGAATTGGCTCCTGAGCTTTTGGAAAAGAAAGAGAAAAAGGCGCATGAGCTGCCTGAACTGAACAATGCAAAAGAAGGAAAAGTAGTAATGAGAATGGCGCCTTATCCGTCAGGGCCTTTGCATATAGGAAATGCGCGGCCATTTATCCTGAATGATGAATATGTAAAGAAGTACAAGGGAAAACTGCTTTTAGTCATGGATGACACAATCGGCTCTGAGGAAAAAAATGTCCTGAAAGAAGCGTATGACTTGATTCCTGAAGGCTTGAAATGGCTTGGCATTGATTTTGATTCAAAAATACTTTACAAGTCAGACAGGCTTGAAATATATTACAAGCATGCCGAGGAATTAATAAAAAAAGAAAAGGCATATGTGTGCTTTTGTGATTCAGAAAAGCTCAGGGAAAACAGGAGAAACATGAGGATTTGCGAGTGCAGGGAAGCCACTGTGCAAAAAACACTGGATAACTGGAAAAAGATGTTCACTGAATACAAGGAAGGCGGGGCTGCATTAAGAATCAAGACAAGCATGGATAACCCGAATCCTGCATTCAGGGACAGGGTCATATTCAGGATTTCAGAAAGAAAGCATCCAAGGGTTGGAAACAAGCACAGGGTATGGCCATTATTGGATTTCTCATGGGCGATTGACGACCATTTGCTTGGCATTACGCACATTATGAGGGGCAAGGATTTGATGATTGAAAGCGACATGGAAAAATACATATGGGATATATTCGGTTGGAAGCATGCTGAAATAATACATATAGGGATAGTGCAGATTGAGGGTGTAAAGCTAAGCAAATCAAAAGCAAAGAAAGAGGTTGAGTCAGGCGAATACAAGGGCTGGGATGATCCAAGGACATGGAGTTTGCAGGCTTTGGAAAAAAGAGGTATATTGCCGGAAGCAATAAGAAGCTTTTCACTTTCTTTCGGGGTTAACGCAAATGAGATTACAGTGCCTGTTGACAATTTATACGCTGAGAACAGGAAATTAATTGATGAAAAGGCCAATAGATATTTCTTTGTTGAAAATCCCAAAAGGGTGTTTATAGAGAATGCGCCTTCAATGGCTGCCGAGCTTGACTTGCATCCTGAGGACAAGGAAAGGGGCAAGAGAAAGCTGAATGCAGACACTGACTTTCTACTTTCTGATGATATTGACAAGGGGAAAGTGTACAGGTTGATTCATTTGTTTAATTTTAAAGATAGCAAGTTTATATCAAAAGAGCATGATGCTTCATTGAATGCCAAGTTAATACACTGGCTGCCTGCAAATGATGAAAATGTTGAAACAGAGATTATAATGCCTAACGCAGATGTCAGGCATGGATTTGCAGAGAAGACTGTCAAGCACTTGAAAGAAGGGGACATAATACAGTTTGAGAGGTTTGGGTTTTGCAGATTGGACAAGAAGGGCGATAAGTTTGTATTTTATTATACTCATAAATAAGCCAAGCTTCGCTAAAATCTATTGTTTTCAATCTTTTAAAAGAATAGAAGCAATAAAAGTGCGCCGGAGGCTGGCTTTTTGTAAGATTTTATCCTAATATAAACATTTTTAAACCAGTATCGCCACTATAAACACATATGCCAGATGAATTACAGCCGGATGAGATGACAAGCAGGAAGAGGCTTAGGCAAATCTCAAACGCCCTCTTTAAACAGGGAATGGGCTATATTGTGGACAGGATGGAATTAAAGAGGCATCTTACTTTCCACAAGAGGATACAGAAAGAGGAATTTTCAAAGCCAATCACTTCCCTGCCAGTAAGATTAAGAAGGGTTCTTGAGAACCTTGGCGGCACTTTTGTTAAATTAGGGCAGATGCTTAGCCTGAGGTATGACTTATTGCCTGCTGACTACTGCGATGAGTTTGCAAAGCTGCAGGATAATGTGCCTGCAATGCCGTTCAAGACAGTGAAAAGAATAATTGAGGCAGAGCTTGGCGGCAACTTAAAAAGATTTTACAAGGAGTTTGATGAAAAGCCGATAGCGTCAGCTTCAATCGGCCAGGTGCATAAGGCAAGGTTAATGTCAGGCGAGATTGTTGCGGTAAAAGTCCAAAGGCCTGGATTGTATGACTTGTTTACAGCAGACACAAAGCTTTTGCGCTCTTTAATCAAAATCATAAACAAGCATTTTCCTGAAGCCAGGGGGTATGACCTGGATGAGATGATAAATGAGTTTGAGGCATACTCAAAAAAAGAGCTTGATTACATGCTTGAGGCAAGAAACATAGAAATATTCCACAATAATTTCAAGGATGACCTTAATGTGTCTGTGCCAAAAGTGTATTGGGAGCAGACAAACAAGAAAGTGCTCACAATGAGCTTTGTGTCCGGAGTAAAGATAAGCGAGGTTGGTGACTTTGCAAAGCTGCACAGCTCAATGGAAAAGACATCAAAGCGCGTGTTTAACGCAGCGCTTGACCAGATATTTGATTACAGGGTGTTTCACGCAGACCCTCATCCGGGCAATATATTATTGATGGGCAATAACAAGATTGCATTCCTTGACTTTGGCATTGTCGGCAGGGTTACGCCTGACATGGTAAATGAAATGGAGGAAGTTCTCATTGGGCTTCTTACAATGGACCTTGATTTGATTGCGTCTGCTTTCCAGAGGCTCGGCATAAACGATCCTGCCTCTTTCAATGCAAAAGAATTCAAGGAAGACCTTGTTGAGAACTTTGCGGAGTATTATGACGCCTCAAACAAGCAGATTAATTTTGCAGCGTTTTTCTCAAAAGCATTTGACATGGCAAGGAGATACAAGGTGAAGCTGCCGATAAACTTTGTCCTGCTTGGAAAAACACTCATAACACTGCAGGGATTCGGCGCAAAGTACGTGCCTGACTTTAACTTTACATCATTCATAGGGCCAAGGGTTGAGCAGATGATGAAGGAGAGGGTAAGCCCTGAGCATATACTTTCAAATTTTAAGAAATCAGCCTTAAACATGAAGGATTTTGTTTCAAGCCTGCCTGCTGACATAAACAGCTTTTTCAAGACTTGGAAGCAGGGGCAGAAGCTGAAGCTTGAAGTGCGGGAAAGCGACATGGACAGGGCTGTGATGGAAGTGGACAGGTCAAGCAACAGGCTCGTGTTTGGAATGATTATAGCTGCGATTATCCTTTCAAACGCTTTGATCCTTCATGCGCAGGTAAAGCCATTGATATTAGGGATTCCATTGCTTGTGTATTTTGGCGGCTTTTTGATAATATGGATTGCAGGCATGCTTACTTTTTCAATATTAAGGGAAGGAAAATACAAGGGAGATAATGGTTACTAGATTTAAAAAAAGGAGGCAGCCAAGACAGGCGTCTTGGGCCCCTTTAAAAAAGGAGGTGAATTCAATGGATAAACAGCTGAAAGCACTTGCCAGGAAGGCAGTGCTTATGGGAATTGGGCTTGGCGTAGTGACAAAGAGAAAGGCAGAAGAAGTGGCAAAGCAATTACTAAAGGAAGGAAGGGCGAATGAGCCTGAAGTGAGGAAGTTCGCCAATGAGATAAGGGCAGAAGCAGAGAAAAGGCAGAAAAAGCTGCAGGCTATGCTTAACAGCGAAGTGAAGAAGTATTCTGCAAAAGCTGACGCAGCGCTGAAAAAGGCAAAGGCTGAGTATGAGAAAAAGCTGAAAAAAGCAAAGCCCAAGAAAAGATAATTTTTTTATTTTTTTAATTCTTTTTCAGCCCTTATTATCATCGGCTTTTTCAAGGCAATGAATATGCCGTTATTCTTGCCTTTTGCAAATGTTGTCTCTCCTGGCTTTATGATTTCTCCAATAGCGCCTTCAATGTCAATATGCGTGGCAGAAGCGCCTGACTTGCCTTTCTCATGGATATATACTTTGATTCCTTTTAATGGCTTTTTGCCTTCTCCTGGTCCTGACATGCTTAAATTATGGGGAAAGACAGATATAAACTTAACTGGTAATGTTTATATACTGAGAATGCTTATTTATTAACAATGCGCCAACCGTCAAACAAACAGCGCCTTGAAAAACTTCTGCGCGGCTCGATAAGCAGCAAGCTTGATGACTATTATTATATTTATGTTGACCCAGCCATGGACATTGATGACGATGATGCCGGAAGGCTTTTTGTCCAGAAGGATGGCAGGGACTATTATAAAATTATGCTGTGTATGGAATCCGATACTTTTAAAAAAGATGAGAAGCGCCTGAATGGAATCCAGGCAAGGCTGTTGTTTGCAATGTTTAATTCAATATCAAGCTCAAGGTTTGACAGTTATCCCTCTGACACCCATGTCTGCGTAAATAACAACTTGGGATATTCAGCGCAGTTAAATGACATATTCAATCTTGCCTCTTATCTTGACAAGACAAGCAGCAAGGAGATAAAGATTACCTCATATCCGCTGCCAAACGGCTTTGCACAGTTTGTGGCTGCAATGAGTGGCAGGGGCGCTGTATTGTCAATACATGGGAGGCTGCCTTCAGATACCATAAAAGGGCTTTTAAAGCCTTTCTTAAAGGCTGATGGTATTGGGATGGACGAGTTTCTTGCATCTTACATAAGAGATGATTATGATCTTAGCCATAAACCCTAGTGCCATTATTTAGTCATAACCTGCGAAAGGCTTATATATAAGCTTGCAATAAGAAATTCAAGCATCTTCCAAGGCAAATCATGCCGAAGGAAGGTTAAACGCGCCCTGCTTAAAGAGCGCTGCTGACCAGTGATGCAGCGTGGTGGGCAGGGCGCTTATATTCAAAATGGCAAAACAGCTTAATCTCGGATGGCAGAACAGGAAGACACTGGACAGGCTTCTTTCTGATTATTTTACAATGCCAAAGCCATTGCAGTTTAACAAAGATGATGATTATTTAGTGCTTACCATGCCTGCAACACCTCAGCTGGCCATGGATGCAACCAAGATGCCGGGACTGCAGGCGCGGCTTTACCAGGCAACGCTGAATTCGCACAGCCGCGGGGATTTTGAAAATTTTCCTGAGGGCAGCTCTGTAAAATTAGGCGCTTTTGATGACAGCACTTCTTTATTGGAGAACCTGCAGAGCTTTAAGCCAGCGCTTGATACAAGTGGATATAGAAAGCTTAAGCTATTTGCCGGAAGATTCTGCAGCCAATTCAATGATTTTATTGCCGAATTAACAGAAAAGAATGCAACTCTTTATTTCCATAAGAAAATGAAGCTTGAAATGTTAAAAGAGATGCTGCGGCCTTTTGTATTGGATGATGGCAATCGTAACCTTTTTGCAAGATACATAGCGATAAAAGCGGCAAAGCTCAAGTAACTATTTCTTCTTTTTCTTGGTTCTGTATAGAGAATGGCTTTTTCCAGCGTGTATGTCCCTTACCTTTCCTATGAAAAGCCCTGCCAGGGCAATAAATATAAGGATTACACCTGCAATCATTGAGTAAAGCCTGTTTTCCTTTTTCGGGCCTTCAATATGGGAGGTTACTGTGCTGAACAGGCTGTATTTTTGTGATGTGTCAAGCGAATCATATGTTGATATCTTTCTTCTTGCGTCAAAAGTGGCTTTTTCAATCGCATCGCAGTTATTCTCATTGTCGCAGACCCCAAAATCCTCATTGTAAAAAAGGCAGCATACATTGCTTTCAATGCACTTGTCATCTGCGTCGCACGCAGGCTGCTGGAAATCCATTACATACAGCCCTGTAATGCCTTCTCCCAATAGAAACATGCCTGATACAAAGAATATTGAAAACATGAATAATGCTTTTCTGTCCATATATATGAAATTATTCCTTTATTTATATACTTTTTCAAAGAGCGCTGGGGGAATGTGTTGATAAACTAAACGCTACAACTTAAAAAATTAGCGCCAAGGACGCTAATATGCCGTTCAAGACCATTTATCTTTTGACTTTCCCCTTGACACTTTTCTTTTTCTCTTAATTTTTTAAGTTTTCTTACTGTTT
>JAHJRD010000035.1 GCA_018830945.1 Nanobdellota archaeon | reverse complement strand
TGCTGTAAACCAGCCAAACGCCTCAGATGGTGAAGCTGAAGCGCCGCAAGGTGAACTGAAGCAGAGTCTAGAGGCAAATAACTGCAAAGGCGTAATGCCCCACAGCTTGCTGTGAATGGGATAGACTTTGCCATGTTATAGTTTACTATCTCTATACCGACAAGTTCCTTTCTATTGTTATAATCCAATATAAAATCTCCCATCTCGATGCTGGCTTTTGATTTTGACTGTGGATTATAGAGGAATAGGTCATCATTGCCTGAATCATAGTCAAAGTTAAACTTTTGCATGCTTCTCAATCCTCCTCTGCCATCTCCTGTTTACCTTAATTATTGTGCAGACAATGCACTTGCTGTTTATCACAAGCACATATCTGTGGCAAAGTGTTTTTGAATATCCGAAGTAGCAGTCGTATTTTTCTTCATATTCGTACTTTGCCTTCTGCCTTACAGCATATGAAAGCCTTACCGGATTTATAATATTTTCCTTTACTTCATCTAAGTACCCTCCAATATCCGCCCCTATCCTGCCCTATTCTTTTGAGTATTGCTTTGGATTTTAGCTTTTCTATATCTCTTTTAATAGTTTTATCTGCTACTTTGAACATCAAAGCAAGCCGGGGAATTGTTATTCTATTGTCTTTGGCAATTGCTCTTATTATGAGTTCCTGCCTCTTTTCAGGGACATTTTCAGGGACATTTTCAGGGACATTTTCAGGGGCATTTACAGAGAAGGTTTTGCCTATATTTTTCCTTGGGAATACAACAAAGAATATGTTGGCATCTTCCTTAAACCTTGCCTTTGGCTCCCTTGCAAGGATAAGCTTTATTCCCCTTCCCCACTTCTCGACAAAATGTACTTTGTGAAGCATCTCTGCTATAAGCTCATTGCGCCTTTTGGAAATATTTCCTGTTTTCATCTGCTTTATTGTAAGCCCTCCATAAAGCTGCCCTGGATTTCTTATTTCCAGCCTATTTTGGAATATGGCAAGATTTACAGAATCAAACTCATAATAATCCCTGTGGCAGAAGGCATTTATTATGGCTTCCCGGAATGCTTCCTTGTTTATTTCAGGCACATCCACCCTGCTTAGCCCTTCGAGCCGCATGCCGATATGGATGTTCCGCAGAATATACTCTTCAGCTTTTTGTATCAAATAAAATAAGTCTCCTTCAAATTCCTGCATATCAGTCGGCATTGTTGTGTCTGTTGTAGCAAACACGGCGCATCTCAGTTTTGCATTTGGAAAGAATCTTTGTGGTTTTCTGCCAAAGAGGATAACTGCTGCATTAACAGGGCTCTTGCCATGCATAAGGCCAAGGTTTTGCAATGAGCTTTCCGCCGAGCTATACTTTAGCCCTGCTGTTTTCAGGAATGATTTTAGCTTTGCAGTGCCTATGTCCTGCAGCGCTGCTTTTTCACATTCCTCATAATCCCATCTTAGCTTGTGGGCATTCTTCTTCAAAATAAAATTTTCTATCTCCTTAGCGCTTAACTGCCTGTCTTCATCGCACACGCGGATATATGCTTTGCCGTAAGCATAATAAAGCATTTCACTGCCATGGAAACCTACATGTATGCAGGCTTTGCCGTTTAATTCTACTTTTGCTATCTGCGGGTATATTTTCGGCTCTATATGTTCTGATATTGCATTTGAAATCCTGTGCAGGGTGTTCTCATTTGCTTCCTGCCCGATTATTCCGCCATCATTTTTTATGCCAAAATATATCTCCCCTTTTCGATGCTTGTTGAGAATTGCTGCTATTGAGATAATAGCCTCCTTTAATTGCGCAGTGGATTTCTTGAATTCAATAGTTTCCGACTCTTTGAAGCATTTTTGAGCCATTTCGCTTGCATTTCTCTTTGCTCTTTAATAAGCTTTCTGAAAAAAAGCATTAACTTTTTCATAGAACCCGAAAAATACAATGGTTCGTCTGAAAAAAGTATATAAAACCAAAAGAAAAAGTGGAAATTTTCCAACATTCCTGAATAGGCAACTTTGTTCCCCTCGTCAAATGCGGCTGGTCCTACTTCTTGCGCTAACCCTTTCCAACAAACTTAAATCTCGGTTCTTCAATACCATTCACAACAACATTTTCCGTGAACATTTTTAACGGCCTTGCCCATAATTGATTCTCCCCGTACAATGCGCGGTAAATTACAAGTTCCTCCAAAGTCTCGCTGTGCTTTGCTGTGCCTATGACTTCATATTCCCTGCCTTTGTAATGGCGGCATTTTCCAAGCTTTATTTCCATGTTTTACACTCTTTTGAATATAAAATGCGGGGGACAGGGTTCGAACCTGCGTAAGCACTAAGCTACTAGCTCCTGAAGCTAGCCCGTTTGGTCTGGAACCGAAGGTTATGGACCTTTGGAATCGAAGATTTCCATTTGACCACTCCGGCACCCCCGCGAATGATGTTATAATGGATACAGAAGCACTTTAAATATTTAACTGGCGGCGAAGCCCGGCCTTTTGAACCACTTGCCAACCACCCGCAACCTTTTTAATCTGCCTTTCTATCCTTTGCAATATGGACTGCATAAGATGCAAGGGCAATGCGAATAGTAAATATTCATGCAAAAAAGGATTCTGCCCTATTTTACAGAAGTTCAGGGAGGCTTTGCCAAAGGTTAACTTAGACTTTAACGGAAGCTCTCCACCTGATGTATTTGTAGGCCAGTACAATTATCCAAACGTCTTCGCAGGAATATTAGCTCCTGCTCAGCACGATGACACTGCAAACAAATTATCAGCGCCTGAAGAATGGTTTAAGGAAAGATTAGGAGTGCATGATATTCTCCAAAGAAGGGGCTCTATGATTTATTCAAGGTTTACAAGCAATGTAAAATCAAGAAATGAAAAATTAAAAGAGACAATGCAGGAAATATCAATGGCTCAGAAGCCGTGCGACATGGAGTTTCATCTTGCGAAAAAGCCTTCATTATCAATGGAATTAAATAACTACGCTGCTCCGATAGGAAATCCCGCGCCGTTGTTAAAAGCTGAAATCACTGAAAACCCATTCATACCGCGAAAAGTTGATGCAATAGTTTCTGACAATGGCTTGAAAGCAACAGAAGCTGTAAAAGACCTTTACAAGCATGATTTCACAGTAACTTCAATGGTGAAATTGCTGACATCAGGCTTGCTAGGCTGCAAATTAGAAAGAAGAATGGTTCCCACAAGATGGGCAATAACAGCTGTTGATGACATGGTTTCAAAGCAGGTGCTTCAAAAAGTAAAGGATTATCCATGGATAAATGAGTATCGTGTTTACCATGATGAATATGTTGGCAATCATTATGAAATAATTCTATTGCCAAGGCAGTGGAGCTTTGAAGTGATAGAAGCCAAGATGCCCGGGAGTTGCTGGAACAGTGGAATGGAAATATTTTTCATGAAAGACAATGAAGGTTATTTTGGAAGGAAAACATATGCTTCTGAAGTGACTGGCGCTTACTACAGCTGCAGATTGGCGATTGCAGAGCATTTGAGATTAATTAAAAGGCAGGCATCAGCATTAATCTTAAGAGAAGTAAGGGATGAGTATTTCGCGCCTTGCGGTGTTGGCATTCTCAGGGAAACAGTAAGGAATGCAATGTCCAAGAAGCCTGAATTATTTAACACAGTTGAAGAAGCATTAAAGGCCGCTTCAACAAGAATGAAAATTCCTGTGAATAAGTTCACTGAAGCCAGTACCTTATTGAAAGAGGCGAAACAGCAGAAGACCTTGTTTGCTTTTTAGTGTTTTTCATCATTGCATGGTATATAGGAAGCCACTGCCTTTTTACAAATGTTTTTTCAAGAACAAGCATATGCCCAAACCCTCTTTTCTTTAATTCCCTTGAAACAATGCCCCCTGCGTGCGGATGCTTGTACTTCTTCTCATGCGGGCTGTTAAAGCCGTGCCAGTAGTGTGTTAATTCATGCGCAATTGTCAAGTCAATAATATATTCAGGCACTGCATCGTGCGTAAATAATGAGTTAACAGCAATCTCAGTGTCTTTTCCTGTTCTCTTAATGTGCCCAAACTTGTTTTTCCATTTGCCTTTAAAGCGGATAGAAACATTATTCAGCTTTTCAACCTCTGGAAAGAGCATTTCCCATATCCGGCTCATTCTCAAAGCAAGCCATTCATTGTCGCGCATACATAAAGAATGGAATGGTTGTATAAAAAGATAATGGAAAAAAAGAGGCAAGCTTTTTCAGCGCTTATCAAAATGTTTTCTTGTTTTGCTCTCTCTTTGGAGCTTATTAAGCAAAACCTCTGTTTTGTAAATGAAATCTTTTGTCTGCATTTCCATAATATCCAGCAATCCCCCTGAAACATTCGTTTTAGTGCCATACTGAAATTCTTCCCTTAATTCCTTGGCATCTTTCTCTATCTGCTGCGATGTCTTCCTTATCCATGCTATAAGGCTCTTTTCAAATTCCAAGCCGCCTGCAATATGGTATTCAATGCACGCGAATGTGCATTCCTGGTTTCGTGATTCATAGCCAAGCTGCCTTAGCAAAGCCAATAAGCAATGATAAGATGAGTAGAAAAACATAGAAACGCTCCAGTCAGGGGCATCCTTCTTGTTTTTAATGGCTGTTTCAAAGTTATGCCTCGCTTTTATGATATGCTCCTTTGCTGCCGCGGGGTCAGGCTCAATTTTTCTGAGCCCCCTGTGTTTCTCGCCTTTTTCTCCCTGTTTCAGGCACCAGTCAAAGGTATTCATTCCACTTTGGGTCTGATACCCCGCAGCTTGCTGCGGCCGCCCATTTCACCTCCACTTGCCACTTGACAAAGATGCGCGCATGGTTTAAATACCTTTACTGCCCTATTGCCCATATGCAAATTGTTGCTACAGCAAAAATCAAGATTACTGCAACTCCAGAGATAGCCGCTGCTGTCAAGGCCTACAGCAGGGGTTTGCAGTTCTGTATTGACACTGCTTGGCAAAATAAAATCAGGAATAATA